>JANYDN010000014.1 GCA_025363585.1 Verrucomicrobiota bacterium | reverse complement strand
TCCTCGCCCTCGTACAACGTGATTCCGCCGGTCATGCCACGCTCGCCATCGTTCCGGACCAAGGGTCCCGCCGCCGCGACCACCCCGGCCGGGAAACGCGCCACCGCGCGGCGATAGACCTCCAGAAAATCGGGCCGGACGGGGACCACATGCGAGCTCAGCGCCAGGATCCATTCCCGCGTGGCCGCCGCGAAGCCGACGTTCAGGGATCTTCCGTAGGTGAAACGCGCCGCGTCGATCGACACGATGCGCGCGCCGGCCTCGCGCGCCATCTGGAGCGAACGGTCCTTCGAGCCCGAATCGACCACCACGAGTTCGTCGCGGGGGTCCAATCGGAGCGACGGCAGGAGCTCGCGAAGCCCGGCCTCGGCATCGAGGGTGCGGACGACGACGGAAATCGGGACGGCTGCCATGAACGGGACCGATCCAAACGCCCCGGAGAAATCTTTGCAACCAAGGGCGAGACGCGCACGTCTCCTGCTGCGAGGCTGTTGAGCGGGGCGGTCCTGGGCACAGGCGCCCCGATTCGCGCGGAGATGAAGAAACGGATACGCAAATTCATTTGGAGCCGGGGTCTATTGCTCGCCGCGTCATTGGCCTTCCTGTCTCGGGAGGCCGGGGCGGGAGCGCCCACGGGATTTCAAAGGGTCGACAGCGCTTCCCTGAAGTTGCCCGCGAAAACACCCGGGACCGCCTACTCCTACGAAGAATTCCTCCCTGGCGAACTGACCAACACGGTCGTCACGATCACCGCGCCCCGCGGCGAGACGAACCGCCTTTTTGTCGCGGAACTGCCGGGTCTGGTGCGCGTGATCCCCGATCTGACGAATCCCAAGGTGGAGACGTTCCTCGACATCACCGCGCGGACGCGGACCGGCGAGGGAGAAGAGCACGGGCTGTGCAGCATGGTGTTCCACCCGGGCTATGCGACGAACGGACAGTTCTTCGTGTTCTATTCCTGGAAGGAACCGGGCACGACCAACGTCCACAACCGCCTCTCGCGTTTCCATGTCGATCCGGCGAATCCCAACCGTGGTCTCGAGGCAAGCGAGCAGCCCATGATCTCGCAGGTCGACCGGCATCCGTGGCACAATTCCGGCGACACCCATTTCGACAAGGACGGTTATCTTTTCGTCTCCCTGGGCGACGAGGGCTACGCGGTGGGCTACGAAAACGCCGGCCTCTTCGACCACAATTTTTTCAGCGCGGTCATGAAGATCGATCCGGACATGCGGCCCGGGAGCGTGGCGCCCAGCCCGCATCCCGCCGTGTTTCCCGGCACGTATCTCGTGCCCGCGGACAACCCTTTCCTCCACCGGACCAACTACATGATCGGCGACGACGTGTTGCCGATCACCCTCGACGTGGACCACATCCGCGGTGAGTTCTACGCGATCGGCCTCCGGAATCCCTGGCGGTTCTCGATCGATCCCGTGGAAGGCACGATCTACTGCAACGACGTGGGCGACGCCTCGCGCGAGGAAGTGAACATCATCCCGCCGGGCGCGCACTACGGCTGGTTCATGAAGGAAGGCACCAAGCCGTGGCCGTTCTGGGTTCCGGAAAAGGGCCTGACGGATCCCATCTACGAGTACGAGCACACGGACGGGCGATTGGCGATCACGGGCAGCCTGTTCTATCGCGGCGCGCGCCATCCCGAATTCGACGGGACCTACCTGTTCGCGGATTTCGCGGGCGAGGTCAGCCAGATGCGACCGCTGCCCAACGGCGGCCATGCGCCCCCGCAGGAAGTCGTGTGGTGGTCGGGCGTGACCACGCTCGGCGTCGACCCCGCTTCGGGCGACGTGTTGATGGGTGGCCTGACCGGGCTCGCGCGCATCGTGCGATTCGATCTGCCCGGCGATCCGTTGCCGGGGCGTTTGTCGGAGACGGGCATCTTCTCCGACCTGGCGGCGCTGAGGGCGAATGCCGGGTTCGTGCCCTACGACGTGAACCAGTTGTTTTGGTCGGACCACGCCGTCAAGACGCGCTGGTTCTGCGTGCCACGCGCCGCGGACAAAATCGAATTCTCGGCCGACCAGCCGTGGAAGGCGCCGCAGGGAACCGTCTGGGTGAAACACTTCGAGTATCCCATCGACGCCAACCGCCCGGGCACGACGCGGCGTCTCGAGACCCGAGTGCTCGTGAAGACCGATGAAGGCGTCTATGGGGCGACGTACCGATGGAACGACCAGGGGACCGACGCGTTGTTGGTCCCGCCCGAGGGCGCCGAGACGGACATCGAGATCGCGGGAACCAATGGCGTCGGTCTCCAACACTGGCGATTCCCGAGCCGCGGCGAATGCCTCGCCTGCCACACCGAGGTGGCCGGGCATTCACTCTCCTTCAACACCGCGCAATTGAACCACGACGCCGACGCGGGCGGGACACGGCGCAACCTCCTCGACCTGATGAACGACGCCGGCTACTTCGCCGGTTTTTCTCCGACGACCCGCCCGAATGCGCTCCCGCGCATCCCGGCCCTGAATGACGAGTCCTGGAGCCGCGAATCGCGCATCAAGGGATTCCTCGCCGCGAATTGCGTCCAATGCCACCAACCCGGCGCCGCGACCCGCGCCACTTGGGACGCACGGCTTTCGACGCCGCTCGATCAAGCCGGCATCGTGGACACGCTGGCGCTCCACCAGATCGACTCGGATCATACCCAGATCATCGCGTCGGGCGATCCCTCCCAATCGTCGATGTACATCCGTCTTTCGGGTCTCGGTCCGCTGCACATGCCGCCGCTCGGCACGTACGTGGTGAACACGGGGATCGTCGGGTTGATGGAGAAGTGGATCACGGACGATCTTCCCGACCGCCAAACCTATCTCCAATGGGCGACCAACCAATTCGGCGCCGAAAATCTCGCCTCTTTCGGAGATCCCCAATTGGATCTCGATGGCGACGGATTGACGAATCACGACGAATTCCTTTTGGGGACCTCCCCGTTGGATCGCCTCGACCGATGGGTGCCGGACATCGTTCGGGATGACAAAGGCATCCGGCTCCGGTTCACCCGCAAGGCCAACCGTGGATTCGTCGTCGAGGGTTCCGACAACATCTCGAAACCCGTCTGGACGGCGGTCGATGTCGCTGAAAACCGGACGTACTTTCCGGCGAAGGACGAGCACGCGGACATCTCGATCCCGTTCGGGACCGACATCAGGTTTTTCCGCATCCGCGTCGTGACGCCCTGAGCCACGCGCCGAACGCCAGCGCCGCGGCAATCGGGACCACGACCTTCGGCCAGACCGAGCCGTGCGGCGTGGTCGTCGCGGAGCGAAGCCCGGCGTCCACCTCGAGTTCGACGGTCAGCTCCGCTTGGTTCGTGGAGCGGCGTTGCCCGGTGACGTGAACCGAATGGTGCGTCGGCATCAGGGCATTCGCCAGATAGACGCTCCGGACGGGCTCCCATCGGTTCGTGTATTCCAACCGGTGTTTTCCCACGGACAAATCAATCGCCGCGGTCTCGTACTCGAGTTGGATCACCGCGTTGCCCGTCTTCAGTTCGGCGGCGGATGGAAATGCCGTTCCGACCAATGCCAGCGGCCTCGGAATCCCGTCCACGCCCAGCGTCAACGACCGCAAAACCATCGAGGCGAACGCCGTGGATTCCGCGGGGCCCACGACGCCGTCGCGATCCGTGTCGGCCATCGCGAGGATGCCGTCGGCGACGGCGACGCCGGGGGTCAGGTCCAACTCGACGGACACGCGGTTGGACGCGACGAGAATGAAGGTGCCCTGCAGGCATTCGTCGAGGCGATGCGCGCTGGCATGCCACGCGGCAAGGATCGCGAGCGCGCAGGACAGGATCCGTTTCACCGGCCCGTGGGCTTGCGTCCGTATTCGTTCGTCGGGTCGCGGTAGATGCTATGGATATGGTTGTTCGGATCGCCTCCAAGGCTTTGCGGGGCGAACTCGATCACGACGGTGGGTCCCTGAACGCGAAAGTACGCGGCGCTTCCCGGTTGGGTCGGGCCGCTCCACGCGAACCACGTGTCGTCGAGATGCGATTCGATCTCCTTGAGCCGCGGGGCGGCGGACGCCTCGTTGACGATTCCCGCCCATTGCGCGACGAGCTCGACGAGCAACTTCCGCTGGCGCGGGTCGAGCGCGGATCCCTTCACGCCCTCGGGCACGATGGATTTTCCATCTCGGCCGGGCCCCAACACCAGATCCGTGAACTTGGCGCCGATCACGGCCTTCGATTTCTGCTCGGGCGTCAGGGAATTCACGAGCGCGAAGGCAATGTCGATCTCGGTGGCCATCGGGCGGATCGTCTTGCCGTTGCGGACGTACGACGCGGGTTGCGCCGCGATCAGGGTCGGCGTCAGCACGCCTTGGTCGCCATGGAGCGTGGCGTTGACCGCGAGATGGTGCCCTCCGTACTGGAGCATCCACGGTTCGGTGGCGGAGGGTTTGCCGACGAAGGAGACGAAGAACTCGTCGCGACCGAAGGCGGGGCCTCCCTTGGAACCTTCCTTCAACACCTCGTCGGCCTCGACGATCGCGGCGATCTTCTCGTATCCGGATTTGCTCAGCACGGCGGCGACCACGCGGAGTGCGGCGTCGCGTTGCTCCGGCTTCAAATCGCCCATTCGGAGTCCGGCGCGTTTGACCATCGACACGGGAAGGTTCGACCACCGCGCGCGTTGCGCCTCGTCGTCGAATGCGAACACCGCGGCCTTGCGCTGTCCCTCGTCGAGCATCGCGAGGAAAGCGTCGGCCGCCTTCGCGGCCTTCTCGGTGGCCGCGGCGGACAACGCATCGGCGCGAACCGGAACCATGGCGCCCGCACAAAATGCCAACGACAACGCGACGACGGCAACGCGACGCACCGACCGGTGAAACGGACCGCGGGGAATCATGGATCGGACCATGCGCGAAAGGCCGCGGTGATAAAGCCCGAAACCGCCGCTGCGCGCTTCCCCGCGCACCGCGCCTGTGATTGGGTCCGCTCCCACGGATGAAATCCCCGTCCGAACGTTTCCTCCTCCAACTGCTCGCCGCGGTGCAGTTCACGCACATCATGGACTTCATGATCATGATGCCGCTGGGACAGCAATTGATGCGCGAATGGGGCATCGGTCCGGCCCAGTTCAGCCACCTCGTCTCGGTGTACACGATCGTCGCGGGCATTGCCGGGTTCGTGATGGCACCGTTCGTGGATCGGCATGACCGCCGCACGATGGTGCTGGTGTTCTACGCGGGCTTCGCGCTGGGCACGCTTGCATGCGCCCTCGCCCATTCGCCCGGCGCGCTCCTGCTCGCGCGCGCGATCTGCGGACTCTTCGGCGGCGTCGCCGGCACCGCCGTCATGTCGATCGTCGGCGACATCGTGCCGCCCGCGCGGCGGGGCGCGGCCATGGGCATCATCATGACCGCCTTCTCGGCGGCGGCCGCGGTCGGGGTTCCCTGCGGCCTTTACCTCGCCCAGCGCTTCACGTGGGAGGCACCGTTCTTCCTCCTCGCGGGACTCGCCGCGGTGAATTGGATTTTGCTCTGGCGCTACCTCCCTCCCGTGCGCGGGCACCTCGAGGGCGACCACGTCCCGGGACTCGGAAGGTTCGTCGCGTTGCTCCGCAATCCCAACGCCGGTTGGGGACTCCTGTTCATGGCCACGCTGGTGTTCGGACACTTCGCGATCATCCCGCTGCTCACGCCCCACCTCGTCGGCAATCTCGGGCTTTCCGACAAACTCATTCCCGTCGTGTACCTCGTCGGGGGCGGCCTCTCCGCGTTCACCGGTCCATGGATCGGCCGGCTCGCGGATTCCCACGGCCGCGTCCGGGTGTTCTCGATCCTCGTTTTTGCCGCGTGCGCCGTGACGCTCGGCATCGCGTTGCCGCCGGCGCTTCCCGCGTTCGCGATCATCGCGGTCTCGGGGTCGTACTTTGTGGTGGCCAGTGGACGCTTCGTCCCGGGACAGGCCATCCTTTCGCTCGCGGTGACGCGCCACGACCGCGGTGCCTACATGAGCCTGAGCAGTTGTGTCCGCGATCTCGCGGCCGGCATCAGCTCGTCATTGGGAGGCACGCTGGTGGTCAAGTCGGCCGACGGTCGCCTCCAGCACTACGACATCCTCGGTTGGATCGCGGTCGCTTCCGCGTTCCTCACGCTCTGGTTGGTGCGCCGCGTGAAGCCGGTCGAGTGAACCGGCCCGGCGCGGTCAGGAACCGGTTGTCCGCGCGGGAAGCATCCATGCCGATGGATGCGGCTCCAACCCGATCCGCGGGTAGTAGCCCACGGCCTTCGGGGCGGCGAGCAGGATGATGGTCGCGGCACCCCCGGCCGCCCGCGTGCGTTCGACCAATTCCCTGCCGATGCCCTGGCGCTGGTGGGATTCCCGCACCGCGAGATCCGACAGATACGTGCAATACACGAAGTCCGTGACACTCCGCGCGATGCCGACCATCAGGTCGCCGTCCCACGCGGTGACCACGAGGTTCGCGTTGAGGAGCATCTTCCCCATCCGGTCGCGGTCATCGACCGGGCGGCGCTCACCGAGAGTCGACGCGCGGTAGAGTTCGATGACTTGGTCGACGTCGAGGTCGTTGCCGTTTCGATAGGTGATCATGATTTCGGCTCGCGGGCATAGACCCGCACGTAGTCGACGAGGAGACGCTGCGGAAACTCCGTCGTCCCGTCCGGAACGCCGGGCCAATGCCCGCCGACCGCGAGGTTGAGCAGCACGAATTGCGGCGCGTCGAA
>JANYDN010000004.1 GCA_025363585.1 Verrucomicrobiota bacterium | reverse complement strand
TTCGTTGCATCCGATCTCCCGGCCTTTGTCTGGCACGGCATCGTGGAATCCCCCTTGATCGGCCCGGCCGGAAACAAAGAATTCCTCGTCCACCTCGAGCGCCACCCGTGAAAACCCTCGCCGATTCCATCCGCCGCGTCGGGCTCGTCGCCAATCCCGAGAAGACACACGGCCCGCTGCTGCTGCGCCGGACGGCACGGATGCTCCGCGGCATGCGCCGCACCGTGCATTGCGATCCGGACACGGCCTCGCTCGGCGCCGAGGGGATCGAGGTCGCCCGGAGTTTCGACGACCTTGCCCGGAGCGTCGACCTCCTCCTCGTGTTCGGCGGCGACGGCACGATGTTGCGGATCGCGCGGCAAGTGGCGGGATTGCCCGTGACGATCCTGGGGATCAACACCGGGACGCTGGGTTTCCTCACCAGCGTGAGCCCGAAGCACCTCGCGGAGTCGCTGCGCAAAATCCCGGCCGGGAAATTCACCCTGGATGAACGCGCGTTGCTCGAGGCGACGATCCAGCGCGGGCGGGAGAAGTCGGTGCAGATCGCGCTGAACGACTTCGTTCTCAGCCGCGGCCTTGCGTCGCGCCTGATCGAGGTCGAGGTCGAGGTGAACGACGAATTGCTCACGCGCTACCGCTGCGACGGGCTCATCACGTGCTCGCCCACCGGGTCGACCGCGTACTCGCTGGCCGCCGGCGGCGGCATCGTCAGCCCCGACGCCGAGGTGCTCACGCTGACGCCGATCTGCCCGCACACGCTGTCGATCCGACCCTTGGTCCTGAGCCTTGGTTCCACGGTGCGCGTCAAGCTCCTGAGCACGCGCCTGCTCGCGACGCTCGCGGGCGACGGCCAGCAACTCAGCGAACTGAGCGCGGGCGACACCGTCACCATCCGCCGCTCCCAGCGCTCCGTGAGGTTGCTGCGGCTCGAGGGCGCCAGCTTTTTCGGGACGCTCCGGCAGAAATTCGGTTGGAGCGGTTCGAACGTGTAGGCTTGTCACGGAGGCCGTTTCCGGGAACACGTGTCCGGCCGACCGGCACCCGGGCGGCCCTGCAACGCATATGGTCCGCCTCAAGGAAATCGCCAACGCCGCCGGGGTGTCCGTCATGACGGTCTCGAAGGCACTTCGGGACAAACCCGATCTCTCGGCGGCCACCAAGGCGCGGGTCCGGGCGCTCGCCGCGCAGATGGGCTACGTGCCCGACCTTTGGGCCAGCGGCATGCGCAGCCGCACCAGCCGCCTCCTCGGCCTCGTGATCCCGGCCGCCACCGATCCCATCTACGCCCGCGTCATGCTCGCGCTCGAGCAATGCGCCCAGGAACTCGGCTACGACCTCGTCTACACGCAGTCCCTCGGGAAGCCCGAGCGCGAGGAAGCCGTCCTCCGCCGGTTGATCGCCCGCCGCGCCGATGGCATCTTCGTCTCGCCCGTTTACCGGATGGAGCCGACCGCGCCCATCTACGAGGAACTCCGCCGTTGCGGCACGCCCGTCGTCATCCTCGGCCACCGCGCCCCGTTCTGTTCCGGATTCGTCAACGTCGAGACCGACGATCTCGACTCCAGTGCCGCCGCCACCCGTCACCTGATCGGACTTGGGCACCGACGCATCGCGTTTCTCGCGGGTCCGTTGGTCGCGCCCTGGGCCCAGGAGCGGCTCGAGGGCTACCGTCGCGCCCTGCGCGAGGCGGGCATTGGCGTCGACGACCGCCTCGTGTTCAACGCCGGAAGCACCATCGAGGAAGGCACGTCGGCCGCGCTCCAGTTCATCCACGAGCAACCGGGCGCCACCGCGATCCAGGCCGTCAACGATCTCGTCGCCATCGGCGCGGCCAACGCGTTGCTCGACCAAGGGGTGCGGATACCCGGCGACCTCAGCATCGTCGGCCACGGCAACGTGCTCGTGTCGGAATTCTTCCGCGTCCCGTTGACGACGGTCCGCCAGCCCAAGCTGCGGCTCGGCACCATCGCCGCGGAATCGATGCAGCACCTGCTCCGAGGCGAACCCGCGCAATCCCGCCGTCTCCCCGGCCAGATCGTCGTGCGCGCGTCCAGCGGTCCGCCGCCCGCTTAGGCATGGGTGGGTGACGGCGGCCCCGCCGTCACCCACGGTTTCCTTCTCCGTTCCCTCCGTTTCCTCCTGTAAAACGAATGGATCGCCCCATCCAGCTCCGTGTCGGCTCCGGACACATCCCTTGACGCCCCCGCCCCGCTTGGGTTCCCTGACGCGTCTTTTCGAACGAATTGAAATTGATATCGACACCATGACCACCATTGCAGCGATCCAAGCGCGCGAGATCCTCGATTCCCGCGGCAACCCGACCGTCGAGGTCGACGTCCATCTCACCGGCGGGGCCCTCGGCCGCGCCGCCGTTCCCTCGGGCGCCAGCACCGGCGAGCACGAGGCCATCGAACTCCGCGACGGCGACAAGAAGCGCTACCTCGGCAAGGGCGTGTCCAAGGCCGTCAAGAACGTCTCCGACAAGATCGCCCCCGCCCTTCTCGGCGTCGACGCCACCGAACAGCTCCAGGTCGACCGCATCATGCTCGATCTCGACGGCACGGAGACGAAATCCAAGCTCGGCGCGAACGCCATCCTCGCCGTCTCGCTCGCCACCGCGAAGGCCGCGGCGAACGCCCTCGGGCAGCCCCTCTTCAAATACCTCGGCGGACCCAACGCCAAGGTCCTGCCCGTGCCGATGGCCAACGTCATCAACGGCGGCGCGCACTCCGACGCCCCGATCGACTTCCAGGAATTCATGGTGATGCCGCACGGCTTCGCCTCGTTCTCCGAGGGACTCCAGGCCATCACGGAAATCTTCCACGCGCTCAAGGCCGTGCTGAAGAAGAAGGGCCTCTCCACCGCGGTCGGCGACGAGGGCGGGTTCGCCCCGAAGCTCGAGAGCGCCGAGGCCGCCCTCGACGTCATCCTCCAGGCCACCAAGGACGCGGGCTACAAGGCCGGCAAGCAGATCTACCTCGCGCTCGATGTCGCGTCGTCCGAGTTCTACAACGGCGACGGCTCGTACACCTTCAAGAAGAGCAGCGGCAAGAAACTCACCGGCGACCAACTCGTCGATTTCTACGTCAAGCTCGCCGCCAACTACCCGATCGTCTCGATCGAGGACGGCTGCGCCGAGGGCGACTGGAAGAGCTGGAAGACGCTCACCGAGAAACTCGGCGACCGCGTCCAGTTGGTCGGCGACGATTTGTTCGTCACCAACGTGAAGTTCCTCCGCAAGGGCATCGAGACCGGCACCGCCAACTCGATCCTCGTGAAGGTGAACCAAATCGGCTCGCTCACCGAGACGCTCGACGCCGTGCAGCTCGCGCAGAACAGCAAGTACACCGCGGTCCTCTCGCATCGTTCCGGCGAGACCGAGGACTCCACCATCGCGGACATCGCGGTGGCGACGAACTGCGGCCAGATCAAGACCGGCTCGCTCAGCCGCACCGACCGCACGGCGAAGTACAACCAACTGCTGCGCATCGAGCAATTGCTCGGCAAGCACGCCGTGTACGCCGGCACGTCGGTCCTCCCGAAGGGCCGCTGAAGTGTTCGCGGGTAGCAGCGATCGTGAGATCGCTGACCTCGCGATCACCGCGTTTGCAAGCTCGCCGGGGGATTCGCGTCCCCCGGCGTTTTCATTGCGTTTGCAGGCAACGCTCGACGCCACGGCGGACGGCTGGTATCCGCCTTGCCCGAGATTCCTATTCCATGGCCGAGAACGAACTTCAATTTGACCGCGTCGAAGGTTCCGCCGGCGCGTCCCCGTGCGCCTCGTGCCAACGCCCGCTAATCGGCTCTTATTACCAGGCCGGCGGCCGGATTTTTTGCAGGAGCTGTGCCAAAGCCCTCGAGGACACGCTCCACGGCACGGAAGGCCAGGCCGGCCGGGTGTTGAAAGCCACGGTCTGGGGCATTGGTGGCGGAATCGCAGGGGGCGCCGTCTATGCCGCGGTCCTCGCGCTGGCGCACATCAATCTCGCCCTGATCACGATTTTGATCGGGTGGCTCGTCGGCAAGGCGGTGCGGAAAGGCGCGGGCGGCCGCGGGGGTCGCGGATACCAGGCTCTGGCCGTCGCCATCACCTACCTCTCCATCGGTTTTTTCGGGACGCTCGGCCCGGTCTTGAGTTCGGCGGCGGAATCGAAAGGCCTCCTGGAGTCTGCCCTTGTCTGCATTGTCGGCGCCGTCATCGGCCCCGTTTTGATGGGTATGGGAAGCATCCTCAGCGCGCTCATCACCGTCTTCGGCCTCTACGAGGCCTGGAAATTGTGCGGCGCCATCCACATCGAGGTAACGGGCCCGCACGTGCTGGCGCCCGTCGCGTCGGTTGCTCCCCTGCAGGCGCCTCCCCCGCCCCGTCCTCCCCCGCCACCTCCCCCGCCGAGTGCCTGAGCAACCGTCCATCCAGCCCAGGCCGAGGTGTCGGAAATGCGGCACGGAAATCGTCCCGCGGATGCTGGCGTGCCCCTCGTGTGGCGCGCTGGTCCATGCCGACGAATTGAAACGCCTCGCCGCCTCCGCCGAGCAGGCGCCGCCGAGCGAGGCACTCGCGTTTTGGCGCCAAGCCATGGCCCTGCTTCCGCCCGAATCCGCGCAAGCCGCGGCCGTTGCCGGCAAGATCGATGCCCTGTCGCGGTCCCTCGAGGCCAATCCCGCCCTGAGGGGCACCCCGCCCAAGGCGAAGGGCCGCGGTTGGAAGGGCCTTGCAGCAAGCGGCGGCGTCTTCGTCCTGCTCCTCGCGAAGTTCAAGACGCTGATTTTCCTGCTCCTCGGACAAGGCAAACTCCTCCTGCTCGGCCTGACCAAGATGGGGACCTTGCTCACGATGTTCGCGTCGTTCGGGCTCTACTGGAGTTTGTACGGCTGGAAGTTCGCGGCGGGGCTCATCCTCTCGATCTATGTCCACGAGATGGGCCACGTCTTCATGCTGCGCCGCCTCGGACTCGGCGCGACCGCCCCGATGTTCATCCCCGGTTTCGGCGCCTTGATACGGCTTCGGCAGCAATACATGACGCCGCGGGAGGACGCGCGCATCGGACTCGCCGGTCCGATCTGGGGACTTGGGGCCGCGGTCTTCGCCGCGGGACTCGGCCTCGCCTTCCAGTCGCCCGTGATGATGGTGATCGCCCGCTGGGGCGCATGGATCAACCTGTTCAACCTCGTGCCGGTCTGGTCGCTGGACGGTGCCCGCGGTTTCCATGCGCTGCGCCGGCGCGAGCGGATCATCGCCGCCGTGGTGTACGCCGCGGCGTGGTGGCCCGCTGGTCCCGGTGCCGCGCTGCTTGCCGCCGCGGGAAGCATCTATGGGGTCCTGAAGCCGAACGAACCTCCCGCCACCGACCGACGCGCCTTCGCCGAGTATATCCTGCTCTGCGCCGCGCTCACCGCCTTCAACTGGCTGCCGATGGAAATTCCGAACCCTTGACCTGCGTGGGTGACGGCGGGCCGCCGTCACCCACCCTGGTCGAGGTCGGTTCGTTTCACGCGCCGGGATCCGTCCCCGGATCCACCCGCGTCACCACGCTCCCGAGTTCGCCCTTGGCCAACCGCGTGCGCAGGCGCGCCGCGGATTTCACGCCGGACGCGTCCCGCACCACCCGGCCGG
>JANYDN010000378.1 GCA_025363585.1 Verrucomicrobiota bacterium | reverse complement strand
AAGCAGGTTGCGCTCGGCGAGCGACCTAAGGATGACGTCGCGACGCTGGGCGAGTTCCGCGAGCCGGACGAGACGGTCTCGAATGGCGATCAGGACGACCTCGTCGAGGCTGCCCGTGGCTTCCTTGCGATAGCGGGCGATGAAAGGAATGGTGCCGCCTTCGGCAAGAAGGCGGACGGTGGCGGCGACTTGGTGGAGACCGACGCCGAGCTCCGCGGCGATCTGTCCAACGTGGGATTCGTACATGGCGGGAATGGAATGGAGCCCTTGGCTTGGGGGCGAAAAACGCGGTGGAGCCGCGGATCGGGTCGAATGGGATCGAAAAGCCGAAGAGGTTCGCTTCGGCCGGCACCGTCGGAACGCGCGCGTTTCGGGGTCTACTTCAGGGCGGTATATACGCGGTGGACGTCGTCGTGGTCGTCGAGTTGGTTGAGGAAGGCGACGACTTCGGCGTGGGCGGGTTCGGCGACTTCGGCCGGGTTTTTGGCGACGAAGCGGATCTCGCTGGCGCTGATGCTCCAGCCGGCGTTCTTGAGCCAGGTGCTCGCGATGGCGAGATCCTTGATCTCGGTCAGGAACCGGGCGCCTTGGCTGCCCTCGGGGATTTCGTCGGCCTCGAGGGGTTCGACGTTCTGGGCGTTGGCCTCGATGGCATCGGCCTCCGCGTCGCGGGACCGATCGGTGTGGGTCGCCTCGACGACGCCAAGGCGGTCGAAGAAGAAGCTCATCGAACCGGGTTGGCCGAGCTGGCCGGAGAGGAAGAGGCGGCGGATCTCGGGTGCGGTGCGGTTCCGGTTGTCGGTGAGGCACTCGACGATGACGGGAACCTTGTGCGGGGCGAATCCCTCGTAGAGGACGGTCTCGAACTCGATCTTGTCGTCGAGGAGCCCGGCGCCCTTCTTGATGGCGCGCTCGATGGTGTCGCGATAGACGCTGGCGCGTTTGGCCTTCTCGACGGCGACGTGGAGTCGCGCGTTGCCGTCGGGATCGGCACCGCCGAGTTTGGCGGCGACCATGATTTCGCGGACGAGCTTGCCGACGACCTGGCCTTTCTTCTGGGCATTCGCCTCACGCCCGGCCTGTTTCCATTGAGCACCCATGGGTTCGGTCATGCTGGAGCAAAACCGGGCGGGAAGGAAGCCTTGGGTTTCCGGGATCGCAGGGTGGATTGAACTTTGGATCCAAGGCCCGATGGCCCGGGTTGGACGACCCCGCCAACGGGCCGGAGGCCGGGTGGATCGAGCGGGCCCTAAAATGCCAATGCGGAGGGGCGAAAAGCGCCACAAGCCCCTATTCGCAACAGTTTGGCGACAATTTCGTTGACGTTGCACACCCCGCGCGAGCAGCGTCTGGGCGTCTCCCAAGATTGATCGTCCAAGAGCCTCGTGGCCTTGGGTAACTAGCGTCTGCACGGGTGTGCCGTCGTCCGTCCTGTGGTTTTTGGCCGATCGTCAAAGAGTATCTATGCGACACAACTACTCCAAATTGTGGTCGCGGATGTTGGTGCTGGCACTGGCCGGCCTCAGTATCCCGACCTCGCAGGCAGGGGCGTTCACCATCAACTTCAATACCGATCCGTCGGCGACCGGGCTCTACAAAGAGCTTGGCAATGGCGCGGCGGAATGGCGGCCCGACGGCGGTGCCTCCGGTGCGAAGGGTGACGGTTACCTTGCAGTCACGGACGCCAAAGGCGGCCAGCAATCGTGCTTGGTCTTCAAGGACCAGGAAAACGGCTTGGTCGTCAAGGCGTTCACATTCGAAGCCGACGTTCGCGTCGGCGGTGGAACCGCCCGTCCCGCCGACGGTTTCTCCATCAACTACGTGCGCGATGGCTCCCAGTTGTTGACCGATGCCGATGCCGGCACCGATCCCAGCTTCGTGAAGGGTGACTTCTCCGGTACCGATGGCGAGGCCGCCCTCCCCGAGGAGGGCTGCGCCGAGGGTCTTGGCATCGGTTTCGATGCCTGGGCGTCCGGTGCCATCGGGCCCGTGCAAGACGTCCCGGGTCTCTCGATCCGCGTGGACGGCAAATTGATCGCGCAGGTCCCGGTGCCCTTGACGCCCGGGGTCCTGTCGACCGATGCCAGTCCGAACGGGGGCAACGAAGTCCCTTACCGCAACCTGGCTGCCAGCGACGCCAACTACCTGCAGTCGATGCAGACGGGTGCGCTGAACACCACGGATGACTTGAATGCCGACGGCACGGTGGATGCCAACGACGCCAACGCGCCGCAACCCGTGTTCGCCGATGACCCCACCAACTGGGCCCTGTGGGTGAAGAACCTGAAGTGGGAAAAGATCAAGGCCGAGTTGACCTCGGATGGCTTCGTGAAGCTGAGCTACAAAGGCGTCGAGTTGACGTCCGCGGGCGGCCTCAAGGTGGATTACAGCCCGAGCGGTGGACGCCTCGTGTTCGCCGGTCGTACCGGTGGCGCGTGGGAAGTACACCACGTCGACAACATCGTCGTGACGACGGTGCCGTCCGACAAGGCCGTCCTCGGCGGTGCCACGGGCAATGCCGTGAGCTTCGTCGTCAAGATCAGCGACTCCGGTCCCAGCCAGGTCAAGCCCGAGACCATCAATGTCAAGCTCGACGGCGCGCCGGTGACGGTGGTCGTGACGAAGACCGGTTCGGTGACCTCGTTGACCTACACCACGACGGGTGCCTTCTTCGCCAGCGCGAGCAGCCACGACGTCAACGTCACGTTCGACGAGACCCAGGGCACCACGATCAGCGGGACGCGGACGTTCAAGCTGGATCCGTACGCCTTGGTTCCGGCCACGTACGCGACGGCGTCGGCGCCCTCGGGCTCCGGCTTCAAGGCCTACGTCAAGCAGATCGACCGTGACCGTGGCATGCCGAGCGTCGACTCTAACTCCATCGTGAGCGCGGAATCCGCCAACAGCGATTCCTACGCGGACACGACGGGTGCGGCGTTGCCGAACGTGGCCGACCTGACGGGTGCGGCCGTGGACGGTTCCGTGGCGATCACGGACGTGATCAACTTCGACCAGGACGGCGGTCCTCGCGGCAACTTCAGCGCGAACGGCAACGGCGACCAAACGGACGTCGCGGACGGAGCGTTGCCCGGCGTCCCGGGAACGTTGGGTTCGACGGACAACATCACGACCGAGTACCTGACGTACGTTCATCTCACCCGCGGCCTGTGGCGCATGGGCGTGAACTCGGACGACGGCTTCAAGCTGTCCGTCGCGCCCGGCTTCGACGCGATGGGTCTGGTGGTCGGAAGCTTCAACGGCGGACGCGGATCGAGCGACACGATCTTCGACTTCGTCGTCGAGGCGGACGGCAACTATCCGTTCCGTCTCCTGTGGTGGGAAGGCGGCGGCGGCGCGAACGTGGAATGGTTCACGGTCGACGTTGCCACCGGCAAGAAGTACCTGGTCAACGAGGCCGGCGGATTGGCCACGGCCAAGCCCACCGGTCACTCCGGCGCGTACCTCAAGAGCTTCTCCCCGTGGCCCGGCTTCCGGGCCTACGAGCCGAAGGCCGGCATCAAGATCGTTCTCGTGGACGACCTGACCACGGTTAACCAAGGCTCGATCGCCCTCACGCTCGACGGCAAGCCCCTCGCGGCGAACGTCGCGCACACGGGCACGACCACCACGATCACGGCCAAGCCCGCGGTTGAGTTCTCGAGCAACCACTCCGGCACCCTCTCGTACTCCCTCACGGGCAGCGCGGACGTCCGGACGATCAACTACAACTTCGTCGTCCGCGGCGCGAACATGGATGACTTGAGCGCGAGCTCGTTCTGGATCGAGGCCGAAGACTATAACTTCGGCGGCGGCCAGACCCTGCCGGTGGCGAGCACAATGCCCTACACGGGCGCGGGGTTCGACGGCAAGGCGGCCACGCTCGGCATCGATTACTTCAACAACGACGGCAATGACTCCGACATCTATCGTCCCGACACCGCCCCGAGCAACGTCAACATCAATGACAACACGGGCGGCGTTCTCGGAAGTGCCCGCCCGGGCGGCGCCACGCTGACCACCAACTACAAAATCGGTTGGACCGACTCCGCCGACTGGGGTAACTACACACGCACGGTTCCGACGGGATTCTACAAGGTCTGGGCCGGTCTGTCGTACGGTGATCTGAGCGCGAACGCCCAGCGCGGCACGCTCGGCGTGGTGACCTCCGATCCGTCCCAGCCGAGCCAGACCGTGCAGACGGTCGGCACGTTCCGCCAGGACGGCTCCGGCGGATGGGGTGCCAACAACATGGTCAAGATGAAGGGTGCGGACGGCACCGATGGCATCGTGAAGATCAAGTCGGCGTCGGCGACGACGTTCCGCTTTACGATGGACAGCGGCGACTTTGACTTCTTCATCCTCGAGCCCGTCACGGCCATCGGGCCGAAGTTGACGTCGATCTCGCCGGCGAGCGGCGGGTATCTGCCGCGCAACACCAAGCTGGTGTTCCAGGTGACCGATGAAAGCACGTCCCTGGACGCGGCATCGGTGAAGATCAAGTTCGACGGCGTCACCTTCACGCCGGTCGTCACCAAGGCGGCCGACGTGAGCACGATCACGTATGACCCGGGCCAAGCGGCGCTCGGCAACCACAACTACGAGTTGTCGTTCGCGGACACGCTCGGTGCGTCCCAGACGTACTCCGGCAATTACATCGCGAACATCTTCGGCACCACCGGTCA
>JANYDN010000305.1 GCA_025363585.1 Verrucomicrobiota bacterium | reverse complement strand
GTTTGAAGCCAGCCGACCTTGTGGCAGCGGTCGTGAGACCGTGGACCTGAGCCGGAACGATGCAGTCGCAGCAGAGGAATTATCTCACGCCAAGCCGGGCCAAGGCCATCCAAGTGGGACAAAGACCGCCGGGGTGTCATTTCACCGGACGGTGGGATTCGATGTCTGGGTCCCCATCCGCGTTCCCGCCTTCTTGGCCGGCCTTGGTCCCCCTTGGCGTGAGGAATTCCCGTCTTCCGAACGAATCGTTCCGGCTGAGGGTGGAGTTCCCAGTTTTCAGTTTCAAGAGTCCGTGACGCTTCCGGTCGCGGCGACGATAACGCCGTGGCGGGCCGAAGCCCGCCACGGCGGAGCGCAACCTTCCCACCCTCCCCGCACTCGCGGGCGGCGGGATTTTGGTTGAAAGGGAAGTCCGGCGGCCACGCTGCGCACGCGCCGCCGGACCGTGGTCCGTGCGGGCGGGGCCTCAGCGGTTCGCGGCGTTGTCGTGACGCCGCGTTTTGCCGCCGGGCCGGCCACCGAAGCTGGCCTTGACGACGATCTCGCGGGAACCGTCGGGCCGCGTGACGAGGCCCTTGGCGTAATCGCCGCGCAGGATTTCCTCGAACTTCAGCGGCTTCCCGTCGCGTTCGAGGACCGATTCGCCCGTGATGTGGAGCGTGCGATCGCCCTTCTTGCCGCCGAGTTGGAGCGTGCGGCCGGCGGCGTCGACGGCATCGATGGTCCCGCGGAACGGGTAGGGATGGGCGGTGGCTTTCCGCGCGGCGGGGGCGGGCGTGCCGGGTTCGGCGGCGCCCGCGGCGTGGGCGCGGACCGCGAGGACCTGGGTGGCGAGGAGTCCGGCGACGACGGCCGCGCCGAGCATTTTGGAGAGGTTGGTTTTGTTCATGGGTTTCACGGGGTTTCTACAACGGGCCGGCCGCGGGGTTACGGGGAAGATGCCGGTGCGCCGGGGAATTTTGCGTTGCACCGGCCTGTCACGCCGAGTTGACTACGCGCCATCTTCCGCCGTTTACCGAGGGCTGCCGGGCTTGTGCCGTGCCCCGGGGACGGGAGAATTTTGCACCGATGAGGCGAAAGTCGAACATGCAGGGGTCCGGATCCGGTCGCGGGACCGGGCTCGCCGCCGCGATCCGTTTTCCGGATTCCGGCAACCCCTGACGGACCCAACCATTCAGCAACGCACCTAGCACCAACTCAAAACGACAGACATATGAGCAACGGAAACAACGATGCCATCGCGCCCAATGCGAACCGGCTACTATGGGCGGGCTTCATGGCCATCCTCGCCGCCGGCGTGGGCTTTGGGGTCCGCGCGGGAATCCTCGACGACTGGTCGGCCCAATTCGGGTTCACCCAGCAGCAGTCGGGCGCCATCACCGGGTTCGGTCTCGCCGGCTTCGGTCTCGTGATTCTGTTCGGGGCGTTGCTGGCGGATGCCATTGGATACGGCAAGCTGATGATCCTGGCGTTCCTATGCCACTTCATCGGCGGCGCGCTCTGTCTGGGTGCCACGCCCGCCTACGGCGACGCGCACAACCAAGAAGCCGCATACAACCTCCTCAAGTGGGGCCAGATATTTTTCTCCATCGGCAATGGCCTCGCCGAGGCCGTCGTGAACCCGCTGGTCGCGACCTGCTTCCCGAAGAACCGCACGCATTATCTCAACATCCTGCACGCCGGTTGGCCCGCGGGCCTGGTGTTGGGTTCGCTGGCAAACTACTTCCTCGATGCCAAGACCGGCGCCGCCGGACACGTGAGCTGGGAAATGCAATGGTCGTTGTTCCTGGTCCCGGTCGTCCTGTACGGAGTTATGTGCCTCGGCCAGAAATTCCCGAAATCCGAAGCCAGCACCAAGGGCGTCGGATTTGGCGTCATGCTCGCGGAATTCGCCGCGCCGCTGCTGCTCGTCCTCCTCTTCGTCCACGCGCTTCTCGGCTACGTCGAGCTCGGCACCGACTCGTGGATCGGCCAGATCACCGGCGCCATCATGGCCAGTCCGGCGAACGGAACGCTCCTGTTCGTGTACACCTCGGCGCTCATGTTCGCACTGCGCTTCGTCGCCGGCCCGATCGTTCACCGCATCTCGCCGCTCGGTCTCCTGTTGATCAGCGCCATCCTCGGCTGCGTCGGCCTCAACCTACTCAGTGGCGCCAACACCGTCGTCGCCTGCGTGGTCGCCGCCACCGTCTACGGCTGCGGCAAGACGTTCCTCTGGCCGACGATGCTCGGCGTCGTTTCCGACCGCTTCCCGAAGGGCGGCGCGATCACCATCGGCGCCATGGGCGGCGTCGGCATGCTCTCGGCCGGCCTCCTCGGCGGCCCCGGCATCGGTTACAAGCAGGACCGCTTCGCGTCTGAGTATCTCCAGGAGAAGAGCGCGCCGACCTACGAGACCTACAAGGCGTCCACCCCCAGCAAATTCCTGTTCTTCAAGGAAGTCACCGGACTCGACGGCGCCAAGAAGGCCGCGGTCCTCGAGGGAGCTCCCGCGACGCTCACGCCCCAGCAGGTCGCGGACAAGCCGCTGCTGACCGACGCGAACCTCGTTGGCGGCCGAATGGCGCTAAAGTGGACGTCGTTGGTTCCCGCCACGATGGCCGCGTTCTACCTCCTCATCCTGCTCTATTTCAAATCGAAGGGCGGATACAAGGCCGTCCACATCGAGGGCGCGGGCGAAACCGCCAGGGAAGTCGCCTGATACGCTTCCCGGCCTGATTCCCAATGGGCGGTCCCGCTTCGCGCGGGGCCGCCTTTTTTCTTTTCCAACCCCACGCTTGACCCGATCCGTTTACAGGTGTAACCGATTGGCGTCCGGCGCGTCCTAGAATCGTCATGTCCAAACTTCCCAGAATCAGCGAGACCGAGTGGGAGATCATGCGCGTGGTGTGGGCCCACCAGCCCGTCACGGCGGCCGACATCATCGTCGAGCTCGCGCGGCAGGATCCGACGTGGCATCCGATGACCGCCAAGACGCTCCTGAACCGGCTCGTCAAAAAGGGCGCGCTCAAGTTCAAGGCCGACGGGCGGGCCTATCTCTACGAGGCCGCCGTCCAGGAACGGGATTGCGTCGCCGCGGCGACCGATTCCTTCGTGGGCCGGGTGTTCGGCGGCTCCTTGTCCACGCTCGTCGCGCATTTCGTCGGCGAGCACAAACTCACCCCGCGGCAGATCCGCGAGATCCGGCGCGTGCTCGGTTCCGACAAGGACCCGTAGTCGCCCGCCGGCCGTCGTCCCGTGCCCACGCTGGAACCCGGATCCCTCGCGGCGGTCCTCGCATGGCAATCGTTCGCGGCCGGCATCGTGGCGGTCTTGGTACTCGTCGCGCGACGCCTCGCCGGGGACCGCATCGAGCCGCGTTGGCGCCGCGCATTGTGGTTGTTCGTGCTCGTAGCCTTGGCATGGCCGTTCCCGGGACCGGCCGTGGCGACCGCGTGGAAAGGCGCGCGTTGGCTCTCAGAAACGACGGGCGGTCCGCGCGGTGGATCATGGTTCGGCGATGCCGCGGCCACCGGGAGGACGCTCCGATGGATCGTGCCCGTATGGCTGGGCGTCGCGGGATTGCTCCTGTTGCGGTTGGCGGCCGGGGTGGTCCGCGACGCCGTCCATTCGCGCGCGTCGCGGCCATTGAGCTCGTGGCGCGCGTGGAAGTTGTTGCAGGAATCCAAAGAGCGCATCGGGCTCGTGCGATCCGTCCGCCTGTTCGTCTCCCACCGCTCGCATTCGCCGCGGTTGGTTGGTTGGCTCCGCCCGAAGTTGATCGTGCCGCGCCGGTTGCTCGAGACGCTTTCCGACGACGAATTGCGGTTCGTGCTGTTGCACGAACTCGGCCATGTGCGTTTCCACGACGTCGCCTGGGCCATCGTGGCTTCGGTGGTCCGCGCCTTGCTTTGGTTCAACCCGTTGTTGCACGTCGCCGCACGTCGGCTGCGGGGGGACTGCGAGGAGGCCTGCGATGCCCTCGCGATCCAGCACGGGTCGGGAAGCGCGGGCCTGTTGGGCGCAACGCTGGCAAAGATCGCCGGGTTGGGGATCGATCCGGGTTCCGAGACGGAATCCCGACTGGGAAGCGCGGCGTTCGTTCCGACGCTTCCACGGGACCTCGCGGATCGGTTGCGATCGGCGACGGGACCCGTGATCGCCCGTCGCTCGACCGTGTGGGCCATCGGGAGCGCGCTCGCCGTGCTGCTACTGGGCTTTGGTTTGCCGACGTGATGGATGCCGAGGCGGACGGGCACCTACGGGATGTTTTGTTTGACAGGATTTTCAGGATTAACGGGATTGGGTGCGGGGGCAGGCATTCAGAGACGGGTCACGGATCGGGTGCGCGATCCGGCGTTTGCAGGGCGATAGGTTCAATAGAACGTTCGCGAGCGATCGGGGAACCGCCGATGTCTCCAAGCTCGCGTCCCCCGTCTGCTCCCCATCCTGTAAATCCCGTAAATCCTGTCAAAAGCCCCCTCTTCCCCCACTGTCCCATCGCGTCGTGCGGAGCCATCCCAATCCCGTCGAAAACCCCCATTTGCGGCACGCGAACCATGAACACGCTCGATGGTCCCGGCCCAAAATCATTTTGCACCCCTTGGGCGAGTTCTGTTCACTCTATGGGTCGCCCCGGTCGCGGGGCTTTGCAGCACGAAATGAACACGTATCCGACCGTTCCGAACTCGCTGTATCGGCCCGAATTCGAGCATGACGCCTGTGGCGTTGGCTTCGTCGCCAACATCAATGGCAAACAGGAGCATCGCATCGTCGCCCATGCCATCGAGGCCCTTTGCGCCCTGGCCCACCGCGGCGCGCTCGATGCAGATGCCAAGACCGGCGACGGGGCAGGCATCCTCACGCAGTTGCCGAAAGCCCTGTTCAAGCGCGAGGCCGAGAAGCTCGGGGCCAAGGCCGTCGAGGAGGAGGATCTCGCGGTCGCCTTCGTGTTCATGCCGCGCGGCCAGAAATACCTGATCGCGAGGAGCCAGCAGTTCGTCGAGGAAGGCTGCGCCCGCTACGGCATCCATTTCCTGGGTTGGCGCCAGGTCCCGGTCAACAGCCGGTGTCTCGGGGACAAGGGCCGCGACACCATGCCCGAGATCCAGCAGGGCATCCTCGCGCGCGATCCCGGTTGGTCGCCCGAGGAGTTCGAGCGGAAGCTTTTCCTCGCGCGCAACCATGCCGAGCGCGCCGCCATGGCCGACAAGGTCGACGGCTTCTACATCCCGTCGATGTCGAGCCGCACCATCGTCTACAAGGGCCTCTTCAACGCGCCCCAATTGACGAAGTTCTATCCCGACCTCAAGGACCCGTTGTTCGTGTCGTCGCTGGCGATCTACCACCAGCGCTACTCCACGAACACGTTCCCGAACTGGCAGCTCGCGCACCCGTTCCGGATGCTCGCGCACAACGGCGAGATCAACACGCTGCTCGGCAACAAGAACTGGACCCGCGCCCGCGAACGCGAGCTCACCTCGGCCGTCTGGGGTCCCGACATCGAGACGCTCAAGCCGATCATCCAGCCCGGCGGATCCGATTCCTCGGCGCTCGACAACGCGCTCGAGGCGCTCCAGCTCAGCGGCCGCGGTTTG
>JANYDN010000280.1 GCA_025363585.1 Verrucomicrobiota bacterium | reverse complement strand
CCACCGCGTCACCGCGGCGGCCACGAGCCGAACGGTTCCCGCGCGAAGCGCCTTCGGACTGCGGCGGGAAGTCGGACGCCACGCCGCTTTCTGGCCTAAAAGTTGAAACTTGAAACCCCTCCTCCCTTGACCCTCTCCCATTCGTGATACACCGTTGTATCACGATGCCAACCGCCACCGTCCGCGACCTTCGGAACAATTTCGCACGCGTCTCGCTCTGGATCTCCAACGGCGAGGAAGTGATGGTCACCAAGGACGGAAAGCCGTTCGCCCGCCTTTGCCCGGTGCGCGACCCGAAGTCCGCGCCCCGATGGCCGGATCTCGCGGCCCGTCTTCGCCGCGGATTCCCGAAGGGAGCCAGGGGGAAGCCGTTGAGCGAGCTCGTGGCCGAATCGCGGGGCGACCGCTGACATGACCTACGTCGACACCGGTCTTTTGGTGAAGGCGTTGTGCCCGGAGCCCGACATGGCAACCGCGCACGCGATACTCCAAGCCTGCGAGCCACCGCTCCCGTTCACCGACCTCCACGCGCTCGAGGTTCGAAACGCGATTCGCCTGAAACGATTCCGGGACGAACTCACCGACGCGGAAGGGGAATGGGCTCTGGCAATACTCGCGGAGGATCTCGAGGCCGGACTTCTCGCCAAGCCCGCGCTCGACCTCTCCGCCGTCTTCCATCGTGCCGAACAGCTCTCCGGGCGGCACGCCGCCGTCACCGGTGCGCGAAGCCTCGACATCCTCCACGTTGCCGCCGCATTGGAACTCGGGGCCACCTCCTTCGCGTCCCTCGACGAACGCCAACGAGCGCTCGCCAGGAAAGCCGGCTTGAAGCTCCTGCCGCGAACCGTGCCGCGGTCCCGTCCGGGCTGACCGCAACCCGCAACGTTTGCGAAACCTGCCCGGGAGCACCGGCATCCTTGCCGGCTTCTTCCTCGGTGTTCGATCGCCAACCTTCGTCGTTTGACCTGCCGGCAGGGATGCCGGCGCTCCGCTTCAAACTTGACACTTGAAACTTGAAACTCCCTTGCAACACCCGCCCGCCGTTGCGGTCCATACGACATGTCCTTGAAGCTGCCGACACCGCGGTTCTCCCGGCGCCGTTGGCTCGCGCACATGCTTTGGGCCGCGCCTTCCGCCTTGGCGCTCGAAGGCGGCATCGTCGAACCGGGCTGGATCGCCGTCCGCACGCGGCGTCTCTCGGCCACGCCCCGCACGCGGTTCGTGCAATTCACCGACGTGCATCACAAGGGCAACGAGGCGCGTCTTCGCCACCTCGTCGCCCTCATCAACGACCTGAAGCCCGATTTCGCGTGCTTCACGGGCGATCTCATCGAGGAATCCCGATTCGCCCAGCCGGCCCTTGCGATCCTGTCCGCGATCCAATGCCCGCTCTTCGGCGTTCCCGGCAACCACGACCATTGGTCCCACGCCGACTTCGGCCTGTTTCGCCGCGCGTTCCACGCGACCGGCGGGGCATGGATGATGGACGACGTGCGCATGGCCCCGGGCGGTCGGATCCGCCTGATGGGATTGGACCGCCCCATGGCGTCGCTCCGGCCCGCGCCGGGGATCTTCAACCTGGTGCTGATGCACTACCCGGCATGGGCCGACCGGTTGCCGTACAAGGCGGACCTGTTGCTCGCGGGACACACGCACGGTGGACAGGTCCGGGTGCCGTTTTACGGGGCCTTGGTGACGCCCGGGGAATCGGGCGGCTACGAACTGGGGGCCTACGAAACGCCGGCGGGACCGCTGTACGTGAACCCGGGAATCGGGACGCTTTTCATGGATGTGAGGGTCAATTGCCGGCCGGAACTGACGGTGTTCGAGGTATGACGCCGGGAAGAAGCCGAAGAAAAAGCATTGATGCGGGGCAAAGAGCCCGTATTTTCCGCGTCGCCTTAAACGGCGATCGGTCGGGACGTAGCGTAGCTTGGTAGCGCGTCTGAATGGGGTTCAGAAGGTCGTGAGTTCAAATCTCACCGTCCCGACCACTCTTCCC
>JANYDN010000207.1 GCA_025363585.1 Verrucomicrobiota bacterium | reverse complement strand
TCAAGGCCGGCCTCGAGCACCTGCGCGCCGTGGCTTCGGAATTGGCGAGGGCGGGCGACCCCGAGGAACGCCGCGCGCGCGGCGCCTTGGCGAGCTACGCGCGCGTGCTTCTCGGCTCGAACGAATTCGTGTTCGTGGATTAATCCCAATCCAACGACACCAATGCCACGCCTTGGCGCGGCAGCGTCAGGGTGATCGTCGCGATGCCGCCCTCGACTTTGATCGACGCGGGAAAATCCTTGTCCGGCATGAGCGCGCTGGCGGCCGTCAATGCGTCGTATTGGGAGCGGTTCGGCGCGGGCGGCGATCCCATTTTCCTCCATGCGGCAAAGGCGTTCGCGTGTTCGTCGTCCACGCGCACCAACCGCGCGCGCGCCGTGTTGACCGACACTGGCAATCCCTTCACGACGAGCGTCGTCGCCGCGGGCGGTCCCGCGATGTCGTCGTCGTGATAATGCCAGGCCAACAGCGAGAGGGTTTTGTCGCCGACTGCGGCCAATGCGGAGACATCCGGAGCGGCGCGAACGCCGCCGCGCAATATATCGTCGAGCGCCACCGCGCCCGAGCTGGACACGGCCACGCGGTCGCCGTGCATCTCGCCGAACATCCGGAAGACATTCAGCACCGGCAGGTCGATGCCGCAGGTGGCCAGGGAACGAAAGCCCGCGAAGTAAGGTTGGTCCTCGAATTCGAACGCCCACGTCAGCGCGCCCTCGAGATTCACGCCGTGGCGGTCCGCCAGCTCCATCTTCCGCGCGAAACTCGCCGCGGTATAACTCGAGTACATCGTGCCGTTCCTATACGCGAGCTGCGGCCCCTGGCACGCCGCGCAGCCCTCCGGATCCGATTCTCCGATGACGATCGGTTTTGACTTCAGCTCGGGAAACGACGCCACCAGCGCGAACCCGCGGTCGATCTCGCGCAATTGCGCGGCGATCCCCATGCGGACGTGGCCGTTGGTATAAACCGGCGAGCCCTTCGCGTGGAACGAGACGAAATCGATCGGCGTGCCGACGCGGCCGGTGGCGTGGTTCGTCCCGCGCAGGCAATGCTCGAGAAAGGCGCGCATCCAGTCGCCGCCGAAGCCCGCGCAATCGGGGCCGCCGACCCGCGCGGTCGGCAGCGCGCGCCGGATTCCCGCGATGGCATGGTCGTGGAGATCGCGGAATTCCGCGGGGGTTCCCTTCCAATAGCCGATGTTCGCCTCGTTCCACGTTTCCCAATACCAGCGCTCGACCTCCGCCCGTCCCCATTTCTCCACGCAATGGCGGGTCCATTCGAACACGAGTTGTTCCCATTTGTTGAGGTCCCGCGGCGGCTGGGCCCACCCGGTATAAACTTCGTCGTAGGGCAATCCGGGCCGCCACGCGTGCTGGTAGGGATCCGGTTTGCGCGACATCTCGCGCGGCATGAAACCAACCTCCACGTACGGCCGCACGCCGCGCTCCAGATAAGTGTCGAGGATGCGGTCCACGACCGACCAGTTATATAAGGGACGACCCGACGGATCCTCGGAATAGGCACCGGTGGAACCCCACTTGAACGCGGGCGTGCCGTCGCCGGACGTGAGAAGGTTGTGCGCGCGGAAATAGGTCTGGCGGGGACCGATCGCGCCGAGTTCCCCGAGGAGTTTCCGGCCGTCCTTCATGGGCGCGTAGTTCGGTTCGTCCGCGCCAAAGAACCGCCAGATCGGTTTCAAGGGACCGATGGGACGCGCGGCGTCGACCTCGATGCGGACGGGGAAAGCATCGTCGGCGGCAACGCGAAGAACCGCCGCGGCCAGAACGACGAGCGCGTGCACGCGCGAGACAAGCGTCCGCGGGAAGGGAAGGCGCATGCCGGAGAGTTGGCCCGCCGACGCCGACGTCGCGAGCGCCAAGTTGCCGGGGGCATCGTGCGGATCGGCGCAGCGCGGGCGTTGTAGCGCGGGCGTTGTAGCGCGGGCGTCCTCGCCTGCTGTAGTCGCGGGCGTCCCGCCTGCGCAAAGAGCACCGTCCCCGGTGCGTCTTGCCGCGACTTGCGGGGCACGGGCGAGGACGCCCGTGATTTGCGCAGGCGAGGACGCCCGCTCTACGCCGCCCGCTCTACGCCGCACTCCGGACTTTCCCGGCGTCCCGCGAAACCCCACGGTCGCGCCGATGGCCGCATTCGATACCCGTCTTTGGCGTCGGCTCAACGACCGGCGCCGGTTGTTCGTGATCGCCGGACCCTGCGTGCTGGAGAGCGAGGAGATTTGCCTGCGAATCGGGCGGCGCCTCAAGCAAGCCTGCGCGCGACTTGGCATGCCGTACGTGTTCAAGGCGAGCTTCGACAAAGCCAATCGTTCCAGCGGCAAATCGTTCCGCGGCCCCGGCCTCGCCGAGGGACTCCGCCAACTCTCCCGCCTGCGCGATCTCCTCGGCGTCCCCGTGGTCACTGACATCCACACCGAGGAGCAGGCCCGCGCCGCCGGCGAGGTGGCGGACATCCTCCAGATCCCCGCGTTCCTTTGCCGGCAGACCGATTTGATCGAGGCCGCCGTGGCGACCGGACGCATCGTGAACATCAAGAAGGGACAGTTCCTCGCGCCGCACGACATGAAGAACGTCGTGAACAAGGCGCGCGAGGCGGGCGGGCGCGGGGTGATGGTCACGGAACGCGGGACGACGTTTGGGTACAACAATCTCGTCGCGGACATGCGCTCGATCCCGATCCTTGCGGCTAACGATTGCCCGGTGGTGTTCGACGCCACGCATTCGGTGCAATTGCCGGGCGGGCAGGGCGACCGTTCGGGCGGACAGCGGGAATTCGCGCCGGTCCTCGCGCGCTGCGCCGTGGCCGCCGGATGCAACGGGTTGTTCCTCGAGACGCATCCCGACCCCGACCAAGCGCTGAGCGACGGTCCGAACATGATTCCGTTGGACGACGTTCCCCCGTTGCTGGCGCAGCTTGGGAAACTGCACGCGCTTGTTTGAGACCACGGAATGGGCGGGGGGTTGTGACCACGGATCACACGGAAAGGGGACAGGGAGGAGAGGTGGGTTTGTTGGGAAAAGGATTTGACCACTGAAATCACGGAATGCCGGGCTTGGAGCCGAACGGAAGCACCCGGCCAACTTTTCGTGTGTTTGGTGTGTTTCGTGGTTCAAAAATTCCGAACTGGGAACCGCGGACCCCACGAATCGTTATGAGTTTCCCGCTGCCTCTTTCCGTGTGGTCCGTGTGGTCCGTGTGGTCCGTGTGGTCCGTGTGATCCGTGGTAAAACGTAGAAGCCTTCCCATCCGCGGTCCGGGTGATTTTCATCGCGATCCATTGCTTGGTATCCACAGGACATGAACCCATCGGAACCCGGAAGCGGCGTCAGTCGGCGCGGCGCGATCAAGGCCATCGCGGCGCTTGGAACCACGGCGGCGCTCGCGGGCTGCGCCTCGCCTGATTCCACGCCGGGGTCCGCCGCTCGGCGCGATCCCGGATTGATCCGGCGCGAGAACGCGCGCGCGGGCACGCGCGACTGGATGCTGACGAACACGCGGGTCGATCCCGCGACCAAGTGGCGGTGCCCGTGGATCGAGGGTTATTGCTCCCACGCGAGCATCCGCGCGGGCGAGACT
>JANYDN010000178.1 GCA_025363585.1 Verrucomicrobiota bacterium | reverse complement strand
TCGTCGCGCGTTGTTCCCTGGCTGACGCAGCCGGGGATCGAGGGACACTCGGCCACCCAAATACCGTCCTCGTCCCGGTCCAGTGTGGTCACGAACTTCATGGGATTCACCTTACCCATCCACTCGGCATTTGGAAAACCTGCACCAGAAGACATGGCGCGAACGCCGACGGGCGGGATCCATCGTCGGGGTTCGACGAGCCCCTACTCGCAACGAAGCCGGACCTCGGCATCGATGGCGATGGTCGGTCCCATGAAAGAACTGCGGGATTCCGGCGGCGGCGGGTCTTGATAGCCGCTTGGGAGCCCGCGCTACAATGCCGGCCCCTCGATGAAACTCCTCTTCGTTGCCGACCTGCATTATACGCTGAAGCAGTTCGATTGGTTGCTCGCCCAGGCCGCCTCATACGACGCCGTGGTGATAGGAGGCGACCTTCTGGATCTGGGTTCCGCGCTGGACTCCGGCGTGCAGATCGTGGTCGTCGAGCGATACCTCGAACGCCTCCGGCAGAAGACGCGGTTGATCGTCAGCTCGGGAAACCACGATGGCGACGGCCGCAATGCCGCGGACGAGTCGGTCGCGCGATGGCTCAAGGACGCGCGGTTGGCCGGGGTCGCGGTCGATGGCGACTCGGCGGAACTGGGTGGCGCCAGAATCACGGTCTGTCCGTGGTGGGACGGCCCGGCTTCGCGCGCGGAGCTCGAGGCACAACTGGAGCGCGACGCCTCGATGCCGCGCGACCGGTGGATTTGGATCCATCACTCGCCGCCCTCCGACTCGCCGGTTTGCTGGACGGGCCGCAAGTCCGCGGGCGACGAGTTCCTGCGCGCATGGATCCTTAGGTATCAACCGGACCTGGTGCTAAGCGGACATATCCACAACGCGCCCTTCGTCAACACCGGCTCGTGGATCGACCGCATCGGAAAGACCTGGGTGTTCAATCCGGGAAAACAAATCGGGCCGTGCCCCACGTGCATCGTGTTCGACCTGGACGCGATGACCGCGGAATGGACGTCGTTGGAAGGCCGCGCGTCCTTGAGCTTGTCATAGCAAACCAACCACTGAATCCCCCGCAAAAGAACCGAATATCTCACGCCAAGGAGAACCAAGTCGGACCAAGGAGACCACAGAACGAGAGCAAGATAGGGGGGATTTAACCACGGACATCACGGAAATCACTGAATTGGGAAGTCTCCAAGGATGCGGATTCGAGACAGCCTTGATTCAGTGATTTCCGTGATTTCCGTGGTATAAAAACTCGCATGCCCCGAGAACTTCGTCCCCTTCGTCCCCTTCCGTGAAATGTCCGACTGTTTTCGGCTATGTTCCGTGGTTGGTGGTCGTGTCGCCGGGGCGCACGTGGTCGCGGACGGGACGATGCATCAGGGCGTCCAGGATGCCGTCGACCATCCCGATGTGGTCGTGGTCCTCGTATTGGTGTTTCACGTCCACGAGGTAATGGTTGAGGGCATCGATGCGACGCGCGAGCAATTCGCAGACATGGAGGCAGGCGGCCGACGACCCGCCCAGGAATTCCCGGGAATCCTCCACGAGATGGAAATCGCATGGCTCCAGGGCGACAACGGTGGCGGTGTGCGGACCGCCAAGGATCGCGGCCATCTCTCCGAAAACCGCACCGGGCTGGGAGGCCGTGGCGAGACGAACGTCGTCCTTGGTGACCTCGACGGTCCCGCGGACCAGGAAATAAAGGCGACCCGTCGTCTCGCCTTGCCGGAGGACAACTTCGCCCGCGGCGAAGTGCCGGGTTGGCCGGTCCCGCAGAAGTTCCAGCATGGCGGACATGACGGCAAACTAATGCCGGCCACGCGCGAGGGATACGCCAAACACCCATTCCCTAAATGAACCACCTTGTGGATTACAGAAGCGGGATTTGTGGAAAGCGCCTCCTGTGATGACTCGCTCGATGGGGCGGGATCCGACCCACGCTTGCACGAAGGCGGGCGTCTGAACATCCCACTTGCCTCCCACTTCCAGTAAACGACACTCACTTCATGCCCGGTGTCCGGACCCTCAGGAATATTGTCGCGATCCTTTGGATTGCGGCATTCCTACATATTCCCAAGGTCTCGGCAACGATGGTGGGCGGACGGCTTCGGGATTGCCCGCTCTGCAATCACCGCTTTGGAACAGTCGGGATCACATTCTGGCACCAATGGGGCGAACCCAATCGCGATCTTGGGAACAGCTTGGATGCAGCTAACTCCGAAGTCATCACCTGCCCACACTGCCTCTTCTCCGCGCTCCCATCCGAGTTCAGGCCAATGGACGCGGCCGAGAGCAATTCGGTGAGGACCGCCCTCGCCGCACTGCGCCAACGCATCCGCCCCGCGGCGGCCGATATAATTACAAACGCGATTGGCACCGCGGACGAATACTGCGTGCGGGTATTGCGGTATCGAATCGCCGAACTCTGCGACTCGCGGCGACATCCCGACCCCGCCCGAACCGCGACACTTCATCACTCCGGGTATCTCAGGCTCAAGTCGGGCGACTATCCGGATGTTGTCTCCGACGAGCGACGGCAGGCGATCGCGGCCTTCCAATCGGCAGCGCGATCGACGCAACCGGGTCTGCCGAAGAAGCTGCACTGGACCTATCTTGCGGGCGAGTTGCTTCGCTGCGCGGGCGAAACCAATGAGGCTGTCGCCTGGCTGGAGGATGCCGAGCGATTGCCCGAGCCTCCGGGAACGGAATCCGGTGGCAGGTCGCTAAGGCTATGGGCGTCGGAGCAGGCCGCAAAGGCCCGTCGCGGGGATACCAACGACTCCCCACGCCCGCGCATGCACGGTCCCGAACGGGACCAGCAAATCGAAAGCGTCCGGCGCCAACTGCCCGGGATGGTCGAGGCGCTGAACTCCGGCAAGGCGCCGAAAGAGTGGCTGGCGGAGGGCGGAGCCCAACCCGAAACGGTTTGGTTGGTCATCGATTTGGCGGAACTTGGGAACACAAACGCCGTGAGATTCCTCTATGGCTGGCTCGCGCGACTGGACGCGGTCGAGCTTCCGGATCGCGAGGACAAGATAGAGTACGCGGTTCGAGCCTTGGCCCGCCAAGGCCAGTGCATCCCCGATGGCACGATCGTCGGGACCAGATTCCACGTCGCGCAGCTCGGCGCGGCCGCGAAGTACGCGGTGCGTGGAGGTCCGCTGCCCGATGGCGTCGCTCGCTTGTTGGATAAGAACGGTCCGGAACCCAAGATTGCCCGGGCGATCATGATCGCCGCCGCGGCCCGGCGCGATCCCGCGCTCAAGCCGGTGCTCCTTTCCCTGATGGAACGAAGCACGGATTATCGGCTGCCCGAATTGGCAAAGGAGTGTTTCTCGACCGTGGGCACCGAAGGCGACATTCCGGGGTTGCTTCGATTCACCGAAAACTTCCGCAAGACCCACGACGTGAGCGAGTGGCCCGGGTACACCTCTTCGGAAGTCGAAGATGCGGTTCTCCTTATACGGTTGCGATCGGCGTTCGCCAAATAGCCCGAGCAGGTCGAACCGACCGAATTCCTTCCTAGCCATCCCGCTTCCCGGATATGCGGCCTCTGGGAAACCCATCCCCGACCTTGAAACCGGCCTAGGTCGCCGCGCACTCTCGGGGCCGATGCCGCTGCAAGATTCCGTCCTCGACCGACTCCGCGCCCTGCTCGGCGCGGCCGATGTCCTCGTCTCCGCCGAGGATCTGATCCCCTACTCCTTCGACGGCACCGCCGTGTTGAACCAAATGCCGGGCTGCGTCGTGTTCGTCGAGTCCGCCGCCGAGGTATCCGGCGTGCTGAAGATCGCGCAGACCGAGAAGATTCCCGTGGTCACCCGCGGTTCCGGCACCGGGCTTTCCGGCGGCAGCCTTCCCGTGCCCGGATGCATCGTGCTCTGCACCGCGCGCATGAACCGCATCCTCGAGGTGGACCAGGCCAACCTCACGCTGCGCGCACAACCCGGCGTCACCACACTCGCCATCGCCGACGCCGCCGCGGCCGTCGGCCTCTTCTACCCGCCCGACCCGGGCTCGATGAAAATCAGCACGATCGGCGGAAACGTCGCCGAGAACTCGGGCGGGCTGCGCGGGTTGAAGTACGGAATCACGCGGAACTACGTCATGGGCCTCGAGGTCGTCCTCGCCGACGGCGAGATCATGGTGACCGGCAACAAGTGCGTGAAGGACGTCGCGGGCTACTCGCTCAAGGATCTTTTCGTCGGTTCCGAGGGCACGCTGGGCGTGCTCACCGAGGTGTTGCTGCGGCTCATCCCTAAGCCCGCGTCCAAACGGACGCTCGTCGCGACCTATTCGGCGATGGACGCCGCGGCCCAAACCGTCAGCGATATTATATCCGCCCATATCATTCCCTGCACGCTCGAGGTCCTCGACCGCACCACGATCGGTTGCGTCGAGGATTTCGCCAAGGTCGGTTTGCCAACCGACTGCGAGGCGCTGCTTTTGATGGAGACCGACGGGCATCCCGCGCAGGTCGCCGAGGAAGCGGGCCAGATGGAAGCAATCGCGCGGCGCAACGGCGCCATGGAAGTCCGTGTGGCCAAGGACGACGCCGAGGGGGCACGGCTCGCGAGCGCGCGACGCAGCGCGTTCAGCGCCCTAGCCCGCGTGGCGCCCACGACCATCCTCGAGGACGCCACCGTGCCCCGCAGCGAACTCGCCACGATGGTCCGGTTCGTCGAGCACGTCGCGAGGAAGTATCGGTTGCGCATCGGGACCTTCGGGCACATGGGCGACGGGAACCTGCATCCCACGTTCCTCACCGACGAGCGCAACCACGAGGAGATGCACCGCGTCGAGGAGGCGTTCGTGGAGATCTTCAACGAGGCGATCCGGCTCGGCGGCACCATTACCGGCGAACACGGCGTCGGCGTGGCGAAGAAAAACTTCCTGCCGAAGTTCGCGGGCGACGCGCAGATGCGCGTGATGCGCGAGCTCAGGAAGGTGCTCGACCCGTCGGGCATCCTGAATCCGGGCAAAGTCTGCGACTGAGGTTTGGCCATGCGGTGGGGAACTCAGAGCAACTCACGCGAAGCCGCGAAGGCGCGAAGCGCTCATGGTTCGATCACCGGATGTCTAGCGATGCTTGCCGCGTTGACCGGCTGCGATCGAACCCCGACCGCGTCGGGTCCACCTTGGGCTTCGGGACCCCAAGCGGCCTCCCGGGAAGCGCCCGGCGCCGCGCCCGCGGGGATGGTTTGGATTCCCGCGGGGGAGTTCGCCATGGGGGGTCCGGCCCGCGACATGGCGGCGCTCGAACGCGCCACGTTGGCGCCAACGGATCCCGTCTGCACGGGACTTATATCCGGCTTTCCCGACGCCCAACCCGCGCATCGCGTCGCCGTCGACGGCTTTTGGATGGACGTCACCGAGGTCACCAACGAGCAGTTCAAGCGGTTTGCGGAGGCGACCCATTATATAACCGTGGCGGAACGCAAGCCGACGCCGGAACAGATCCCGGGCGCGCCGTTGGAACTGCTCGTGCCCGGATCGGTCGTCTTCACGCCGCCGAACACAGCCGTCGCGCTCGACGACGCGGCCCAATGGTGGAGTTATGTTCCCGGCGCGGATTGGAGGCATCCGAACGGACCTTCGGGCACCCTCCTGGGCCAGGAACACTTGCCGGTGGTGCACGTCGCCTTCGAGGACGCGGAGGCCTATTGCAAGTGGGCCGGCAAGCGATTGCCGACCGAGGCCGAGTGGGAATGGGCGGCGCGCGGCGGTCTCGACGGCAAGTTATATCCCTGGGGCGACGATCCGAAACCCGGCGGCCAGACGCGGGCCAACACTTTCCAGGGACGCTTCCCCCAGGGCGATACGGGCGAGGACGGTTTCCGAGGCGTGGCGCCGGTGGCCCGCTATCCCGCGAACGGCTACGGACTCCACGACATGGCCGGCAACGTCTGGGAATGGTGCGCGGATTGGTATCGGCCGGACTACTACGCGCGCTTGGCGGCGGAAGGAACCGTCGCGCGGAATCCGAAAGGCCCGTCCGACAGCGTGGACCCGGAGGAACCAGGAATCCCCAAGCGGGTGCATCGCGGCGGGTCGTTCCTTTGTTCCGACCAATACTGCTCGCGGTACCGGGTGGGCACCCGCGGGAAAGGAGCGATCGACACGGGTTCGGTCCACGTGGGATTCCGCGCGGTGAAGGACGGGAAATAAGCTGGAACGCCAACTCCCGCGTGGGTGACGGCGGCCCTGCCGTCACCAACAGGCCGGCTCTGCTGTCTTTCGCAACGGCGCCGAAACATGCTTGGAAAGCGGTGTGGCATCGCTGTCGCTCCTTCCCACCGCACTCCGAAGGCGCTTCGCGCGGTTGACTGTTGCTGCCGCTCACAGGCCGCTCGGTGACGGCAGGGCCGCCGTCACCCACGACTGCGTCGGCGCCTAATACTCCCAGTGCAACCGAAGGCCGAACACGTGCGCCGGGCCACGGTCGCGGTTATAGGCCGGATGGTTCACGAACTGGTAGTCGAGCGTGGCGCTCAACTCCCCCACGATGTGGAACCGATAATAGGTCTCGAGGATTTCCTCGGGGCCGTAGTTCAGTTGGTTCTCGCCGACCGTGATCCCCTGCCCGCCCGCCGCCAAAAACGATTGGTGCCGGCCCGTGAGCTCGTTCCGGATCCCCGCCAATCCCACCGTGTCGGCGCCGCGACCCCACGCCGTTCCCTTGAGCGAAAGTCCCGCGGTATAAGTGCGGTCGATGTCGGTGAACATCCAGGGCTCGGTGTTGCCGTCGTTCCAGCCGATCCGCGAGAACGCCCCGAGATCATGCGTCAGTTCCTGCTCGAGGTTCAGGCCCACCCCGATCTTGCCGTGATAGGCCTTTTGCAACGCGGGGTCCGCGAGCAGCGCCGGATCGGCGAGCGCGTCGTCGTAGCGACGCATCCGCGCGCGGTTATAATTCACCAGCACGCGGACGGCGCCGGGATGTTCCGCGATCCGGTGGCGATGCTCGATCTCACCGACCATCGCTCGCGCGTCGTCCCAGTTGCGGTCGACGCCCACGCCGTTGGACGTGCGCATCACGCCGAACAAGCCGTACCGCGCCGACCAATCGCCGCAATCCAACTCGATGGCAACCCCGGGCGCGAAGCCCAGCGCGTCGGCCGGGTAATCCCACGTGCCGTTCGCCATCAAGGCCCAGTTCATGAACTGGGTCCGGGGATCGTTCGCGTACGCGTTCGCATCGAAGACATCCTTCGCCGACATTTTGCCGGCCGTGATCGTCAGGCGCGTGGAGTCGCGTTTGCCGCCGAAGTTCAGTGGGCCCGCCTCGACGTCCTCCTCGGTCCCGCCCAGCCCGATGACCTGCCGGACGAACACTCGCGACAGCGTGACGTTGGGGATCTCGGTTCCCTTTCGGAACGCCTCGCCGTTGGGGAAACCGGCGGCTCCGCGGGCGTCGCTCAAACCGAAACCCTGCCACATCAAACCGTCGACGCGTGCCTCGGCGCCGTGCCAGAGCCGGAGGCCGCCGATCAGGTCGACGGAGCTCGTTTCCTTCACCTCGCCCCGCGAGCGCAGGCTGCCCGGGCCCGCGTAGTCCGCATGGAACGGGAGCACCGCTTGCCCGACGAAGGTTCCCTGCGCGTGGAAATCCCAGCGTTCGTTGGCGGCCACGGCGTTCGTGGCGCCGCCGTCCGCGCGCAGCGGCGCGGGAGGGAACGCCCCGGCTAGCGCGAGCAACGTGGCGGCCACCGGAGCCACGTTCGAGGGTTGGATGCGAGGCATCATGAGGAATGGGATTCTGCGGACACTTTTACATAGCGGCAAACATAATGTTTTAGGGTAAACACTTTTTCGGGGAACGGATCATTCCGTCGTCACCCCGAGCATCAGCGCTTCCCCGCGGCGCCACGTGCGCCGGAAGGCCTTCCCATCGCCGAGACGTTCCCCGCTCCGCTCGTCGACGACGTCGCGCACCGGCGCGGAGAATTCCAGCAGGACGTCCCGTTCGCCCGTCGCCAGTGCGTTCGCCCAGCCACCGCCCGCGGACCCGCCGCCGGTGGATGGATTCTGGACCACGAACACCCACGTCCGCTCGCCCTTCCGCCAATACGTCACCTCGCATCCCGGCGGCCGCACGCCATCGGACTCCACGCGCACCCAAGGCCGGGTTCGGGCAAGGATGCGTCCGACGAACACCGCGCGTTCGCGATCGGTGGCCGAGCCTTCCTCCCGATACTGGAGATAGCGTTGAGGCGACAGGTTGAGATACACCGCCTCTCCGTCGCCGAACCGTCGCGCGTTGCCGTCGCCCAGGCGCTTTTCGGACACCGCGAATCCGTCGCGCAACGGTCCCGACAACGTCGCCAACAGCGCCTTGGCGGTCGGCGCCGAGTATCCGGCGTCCTGATCGGTCTCCACCCAAAGTTTTCCGGAAAAGAAGTCCGCCTTGGTTTCCGTACCGTCGTGCCGCACGCCGAACATCGCGTCGAGCGCGCCCGCCGCGCGCCCTTTCCCGTGCTGGTCGAACATCCCGCAGCCAAAGTCCGCGACGACCAATCCACCGCGCCGGCAAAACGCCTCGATGCGTCGTGCCTCGACGTCGGACAACGCATAGCAGGCCGGCAACACGAGCACGCGGTACTCGTCGGGAATCCCTTCGCGCACCACGCGGTCGTAGGCGAGGAAGTCGTATTGCAGCCCCGAATCCGCGAGCAGGTTTTCCCAGGCCTTGCGCACAAGGTGGGAGGTCCCCAAGCGATGGTCGTCGTTGCGGTTCACCCAGGTCTTGCCGTGCGGCTCGATGTCGAGGCACCACGAGACCTGGATCGACGGATGCGAGTAGTAGATCGCGATGCCGTCATGACGCCATTTCGCGCCGGCCATTTTCGGTCCCTGCACCCCGCCGAGTTCCTTCAACGTCGGCGCGAATTCGGACAACCACGGACGCGGCTTCCCGTCGGCGAACCAACCGTCCACCCAACCGATCATCCCGCGGGATCCGTGCGCGAAATAATACCAGGCCTGCCAGACGTCGTTGGCCGTGCCGCGCCGGTCGTCGTGGAAATGCGTCGTCACCACCGGCATCGCGTTGCCCGGGTTGAACGACCGGATGATCGCTTGCGACGACCCGAGGTTATACGCCTCAACGAACCGCACCTTGTGCATCAGCTTCGCGTAATCGTACCCGCCCCACAGGTTGGGCGCCTGCCCGCCGACGAATCCGCACGGCGTGCCCGGATCCTCCGCGTTGGCCGTGGACACCAGTTCTCCGATGAAATTGGCCCACACGGAATCGTTGTAGGTGATGCGATCCAACAGCGGGGAGAAATCGAGGCCGGCCAACGGGCCCTTGAGCTGCGGCAGCATGTCGTCGGGCGTCACGAACCGCGGAACCGCTCCGGGCTCCCCGCGGTATCGCGCGAGCCATCGCGAATAGGCCGCGTCGTCCGCGTTGATCCGCCACGGCAACGGCGACACGAACGCTCCCGTCGAAATCTCGTCGTCGAGCGCGTAGCCCGCGCGCACGGGGCTTTGTTTCAACAGCGCCACGTTGCTGCGGACGATCCCGCGCACGCGCGTGAGCAGCGCGTCATCGACGGGCACCGGACCGTCGCCATCGGAACGGATCGCGCGGGCGTCGCGTTGGTATCGCGCGAAGCGAGCGCGTTCGTTCGCGCCTTTCAAATAGAGGAATCCCTTCGACGCGGTGTGGTCGCCGTAGAAGCGGAGGTTCCAGTCGCGCAACCATTCCAACGGGCCTTCCCCATGGTCCACGAACCCGCCGTTGATGCCGAAGTCCCGGCAGAATTTCCCGCCCGCCTCGCCCGTGCCGATGGTCCACCGGAATCGCCACGGCATGTAGAGCCAGGTGTTCCAACGATTCGTCGCGGCGACCGCGTCGATTCCCACGCTCTGGAATTCCGGCGCGTCGCGGATGTACTGGTAATAGGGATCGTCCTCGACGGTCGTCGCGGCGCGTGCGGCGAAGCCGGCCAACGACATCGCGATCGCGAGGAGGCAGCGACGCACCCGTCCCGACCACGATTCAAGCGACGATGCCATGGATCACGTTGGCCCCGAGGACGCCGGTCAGTTTGTTGTCGAGCCCGCCGTGGAAATAGGTCAGGCGCTCGTGGTCGAGTCCCATGAGGTGAAGGATCGTCGCGTGGAGATCGCGCAGGTGGACGCGATCCACGACGGCGGCCTCGCCGAATTCGTCGGTCTCGCCGAAGCTTGTGCCCGCCTTCACGCCGCCGCCGGCCATCCAATAGGTGAAGCCCTTCGGATTGTGGTCGCGACCGCCGGTCTTCCCGCCGGTGTTGAAGGTTTCGGAAACGGGCATCCGGCCGAACTCGCCGCCCCACACCACGAGCGTCTCGTCGAGCAACCCGCGTTGTTCCAAATCCGCCAGCAAGGCGGCAATGGGCCGGTCGACTTCCGGGCAATGGATCCGCAGGTTTTCCTCGATGCCGTGGTGTCCGTCCCAGGTGTTCTGCCCGCCGGCGCCGCCGCCGCCCGAGTAGACCTGCACGAACCGGACGCCGCGTTCGACGAGCCGCCGCGCGGTGAGGCATTGCCGGCCGAACGGCGCGGGCCCGAGCGCGAACGGATGCCAGTCCGGCTTGCCCTCGTTGATCCCGTACGCCTCGAGCGTGCGCGGGTCCTCGCGCGACAGATCCAGCGCCTCGGGCGCCGTCGCCTGCAACCGGAACGCGAGTTCATACCCCGCGATCCGCGCGTCGAGTTCGGAGTAGCCGGGATGCGATTCGAGATGGCCCGCGTTCAACTCGTTGATGAAATCAATCTCGCGCCGTTGCATCGCGCGGCTCGTGCCCGCGGGTGCGCGCAGGTTCAGGATGGGCTCGCCGGTGGTCCGAAGCACCGTTCCCTGGTGCACCGCCGGCATGTAGCCGCCGGACCAGTTCGGCGCGCCAGACGTCGGGCCGCCGCGGGGGTCGAGCATCACCACGTACGCCGGGAGATCATGGTTCATCGTGCCGAGGCCGTAGCTCAGCCAAGCGCCGAGCGACGGATGTCCCTGGAGTATCCGCCCGCTGTTCATCTGCAGGACGGCGCTCCCGTGCGCGAACGAGTCGCTGTAGAGCGACTTGACCACCGCCAGCTTGTCCATGTGCCGCGCGATGTTTGGAAACGCGTCCGAACACCAGAGTCCGGATTGGCCGTGGCGCCGGAACGTCCTGCGGCTCGCCTGCAACACGGCCTTTGTCTTTGTGTTCCGGCGGAACTCGTTGTCGATCGTCTGGCCGTCCCGCTTCTGGAGCTCGGGTTTGTAATCGAACAAATCCACCTGCGACGGACCGCCGAACATGAACAGGAAAATCACCGACTTCGCGCGGACCCGCCGATGCGCCGGCTTCGGGAGCAGCGCGTCGCCGGCGAGCGCGCGGCCGCCCAGGAGGCCCTCGGACTGCAGCAGCGCGGACAACGCGACGCCGCCGAACCCGGCGCCGAGTTGGCCGATGAACCGGCGGCGCGGGAGGAACCTTTGGGAATCGGCGTTCACGGTCGGTTTGATTTCCCGCGCGGATCAGTCCGCATGGAGGGTTTCGTTGAGGTTGAGCAACGCGCGCGCGAAGCCGTTCCAAGCCACGGCCACGGGATCCGCCGCACCCTCGGAACGCGCGCGGGTTTCCTGCTCGTCGAGAAAGCGCCGCGTGGATTGGATCTCACGCCCCGTGGGCGACCGTTGCACGGCGAGGGCGAACGCGCGCCGGATCCGCGCTTCGGGATCCGCGCCGGCCTCGCGCGCGAGCCTCGCCGCGAATGCCGCGCCGCGTTGTTGCACGAAGGCATCGTTCAACAGCATCAGGGCTTGGGGCGCGGTCGTGGTCATTGGCCTCGCCCCGACGGGCGAGGTGCAGTTGGCGAAATCGAGGCTTTCGAGGAACGGCACTTTCAACCCGCGCTTCACCACCAGATACACGCTCCGCCGCAGTTGCCCCGGCGCGTCGCTGTCCGCCCAACCTTTGCCCGCCGAGTCCTGCGTGCCGTGCACCTCGCTCGACAGCGTCGGATAAACACTGGGCCCGCCCTCACGGAGATTCATTTCGCCCGACACCGACAGCATCGTGTCGCGCACGGCCTCGGCCTCGACGCGCCGCAGCGTCTGGCGCCACAGCCATTGGTTTCCCGGGTCCGCGGCGAGCGACGCGGGGTTCAACGTCGACGACGACATCCGGTAGGCGGCGCTGGTCAGCACGAGGCGATGGAGACGCTTGAGACTCCAACCGTCGGCGACGAGTTCGGACGCGAGGTAGTCGAGGAGTTCAGGGTGCGTCGGAGCCAATCCGGTCCGGCCGAAATCGTCGGGCGTCGCGACGATCCCGGTGCCGAAATGGTGTTGCCAGACACGGTTCGCAATCACGCGCGCGGTCAGGGGATTCGACGGGTTGGCGACCCATTCGGCCAACACGCGGCGGCGTCCGGTGGATGCGGCGTCCGGCGCGCGTCGCGGCAACTCGGGCGTCGGAAGGCCGAGGACGGACGGGAACGCGGGAACCACCTCGGCACGCGGCGAATTCGGATCACCCCTCGACAACACGTGGGTCGGTTTCGCGGCCGGCCCGTTCTCGACGGCGGCCAAGGCGAAGTCGAACGGCGGTCCCTCGTCGCGCACGCGTTTCAAATCCATCTCGCACCGGGCTTTCCCGGCGGCGTCCGCCGCGCGGGCCAGCGCGGCTTCGGCGACGCGCACGCGTTCCCGCTTCGCCGACTCCCACGCGCGCACATCCGCCGGCAGTGCGAGCGCACGCTCGATTTTTCCCGTGCCGCGCCCGCCGCCGCCGGTCTTGTGTTGCCCGTACGGATCGACGCCGCGAAAGAAACCCAGCATCGAGTAATAGTCGGCCTGCGACAACGGATCGAACTTGTGGTCGTGGCAACGCGCGCACCCGAGCGTGAGGCCGAGGAAGGCGGCGCCCGTGGTCACCATCACGTCGTCAAGATCATCGTACTCGGCCGCGACGGTGCTGTCGGGTTCGTCGTCCCAGACGTGAAGGCGAAAGAAGCCGGTGGCCGTCACGGCATCGCTCCACGACTCCGTCGTCGCCACGCCGCGCGCGGCGGCTTCCTCCGCGTATTCGTCGCCCGCCAACTGCTCGCGCACGAATTGGTCGTAGGGCTTGTC
>JANYDN010000119.1 GCA_025363585.1 Verrucomicrobiota bacterium | reverse complement strand
CCCAGATCGATCCGGCACGGGGGAAGCGCCTTGTCGTTGACCGTGAGCAGCGTGCCGTCGGGAAGCCGGAGCAACGCGGAAGCGTCGAAACGAAGCCCGTCCGGACTCTTGAGCAACCATCGCTGGGCCGCGACGAGGGTATGGATGGGTCCGGCGGGTGGATCGGGGAGGACGGCGGCCGGACCGGCGGCCGCCCGGAAACCGAGGCAAACGAGCGCGCCTACCCGGGCAAAGACGCGGCGGACGGGACCATGCATGGGCGATGGAAGTAGCATGGAGCGAACGATTCCGCAGGTTTTTTGAAATCGTTCCTTGATTAATCGGCGCAATGGGGTACTTCCAGCGTCCCCGTTGCGGCTGGGCATTTCCACCGCGCGGCTTCCGTTGCCCCGTGGCATGCGGGAGGACCGGAGCCCGCTTGATCGCGGGACCGGTTTTCGAAAGGAAGTGAAAGTGATTTGAGCGAAGTCAAACTCAAGAAAGGCGAGCCAGTGGACCGCGCTTTGCGCCGACTGAAGAAAAAAGTCGACCGCGAGGGCACCCTCAAGGAAGTCCGTGGACACCGCCATTACGAGAAGCCTTCCGAGCGCCGTCGTCGCAAGATGAAGGTTGCCCGCTTCTCCGCCATGCTGTCCGCCCGTTACGCCGACGTCTAGTCCGGCGGGGCGCGATGCGCGATTGATTCGACCGCGGCCGGATGCATCCTTTGTCGGGGCATCCGGCCGTTTCCCATTTTCCGACCATGTACTCGTTGTCCACCTGCTGGAATTCCGCACGTCACACGGAGGGGCGCGAAATGCTCCGCGAGATCCGCGACCTGGGTTTCGAATACGCCGAACTCAGCCACGGGATCCGCATGAGCCTCGTCCCCGGCATCCTCGAGGCCGTGGGCGCCGGCGAGATCAAGATCTCGTCCCTCCACAATTTCTGCCCGCTCCCGATGGGCATCAACCACGCCGCGCCGAACGTGTTCAAGTTCAGCGCGGACGATGCCCGCGAGCGCGAGAACGCGCGCAAGCACACGCTGAAAACCATCGAGATGGCCGAACGCGTCGGCGCCGGGTTGATCGTGCTGCACACCGGGGCCGTCGAGTTGCGCGGGTTCTGGGGCACGATCGACTACACCGAGAAGCTCGAGGCCCTGCTCGAGGCGGGAGAGAAGGACTCGCCGAAATACGCGAAACTCCTCGCCGAAATGATGGAGCGCCGCGAGAAATCGAGGGGCCGCGCCATCGAGCATGCCGCCGACATCATACGCCAGGTCGCCGAGGTCGCGGGAGAGAAGGGAATCCTTCTGGGCATCGAGAACCGCGAGGCGGTGGAGGAAATCCCCTTCGACGACGAGATCGGTTTCTTCCTCGAGGAACTTCCGGAAAACGTCCGGTATTGGCACGACACCGGCCACGCGCAGATCAAGGAGAACCTCGGGCTCATCGTGCAGCACTCCATGCACGTCGAGACGCTTTCGGAGCGCCTGGCCGGCTTCCACGTCCACGACGTCAAACCGCCGGCGATGGATCATTGCCCGCCCGGCAGCGGGATGATCGATTTCGCGGCGCTCGCGCCGTTCGTGAAGCCCACGCACCGGAAGGTGCTGGAACTCAATCCCGGCGTGCCCGCGGACGACGTGCGGACCGGGTACGAATTCATCCGGGACGTCTGGGGGCCCGGGTGAACCGAGGGGGCGGGACGCAGCACGTTGCGGGGGGACGTTGGGGGCGCTGGATCCGCTTCGGGATCGCCTCGCTCCTGATGGTGGCGATTTTCCACATCATCTTTTGCAACGAGGCACAGCTCCGCCTTGCGTCCACCGGCGGCGATTGGAAGGCGCTGTCGAGTTGGGAACAACGACGCATGGCCTGGACGCTGGGACCCGTCGAACTGTGGCAGACGGCGCGGCATCTCGACGGCGCCAATCTCGTCCTGGCGCTCGGTCTTTGCGGGTTGCCGATCCTCGTCGGCGGGCTGCGGTGGCGGCTCGCGCTGCGGGTCCAGGGACTCGACCTCCCGCTGCGCGAGGTCGTCCGGATCTCCTTCGTCGCGCATTTTTTCAACGCGTTCCTCCTGGGCTCCACCGGTGGCGACGTCGTGAAGGCCTGGTATGTCGCGCGCCTCACGCACCACAAACGCGCCGAGGCCGCGGTCACCGTCGTCGTGGACCGGCTGCTCGGGACGCTGGCACTCCTCGTGTTCGCGGCGGTGATGATACCCTTGGCATGGGGCGCCACGGTTCCCGACCCGCTGTTCCTGCGCTACCGCCGGTACCAAGCCATGGCGCTGATGGTCGGGGTGATGGCGGTCGCGGCGGCCCTGTTGGTCGGGATCGGGTTTTACTCGGACCTGTTGTCGGAAGGATCGGCATTCGGCCGGTGGGTGCGGCGGATGCCCATGGGGCTTTCCGTCGCGCGGGCTTTGGCGGCCTGCCGGTTGTTCGGCCGACGGAGGGGTTTCGTGCGTACCACGGCGCTGTACTCGCTGTTGGTCAACCTCTCGATCGTCGGGACTTTCCTGGCGCTGGCGAACGGCCTGCATCTGGCGATCCCGTCGGCGGTGTTGTGGTTCGTGGTGCCCGCGGTGATCTGCGTCGCGGCATTGCCGATCACCCCGAGCGGTCTCGGGGTGCGGGAAAACCTGTTCGTCTCGATGCTCGCGGTCGGCGCGTTCCCGGCGGTGCGACCGGGCGAGGCGCTGGCATTGTCGCTTCTCGGGTACTCGGCGAACCTCGCGTGGAGCGCGGTGGGCGGCCTAGTGTACCTGTTGTTGCCGGGACGCGATGCGTTGGCCCATCTGGACGAGCGCGAGGCGGGCGAATCGCCATAGGCGCACGGTCCGGCACGGTTGTCGCGGGACGCGCAGCGGACCTTATTCGGCGCTGGGACACCCTGAAACCACCCGGCCGAAGCGCCGTGTTCCCGTCCACGGCATTCGACGAAATCGTGGCCTGACAAGTCCGTGGGGACCTGCCTAGCCTTGCGGCCGCATGCGTTGTCTGGTCACCGCCGGGCCCACGTACGAACCACTCGATCTGGTTCGGCGCATCACCAATTTCTCGACGGGAGCCCTCGGGACGGAGCTGGCGGCCGAACTCGCCGCGCGCGGCCACGAAGTGCTGTTGCTGCGGGGAGAGCTCGCCTCGGCCCCGTTGCCGCCGCCCAACGTCAAGGTCCGGCCGTTCACCTCGACGGACGATCTCGCGGCCCGCTTCCTCGAGCTCGCGACCGACGAACCGATCGCCTTGCTCCATGCGGCGGCCGTGAGCGATTTCAGGCCGGGAATGGTGTACTCGTGCGATCCCGGGACCGGCGCGTTGCGACCGATCGTCGGCGGCAAATACACCACGCAGGACGGACGGCTGATGGTCGAACTCAAGCCCACGCCCAAGCTGTTGATGGGCCTCCGCGAATGGTTTCCCAACGCGCGGATCATCGGATGGAAATTCGAGGTCGAGGGCGGTCCGGGCGACGTCCTGCAACGGGCGGACGCGCAACTGACCCGGGCGCGGAGCGACGCCGTGGTCGTGAACGGTCCGGCGTGGGGCAGCGGTTTCGGTTTCCTGCGGCCGGACCAATCGGTCGAGCCCCTGCGCGACACCAAGGCATTGCTCGCGCGCATCGCCGACTTCCTGTCGCGGCGCTGAATCCCCGCCGGCGTTTTCCCGCGGTCAGCGTCCGGCGCGCGACAGCGTGATCAATTCCCCGAGGCGCTTGTTGTCGTTCCGGATCCGTGCCGTCAGCGTCCGGCCCAACGCGAGAAGCAACGGCGTCGCAAGGTCCGGTTGGTCCTGGCACATCTTGTCGAATTTGTCCGAAGGGATGCGCAACAACGTGCTGTCGACGTTTGCGATCACGTCGGCCGAACGCGGGCCGTCGTCGAACAGGCAGATCTCGCCGAAAATGTCGCCCGCCTGGAAGGTCGCGAGCGTCGTCTCGCGCCCCCCGACCAAAATCCGCGCGCGCACCTCGCCGTCCAGCACGCAATACATCGCGTCGCCCGGGCTGCCCTGGTGGCAGACTTCCTTGAACGAGGGCGCCTTCTCGACCTGCATCAACTGCACGAAACGGCCGAGTTGCTGGTCGGACATTCCCGCGAAGATCTTCACGCGGCGGAGCGTGCCGGGCTTGATGCCGGGGATCAGCGGATCGGCCGCGGCGGGGGCACCCGTGGCGGCGGTCGTCGTGCCTTGGCCGAAGAACATCTTCAACGCCTCGAGATGGACGGCCTTGCTCCACGCCCCCGAGGCGATGTCGAAAATCCACGTGTCCACCACCACCCGTTCGTCGCCGACCCAACCCACGAGCGTGGGCAGGTCCACCGGGCCGTAGACCACGTCGTCCACCGCCCAAACCTTGAATTCGCCGTCGGTCCCCTGAGTTTCCATGCCGATAGTCATCAAAGCCTCCGCGGGGCCCGGAGGGAAGCGGGGAAAATGGAACGTGGCCCCGGGTTCAACCCGCGTTCTCGAGCGGCAGGGCACTGATCTCGAGCATGCGTTCGATCGGGCGGCGCGCGCGTTCGATCACGTCGGGCGACAATTCCACGCGTGGGCCCAGCGTTTCCATGCACGCGTGGAGTTTCTCGAGCGTGTTCATCTTCATGAACCGGCATTCGTTGCAGCGGCAATTCTCGGTCGGAGCGGGAATGAATTCCTTGTCCGGACACTCGCGTTTCAACCGATGGAGCATCCCGGCCTCCGTCGCGATGATGATCGCCCTGGCCGTGCTCGCCTTGCACCACGTCACCATCTTCTCCGTGGAGCACACCACGTCCGCCAGCATGCGCACCGCCCGCGTGCACTCGGGATGCGCCACGATCGGCGCGTCCGGAAATTCGCGGCGGATCCCCGTGATCGCGGCGTGGGTCCACTCGACGTGCACGTAGCAGTTGCCCTTCCAGAGCGTCATCGGGCGGTGCGTTTGTTCCATCACCCACGAACCCAGGTTCTCGTCGGGAACGAAGAGCAGGTCGCGGTCCTTCGGCGCGTGGTTGACGATCTTGACCGCGTTGCCACTGGTGCAGATCACATCGCTCGCCGCTTTCACGTCCGCGGAGCAATTGATGTACGCGATCGTGTGGAAATTCGGGTTCGTCGCCTGGAGCGCGCGGAGTTTTTCGGCCGGGCAGCTTTCCTCGAGCGAGCAACCGGCATCACGGTCGGGGAGAAGGACGACCTTGCGCGGGTTCAGGATCTTCGCCGTCTCCGCCATGAAATGGACGCCGCAGAAGACGATGACCTCCGCCGGTGTCTGGGCGGCCTGTTGCGAAAGGCCCAGCGAATCGCCGACGAAATCCGCGACGTCCTGGATCTCGGGAATCTGGTAGTTGTGCGCGAGGACGACGGCGTTGAGGCGTTTCTTGAGGGCGACGATCTCGCGGGCAAGGGAGTCAACGTGGGCGGAGGGCGTGACGGGACGGACGGGAAACCGATCGATGGCGGTGCCGGCGGGCCGGGTGTCAGTCAGGTCGAGCATCGGGTCGAAGGTTAGGATGCTTGCCGTCGATTGGGAAGACTCTGGGAACCCGCCGTATCATTCCCGCCCCATGGGATGCACGTAACGTAAACCGTGGGTGACGGCGGCCCGCCGTCATTCCAATGCTCGCCCCGGTGACAGCAGGGCCGCCGTCACCCACCCAGGCTGCGGAATTCCCGGCTCAAGCCGTGCCCGGCTGCGGCGCGGGATGGGCAGGCACTCCGGCAAGGCGGGCCCACGCGACGAATCCGGTGACGACGGCAATGGCACCGCAGATCACGAAGGGCCACGCGACGTGCCGGTCGAAGAGAAAGCCCGCGAACGGCGGACCGAAGACGCGCGCCAGGCTGCCGGCACTCTGGGCGACGCCCAGGGTCGAGCCTTGTTCGTCCGCCGGGGTAATCCGCGAGAGCAATCCGAAAAGCGGCGGTCGGGTGAGGCCGGATCCGATGGAAAGTCCCGCGACGGTCGCGAGCAGCGCGATCCACGGAACGCCGGTGCCGTGGGTGAAAATGCCCCAGCTCAGCGCGATGTTCCCGTGGATGAACGGCAGCGGGATCATGGACACGCCGAAGATGAGGAGGCTCCAGGCGATGAGGTGCGGTTCGCCGATCTTCTTCACGAGCTTGCCGATCGGCCCGGCCTGCACGAACGCGCCGATGAGCCCGGCATAGCAGAACAACACCGCGTTGGTGCGGGCGGAATCGTGGTCGGCCAACCCGAAGTTTTTCTGGATCAGGAGGCCGAGCGTGCTTTCGAAACAAGTGAATCCAAACGTCGAGAGGAAGAACGTGACGACGAGGAATCCCACGACCGGACGGGAAAGCGTGGCGGCGATCTGGGAACCGCGCGTGCGTTTGCCGGCGGGCGTGGCACCCGGCTTCCAGCTTTCGGGAAGGCGTTGGTACGCGAACAGGAAGTTGGCGGCGCACAGGAACGCGGCGATGCAGCCGGGCGCGGAGGCAATGGCCCGCGCCGACCCGCCGAATTTCTCGACCGAGATCTGGGAACCAATCGCGAGCGCGGGACCCACGATGAACCCGAGGCCGAAGGCCATCCCGATCAGGCCCATCTTTTTCGAACGATCCTCGGGCGGCGTGATGTCGGCGATGTAGGCCTGGGCGACCGTGATGTTCGCGCCGCAGATGCCGGCGAACACGCGCGAGGCGAGGATCATTCCCAGCGCGAGGCCGCCCGTGAGCGTCGAGCCGTAGGCGAAGATCGCGTACGAAACCGCCGCGCCCGCGGTGCTGATCAGCAGGACCGGGCGCCGTCCCACGCGGTCCGACCACGCGCCCCACGCCGGCGCGAACAGGAACTGCATCAGCGAGTACGACGCCATCAGGAGACCGACCTGGAAGCCGGTCGCGCCGAAACTTTTGCTGTAGTTCGGCAGCAATGGGAGGACGAGACCGAACCCGACGAGGTCGATGAAGACCGTCAGGAAGATGACGCCGAGTGAAGCCTTGCGCATTCGCGGGTGAGATTCCGTGGGTTCGCCGCCCAATGCAACCCGGTTGGTGGGCGCTCGTTTATTTCGGGGCGGGATTCGAACCGAGCGGCAGGAGTCGGACGCCGTCGCCGACCGCGCGTTCCAGCCGCGCCCGGGCGACGTTGTGGTCGTGCAACGCCACGCTGTAGGTGGTGCGCGCCTCGGTCAGCGCCGTCTGCGCCGACAACACGTCGAGCTGCGTCCCGGTGCCGGCCTCGGACCGGGCGTTCGCCAGGCGCAGCGCCTCGTCGGCCTGCTCGATGACACGCGACTGCGATTCTAGGACTTCCTTGGCCTCGGCAAACGTGGAGTAGGCCGTGCGGACCTCGAGTTCGATCCGGCGCGAGGTGTCGTCGACGTCGATGCGCGAGCGTTCCCCGCGGGCCTTGGCGGCGGCGACGCGTCCCTTGGTGAGGCCGGCGTCCCAGATGTCCCAGCTCAACTGGACCCCGACGTTCCATCCGTCGAGTTCCCGCGTGAGGTCGCGCGTGAACGTGCGGTTCTGCCAACCGTAGCCGGCGGTGCCGGAGACGGCCGGGTAGTAATCGGCCTTGGCCTGGCGGACTTCCTCCTCGCGAAGGCGCGACGCGGTGCGCAACGCGGCGAGTTCGGGACGTTGCCCAAGGCCGCGGTTGATGGCGTCGGCCAGCGGGAGATCGAGCGGCTCGACCGTCATTTTGTCGGCGGTGGACAACGGGATGTCCTGATCGGTGCCCTTGGGAATATTGAAGCCCAGGAGAACGGCCAGATTGTTCTTGGAGATGCGCAGGGCGTTGCGCGCGCGGAATAGGCGCGGCTTCGCGTTGGCGAGCTCGACCTCGGCGCGGAGCACGTTGAACCGCGGGACGGTCCCGGCATCGAATCGACGGCGGGTATCCCCGAGTTCCTGCTCGAGCAGGTGGACCGATGCCTCCTGCACGGTGATCTGCTCGGCGGCGAGGAGGATGTCCTGGTACGCGATGCGGACCGACAGAAGGGTGTCGGATACCAAGGCCTGGTAATTCGCCAACGCGGCGTCGCGCGTGAGGCGCGAGGAGCGGGCCGACGAAAGCAATTTGCCGCCGGCAAAGAACGGCTGGATGACGAAGATGTTCGCGTTCCATGCCTGGGGGTTCGCGAACGAAACGGCGGGACCGCCGGGAGAAATCGTGACGGTCTCGATCTTCGCCGTGTCGACCTGCGTGTAGGCGCCCGTGGAGCGCAGCTTCGGCAGGATCGCGGACTTTTGCTGGAGCGCGATGCCCTGGGATTCGGCGAGATCCTGCACGCCCTTGCGGATGGCGGGATTCGAGGCGAGCGCGATGTCGAGGGACTGTTGGATCGTGAGCGTGCCAGCCGGCCAGGCGGGCGCCGCCGCATTGGACGTGGCAATCGGGTCGGCGGCGGACGCCGACGCGGGAGCGGCCGCAAGCGTGGCGGCGATCAACAGGGCGAAAATCGTGGGTCGGTTCATGTCGCGGGTTGGGAAATTGCGTTGGTTGATCGAGGGATCAAGTCGACTTTTGTGTCTTGTCGGGGGCGGGAGCGGCATTGCCGGCGGGGCGCCGGATGAAGACGTCGACCTGCTGGCCGACGTATACCGGGAAAGAGGGTCGATTGAATTCGTAGATGACCTGGAGCACGCGCGTGTCCACGCGTTCCAGGCTGTCGCCGGTCAGGCTGCGCTTGGGGACGACGTAGGGCTCGATGCGCACGAACACGAGCGGGATCTTGAGGTCCGCGTGGCCCTTCAAGGTCGCCTCGGCGGGTTGGCCCGGCCCGACGTACAACGCGTTCTGCTCGTCCACCTCGGCGCGGATCTGGAGCTTGTCGACGTCCCCGAGGAGCATCAGCGGGTCGGTCGAGACGGCGGCCGGCGCGAATTCCCCGGCACGGACGTTGACCTGCAGGAGGCGGCCATCGCGGGGCGCCCGGACGGTGAGCACGGAGAGCTCCGTGCGGGCCTGCCCGAGTTGGGCGCGGTTTGCCTCGATCATCGCGAGCGTCGCGTCCTGCCGGGCCTTGGCGCCCGCGAGCGAGAATTGGCGGCGCTTGAGATCGTCCTCGGTCGCCACCTTCTCGCGTTCGAGCCGCGCGAAACGCGAGACTTGGTCGCTCCAGTCGTCGACGAGGTTTTTTTCGACGCCGAGCTGCGCCTGGATCGATTTCAACTGGGCTTCCATCGTGGCGATGCGCGCCGTCGCCTCGCGGTCGTCGATCTGGAAGAGCGGGGTGCCGGCCTTCACCTCCGCGTCGACGGCTACATGGACGGCCGTCACGAGCCCGGCTTTCGGCGCGGCGATCTTCACGTTCTCGCGCGAGGCCTCGATGAGCCCGGTGGCGGCGACGGTGTCGCCGTACGGCGAGCGCGCGGGCTGCGAGAGCGGTCCGGGATCGGGCGGGTGCGCGCCCTGGCGCCGCACCAGCAACAGCGCGGCGGCGACACCTGCGAGCGCGAGGTAGAAGGAGACTTTCTTGAACAACATGTCGGGACGGTCGGTTGGGGTGGATCGGGGTCAGCGGTGGTTCGAGAGAAATTCCTTCAACTCCGCGCCGTGGCGCACGCCGCTCACCCGGCCGTCCTCCATCGAGGTCAGCCGGTCCGCGTAGGCGTACGTCCGGGGATCGTGGGTCACGATGATGACGGCGCGGCCGGGGGCGCGGGCGACCCCGGCGAGGAGGTCCATGATCTGGTGGCCGGTCTCGCGGTCGAGCGCGCTGGTGGGCTCGTCGCAGATGACGAGCCGCGGTTGGTGCACGAGCGCGCGGGCGATGGCGACGCGTTGTTGCTGGCCGCCGGACAACTGCGTGGGGCGCTTGCGCTCGCGTCCGCCGAGTCCGAGGCGGCCGAGCAACTCCGCGGACCGCGACTCGGCCTCGCGGCGGGAAACGCCGTTCAGGAGCAGCGGGACGCTGACGTTCTCGACGAGCGTGAGCGTCGGGATGAGGTTGAACTGCTGGAAAATGAAGCCGATGTGGCGGCGCCGGAATTCGGTGATGCTGCCTTTGTCGAGGCCGTTGAGTCGCGTGCCGAAGACTTCCACCTCTCCCTCGTCCCACACCAGCGTCCCGGCGATGACGCTGAGCAGCGTGGTCTTGCCGCAGCCCGAGGGGCCGACCACGAGATGCAGCTCGCCTTCTGACGCGGAAAAATCGGCTCCCTTCAACGCGAAGGTTTTCGCGTCGCCGACGCCGAAGGACTTCACCACGCCGCGGGTGACGATGCCGTTGGTGGTCGTGGGCGCCGCGATGGACGGGGATTCGGAGGGCAGGGTCATGGGAATCAGCCGCGGAAGACGACGGCGGGTTCGAGTTTGGCGACCTTCCGTATCCCGAAAAGCGCGGCGAGGGTGCAGATGATGAGGATCGCGACGAGCGTGCGGACCATCGACGACGGCTGGAGAAGGAACGGCGGCTGGCCGATCGGCAGGACCGCGAGGCCGAACACGGCGGTGAGCCCGAGGCCGATGCCGTATCCGATCAACCCGACGGTGAGCGCCTGGAACATCAGCATGCCCGAGAGCAGGCGGTTGCTCGCGCCCATGGCCTTGAGCGCGCCGAGATGTCGGAGATTCTCGAGGACGAACGAGTAGAAGGTTTGCCCCGCTATGGCCACCCCGACGACGAAACCGAGGATGATCGTCGTCATGAAGCTCGCGGGAATCCCGGTGTTCTTCCAAATCCACGCGTTGGTGGCGCGCTCGAACTCCGGGGTCGTGTACGCGTTGAGCCCGGTCTCCCGCCGTATCGACTCCGCGATCTTTTCCGGGGTGATGCCCGGCTTCGGCTCCGCGAGGATCATCGACAGCATCTTGCGTTGGCGCGGCGCGAACTGCAGCGCCTGGTCGTAGCTGCAGAAGACGTACGGATAGCCGAAGAAATGCCGTTCGGTGCGGCAGATGGCGACGACGCGCGCCTCGCGGTCGTTGATCTCGAAGGAATCACCGATGTCGAGCGGGCGCCCGCGTCCGGCGGCGAGGCGTTCCGCCGAGACCTCGTCGAGCACGACGGTGTTGGCGAGCCGAAGGTCCTCGAGACGGCCGCGCAGGACGACCGGCGGACGTCCGACGAGACTGCCGCCATGAAGTCCGATCAGTTGGATTTGTTTGTCCGATCCATCCGACGCACGGGCCTTGAGCACTCCCTGGAACATGGGGACGGCGTAGTCGACGCCGCGCACCGAACGCACGCGGTTCACGTCGGTGTCGCGCAGCGCCTTGGTCTCGTTGACCTGCTCGACGCGTGCCTCAACGACCCAGACCGAGGCGCGCATGTTGCGGAGGTGGCTGGTGGTCCACGACAGCAGGCCTTGGAAGACCGCGGTCTGCTGGGTCATCAGCAACGCCGAGAACGTCAGGCCGCCGACGAGCATCAGGTATTTCGAGCGATCCCCGAGCAGCATGAGAAGGGCAAGGCGGTACATGGCGTGAAAATGAGGTGCGGCGACCGGGGTCAGGGCTCGAGGGCGCGTCGTTTCGATCCGGGCCGGGCGAGGCCGCGGAGGGCGGCGAGGGAAAACGCGGTGATGTGGCGCGTCAGTTCGTCGAGTTGGGCGGCACCGGGACATTCGCCGGGGTAGAGCCGCTCGAGCACCGGGCGGCAATGTTTGTAGAAGAGGATCTGGCTCACGACGCTGAGGGCGAGCCGCCGCACGTCGGCCGCGGGAACCTTGGGCCCGACCAGCTCGCGGACCACGCCCTGCAGGTGTTCGGCCTGCGGCCGCATGAATTCCGCGACCACTTGGTCGAGCGCCGCGGTGGGATCGATCATCTCGCGGGCGAGGATCTGGCCGTGGAGGGAGGCGGGACCCTCCGCGAGGATCATCGAGAGCATCGAACGCACGAACGCCCCGAGGCGTTTGGCGGGGGGATTCGCGGGGGCCGCGTCGCGCACAGGGGCCGCGATCAGGGCGGCACGGCGGCCGGTCTCGCGCAGCACGGCGGAGTAAAGGCGCCCCTTGTCCCCGAAATGATAGCTCACCGCGGCGACGTTCGCGCCGGCCGCGCGGCAGATCTCGCGCACCGTGGCGTCGTGGAAACCGCGGGACGCGAAGACGACCGCCGCGGCGTCGAGAAGCTGGGCGCGCGTGGCGACGGGACCCCGGGGGCCACCGGGCCCGGATTCCTTCGTTCGTTGGACGGCCTGCCTTCGCATCGCGCGCCGGATTTGTAAAACAGTTGTTTGAAATGTCAAACAACTGTTTGAACCGGGGACGGGTTCCGCGCCGGAACGATGCGGTCGCGGAATGGAAAATATTTCACGCCCAGGCGGACCCAGTGCATCCAAGGGGGCAAAGACCGCCGAAGTGTCCCACTCCCCCTTGATGGGGTTTTGGCCGGCCTTGGTCCGCATTGGCGTGATAGGTTCCCGTTTTCCGAACGAATCGTTCCGACCCGGGGAAACTATTCCGGAACGGAACCCGGCGCGCCGCGGTCCAAACGCCGTCCCGTGAACCGAATGCCCCGTTTCATCCAGCCGCCGGAGAGTTCGCCGTTGCCGCGGTCCCGCGTCCCGACTACAAGACCGCCCTGCGCTTGCCCATGACCCCGGAAACCCGTCCAGACGCCCCCGCGACCTTCCCGAGGCTTCTGGCCTTGGCCCTTCTCCTTTGGGTCCTCCCCGCGGCATCCGCCAAGGTCCAGTTCGACGCTTTCCCCGGCTACGATTCCGTCGTGCGCTCGGGCGGTTGGTATCCGGTCACCTTCGAGATTTTCAACGACGGTCCCGGGTTCGACGCGATCATCCAGGTCACGGCGGGCCAACTCGGCGGCGGGTCGGTGAGCCATGCGCTGGAATTGCCCACGAACACCCGCAAGCGCGTGGTGATTCCGTGCTTCTCGTCGTCGCAGGGATTCCTGCAGCTCGACACGCGGCTGCTCGATTCCAAGGGCAGGGTGGTCGCCGAGAACACCGGGTTGCGGTTGTCGCAGGTGGCCTGGGAAGGATTCCTTCTGGCCGGCGCCCCGTCCTCGTTCGCGGGAATGCCCACGTTCCCCGACGTCGGGAACAAACAGAACCTGAACGAACTGCAACCGCGCGCGGTGCGCCTGGATCTGGGCCAGCGCCTCGAGAGTTTTCCGGAAAACCCGATCGCCCTCGAGGGACTCAACGCGATCTATCTCAACACCACGCGCGCTCTCGATCTCAAGGACCCGCAGGTCGAGGCCCTGCTGGCGTGGGTCCACGCGGGCGGGCACCTGATCGTGGCGATCGACCAGCCGTCGGACGTGTCGGCGACGGCGTGGTTGAAGGATGCGTTGCCGGCAACGGTCGGCGGCCTTTCGAACCGGCCGTTGAACGGCGAACTCCACCGGTGGTTGCTCCAGAGCGCCGGGCCGGGCCGCGGCGAGTTCCAATACGTCTACCAACCGCCGCCGCTCTCGGTGTCGCGCCGCAACGGCACCGCGAACGAGCAGGATCCCCTCGCCGACTTGCCGGCGGACGCGGCGTTCGACCACGCCACTCTCCCGCTGGTGGAATTGACCCCGCGCGGCGGCAAGGCCTTGGTCTCGACAGGAAACCTTCCCCTCGTGGTCACCGGTCCGCGCGGACGCGGGCTCGTCACGGTGATGGCCTTCAATCCGGAGCGCGACCCGGTCAAGAGCTGGAAGAATCGCCCGTGGTTCTGGGCGCGCGTCGCGGGCGTGCCGCGCGAGTTGCTGCGCCCGGGCGACTACAACGCGTGGGGCGGCAAGAGCGCCGACGCGGTTTTCGGATCGATGATCGAGACCCGGCAGGTAAGGAAGCTCCCGGTGGGCGTGCTGTTGGTCCTGCTGGTCGTGTACCTCGTGGTGATCGGCCCGCTGGATCAATGGTGGTTGAAGCGGATCAAGCGCCCGATGCTGACGTGGATCACGTTTCCCGCGTACGTCGCGCTGTTCTCGCTGCTGATCTACTACATCGGCTTCCGGTTGCGCGCGGGCAGCAGCGAATGGAACGAGTTGCACGTCGTCGACATCCTCCCGCGTTCCGGCGAGGCCGTCCTCCGCGGCCGGACCTACACCAGCCTGTATTCGCCGGCCAACGAGACCTACCGCGTGGCGTGCGACCTCGCCTCGTCGACGTTGCGGTCGGAGTTCCAGGGCCTGTGGGGAAACCAAAACGACACCGGGCATCTCTCGGTGCGCCGCCGCGCGAAGGGCGTGGAGGCGGACGTGTACGTCCCCGTCTGGACCTCGCAGATGGACGTCAGCGACTGGCAGGACACCGGGGCGGCACCGTTGCAGGCGCGCCGCGAGGGAAATTACCTTTCGATCGCCAACTACCGCCAGATCGCCATGACCAACGTCATGGTTTTCGACCGCGGATCCATCCGTCGGGTGGATTCGATCCCGGCGAACGGGAGCGTCCGCGTGGACCTCGAGTCCGGCGCGAAGGAGAGCGCGGTCGATTGGGCGCACGGGTGGCAGTCGCAGGTGCAATCGGCGGCCAACCAACGCAACGACGTTTTCGGCGGCGGGGGCGGCGAGCACATCGACGACTGGGCGGGCGGTGCCGCCGCGATGTCGCTGGCGTCCCGGGTCTCGACGGGCGCGGGCGGAAACGGCCGCGATCTGGTTTGGCCCGCGGGGCTGGACCTTCTCCCGGCGGTGGAGCGCGGCGACACCCTCGTGATGGCCTATCTGCCGAACGAATCGTTGATCCCGCCCCTGAACCAATTCGCCGCGCTCCGCCAGCAGCGCGGCACCTTGCTCCGGCTCGTCGTGCCGGGCGTCCGTCCCACCCAACCCTGAGCCCGATCCCTTTCAACATGAGCGATTCCGCCCTTCAATTCGCGCCGCGCGAGGCCCCGGCGCCGCCGCCGATCCCGGCCGTGCAGACGTACGAACTGAGCCGCGTCTACGGCAACATGACCGCGCTGGCGAACCTCAACCTCACCGTGAACCGCGCCGACTTGTTCGGGTTCATCGGGTCGAACGGCGCCGGCAAAACCACCACCCTGCGGATCCTCGCGACGTTCCTCACGCCGTCGAGCGGCCGCGCCGAGGTGCTCGGCCAGGACGTGGTGCGGGACGCGGACCGCGTGCGCCACCTGATCGGCTACATGCCGGACTTCTTCGGCGTGTACAAGGACATGGAGGTGACCGAGTACCTCGATTTCTTCGGCGCCTGTTACAAGATCCCGGCGAACGTCCGCGAGAAGACCGTCCTCGATGTTTTGGAGTTGGTGGGATTGAGCGAGAAGAAGGGCGCGTTGATCGGCGCATTGAGTCGCGGCATGCAGCAGCGGCTCGGATTGGCCCGCGTGTTGATCCATGACCCGCAGTTGCTGCTCCTCGACGAACCGGCGTCCGGCCTGGATCCGCGGGCGCGCATCGAGATGATGGCGATCCTGCAGGAACTGCAGCGGATGGGGAAAACCATCATCATCAGCTCGCACATCCTCAGCGAGTTGCAGACCCTCTGCAACCGGTGCGCGATCATCGAGCGCGGCCGGCTCATCTACTCCGGGCCCGTGCAGGGCGTGCGCGGGGAAGCCCACGCGGGACGCGTGTTTCGCGTCCGGGTGGCGGGCGACAACGCGCGGGCGATCGAGTTGCTCCGCGCGCGTCCCGAGATCCAGGAAGTCACCGAGGACGAGGGACGCCTCAAGGTGGTGATCGAGGAATCGCAGGCGGATGCCGGACTGGTCGCGGAGACGCTGGTCCGCGGCGGCGCGCGGCTGATCGAGTTGCGCGAGGACGAGCTCGGACTCGAGGAAGTGTTCCTCCGGGTGACCAAGGGCGAAACCCAATAGCCCGGGCGCGGGCCCGGCCGACCGGCCATGTTTTTCCTGCCGGTGGTCCATCGCGAATTGCTGGTCATCGCCCGGTCCGGGGCGATGGGTGCGGTGCGTTTCCTCGCCGCGCTGGCGGGGCTCGCGCTGTTCGCGGTGTTGCTCGCCACGCCGATCCACGCCCAACCCCAGACGTTGGCCACGGTGCTCTTCCAGATCATGGGAGCCGTGGTGTTCGGCTACGCGATGATCGCGGGCATCCTCCACACGGCCGACGCCGTCGGTTCCGAAAAGCGCGACGGCACCCTTGGCCTGTTGTTCCTCACCGATCTCCGCGGATACGACGTCGTGCTCGGCAAGCTCGCCTCCAACTCGATGCGCGCCGCGCACGGCGTGCTGGCGGTCGTGCCCTTCCTCGCCGTCCCGATTGTTTTCGGCGGCGTGAGCGGCGCGCAGTTCGGGCGTTTGGTGGCGACGATCGCCGCGACGTTGTTCCTCTCGCTTTCGATCGGGTTGTTTTGGTCGGTGGTGGCGCCCGATTTCCGGACCGCCGTGTTCGGCACCTTGCTGGTGTTGGGCGTGCTCTCGGCATCGTACGCGGTGGGCTGGGTGAGGTGGCGGACGCCGGGCGGCGCGGGCTGGGCGCTCCAGCAGTTCAGCCCGGTGGCGGCATTCCGGTGGGCGCGCGCCGATTCCTTCCAGGATCCGGCGATGCGCCTTTGGTGGGGACGCTCGGTGGGATGGCTGTGGACGATGGGCGCGACGGCGTTGGGCGTTTCGTCGATCGTCGTCGGGCGCTGGCGCGAACGCGTGGTGCGGTCGCCCGGCGTGGCCGCGGACGCGGTGCGGGCGAAGGCCCGGGGAATGGTGGGTTACCGCCAGTACCATTGGGCGGCGTTGCTGGCGCGACAGCCGTACGCGTGGTTCCAACGCGTGGTGCGCCCGTTGCCGGCGTCGTTTCACCTCGTATTCTGGATGCTGGTCGCGGCGGATCTGGCGACGTTTGTCGCTTCGTTTTCGCCAGGGCTCGGCACCGGTCGCGACTTCGCGTTGGTGGCGAACTGCGGGCTGCTTTGGACGCTCCACCAATTCGTGAAGGTCAGCGTCGCGCTCGGGGCGACGCGCGGCATGAGCGAGGACCGTCAATCGGGCGCGCTCGAGCTGTTGGTGGTTTCGGGGCAGGGCCGCGACGAGATCATCCGCGGCCATCGCGCGGCGATCTGGACGCAGTACGCGCTTCCCGTGGGCGTTGTGCTGGGACTGCAGGTGATGCCGGTCGTCCGCATGGGATTTCCCGGGCTGCAGGCCGATCTGTTCAGCTTCTTTCTGTACGTGGTGGCCCTCTGCGTGGGCGCCGCGTTCCTGTTGTTCGACATCGACACGCTCATTCGCGCCGGGTTGCGGCACGCGCTGCTGGAAAAGGGACCGCTCGAAGCGTTTCGCGCGGCGTACCTCCGCGTCATGGCGCCGGGCTGGATCGGGTTGTTGCCGTGCGTCGTGGTGGTGATGACCGGGGCCTTCGGCGTTCTCCTTTTCTGGATAGCGGCCTGGCTGGGTCTCTGCGCCTACGGTTTGTACCGCGTGAACAAGCGATCAAGGATCGATCTGGAACACGGCTTCTTGCATCTCGCCGCCGGGTTGAAGTTCGACACGAACGACTGGGAATTGCGGGACGATTTCCGGCGGGCCGCCATGGTCGACGTGCGGGGCAACCGGGGGAGTGGCCTGTGGTGATGCCGCCGGTGCTCGAACGCGAGCTGCGTTCGGCGGCCCGTTACTGGGGCACGTATTGGATCCGCGTGCTGGCCGGCGCGGGCATGATCCTCGGGCTGGTGCTACTCCTCGCGGCCCGCACCTCGATGGGTTTCTTCTCGGGCGCCGGGTTGAGCGCCTCCGCGATGGGCGCGCTGCTCTTCGGCGCGTGCCACATCGTGCTGGCGGTGACGTTCATGTGGCTGTGCCCCATGATGACGGCCGATTGCCTCAGCAAGGAGCGGCGGGAAGGCACGATGGGCCTGCTGTTCCTGACGCCCCTCAACGCGTGGGACGTCGTGGTGGGGAAGGGCATGGCGCACGTGCTGCGCGCGTTCGGGCTTTGGTTTTCGACGGTGCCGTTCCTTGCCGTTCCGTTCCTGATGGGCGGCGTGCAGCCCGCGGATTTCCTCCGCGCGGTGACCATCGAACTCTCGGTCGTCCTGGTCGGCCTCGCCGCGGGCTTCCTTGCCACCGCGCGCACCACGCGCTGGGCATCCGCGATGTTGTGCGCGCTCGCGTACAGCATTGTGCTCTGGATCGCCATGCTCGGCGTGTGCGCGTGGGTCGCGCGATCCGCCATGCTGGCCGCGGTCCCGTCGAACACCGGCATGCCACCCGACAGTGCGTGGTTCGTCATTCCGATCGGCATCGTGTTCGCGTCGGTCGCCGTGGACGGGCTTTCCGGGACGGGGCTGGGAACGATGCCGACGTGGGTGATCAAGGGCATCGACGCGTCGCTGGTCGCCGTCCTTTGTTTCGCGGTGGTCGCGTTCGGCATTTCAGTCCTGCTGTCGGGAAAGCTGCTCGACCGGAGCCGTCGCTCGGACCGCAGCTCCTCGTCGGACCGCGGATCGAGAACGTCCTGGCGAATCGGTCGTCGCTCGGCGCGGCGTTGGCTCGACGAAAACCCGATCCGGTGGTTGCAGCAATGGTCGCCGTTGTTGCGGCGAGGACGCCTGGCATGGCTGGCGGTGGTGCTCGTGCTCTGGGCCGGCGTCGGGCTGCTCATGAACGTCGACCGGCACTTCAACTACGTCGGATGGTGGTTCGCCCCGCTTCTTCTGCTGCTGATGGCCCTGGCCGCCGCGGGAAGTTTCCGTCAGGAAGTCGAGGAGGGGACGATGGAACTCCTGCTGGTCACGACGCTCCGGCCCCAGGCGTTGGTGATGGGGCGCGCGCGGGCGTTGTGGGCGACGTTTGGTCCCGCGCTGCTCGTGTCCACCCTCATCCAACTGGCGACGGTCCAGACGGGCGACGTCGAGGGATGGTGGATGGAGGCGCAGTTGGTTTTCATCGCGTGGCTGACCCTGCCGATGGTGGGAATGCGCTGCGCCATGCGCCGGCTGCACCCGATGGTCGGTTGGATCCTGGTCCTCGCCTGGGGCGTGGCGGCGCCGATGGCCGTGGCAGGCGTCCTCACGGCGTGGATGGGCGCGATGTTCAATTCCGCGAGCCCCGAGATGTGGATCATCTTCTCGATCGTGGGCCAGGGCGTCGCGTCGTTGTGGTGGGGCCGCATGACGGTCTGGGACCTGGAGACGCGCAACTTCATGAAACGCCCGCTCCAATTGAAGCCCGGTTGACGGCGTCGCGCCATGTCGCCCGTCCTCCAACGCGAACTCAATGGCTCCGCACGCGATCCGGCGCTGCGCTGGGCGCGCGCGGTGGCCGCGGCGGTGGCGGCGATCGTGTTCGGGTCGCTGGTGGTGTTCGTCGCGGGACCCGACACGGCGAAGGGCGCGCGGCTGTTCGGGATCCTGCACGCGTCCTGGTTGTTCGCGTTGCTCCTGCTGGGCACGGTCACTACCGCCCGTTCCGTCGCGCGCGAACGCATCGAGGGAACCTTCGGCCTGTTGCTCCTCACGTCCCTGCGCCCCCGCGAGGTGATCGTCGCCAAGGCATGGTCGCACGCGCTGCGCTTGGCGAGCATCTGGCTCGCGGCATTGCCCATCGGGATCGTGCCGGTGGTGTTGGGATCCGTTTCCGCCCGGAACGTCGTCACCGCGGTCGCGGAGGAATCCGTCGTCGCGTTCGTCGCGCTCGGAACGGGACTGATGGCGTCGGCGACGGTCGAGGATCCGCGGTTCGCGCTGCGCCAGGCCGTGAACCTCGCGCTCGTGTGGGGCGTGGTCCTCGCGGGAACGCGGACGCTCGAGAAATTATGGTTCGGCCAACTCCCTTGGATCTCGGTCCAGATTTTCGGGTTCGCCTGCTGGCTCGTGTTCGCGGTGGTGCTCGGGGTGGCGTCGGTGGCCTTCGCCGCGTCGCGGGCCGAGTCCCGGTGGCGCGCCGATCACGACGGCGGGAAACCGAAGCGTGCGGACACGGCGTTGAACATTGGCGACGCCGCCGAGGCGATCGAGCGCGCGGCGTGGCGCGTCGGTCCGGGCCGACGGATCCGCGCGCGACGCCCGTTGCTCTGGCTGCATCTGCGCCGCGCGGGACGGATCGAGACGCGCGGCTACTGGGTGTTGGTCGCGCTGTTGGGTTGGATCGTGTCGGTCGTGGCGGGCAACGGCATGCCCTCGTTGGTTGCCGGAGGGGCGATCGTCGCGGCGATGTGCGTCGTGGCGGGGCGCGGGTTCCACGACGAGCGATCGGAAGGCGCGATGGAATTGCTGCTGTGCGTCCCGGGTTTGGCACCGCGGTTGATGGCGAGCCGTCTGGGTTTCGTCGTCCGCACTTTTGGTTGGGCGGTCGTGTTCCAGGCGGCGATGCACGTGGTCGTCGTCCCTCTGTTCCGATCGACCGGTGGATTGGGATTGGCAGGGCTTTCATGGGTTTGGGCGAGCCTCGCGGCGGTGCCGGCGTACGGGATGCTGGCCTCGGCACGCTTGCGCCGGCCGGCCGCGTCCATGGCGGTGACCGCGTGCATCGGGCTCTTGCCCTCGCTCGCCGCGGGATGGATCGCCCGGCGTTTGGACTGGAAAGAACCGTGGATCGCGATGACTGCGGTCCAGGCATTCCTGGGCGCCGCGGCGTGGTGGATGACGCGGCGGGATTTCGCGGACCGCGGGTTCGCGTTGAGGCCGGTGGAGACCTGACGCCATGCAGGCCGTGATCATGCGGGAACTGCGGATCGAGTCGCGGAGGCCCGGGCACCATTGGCTGCGCGCGGGCGCGGCGGCGGCGTTGGTCGCGGCGTGCGCGTGGTGGCTGCTGGATTTGAAGGGATTGAAATCGGGCGACGGATTGTTCCGGATCCTCGGAAAAACGGTGCTCGCCGGCCTGTGGGTGGTGACGCCGTGGCTGACGGCCGATTGCCTCGCGCGCGAGAAACGCGAGGGAACGCTTGGCCTTTTGTTCCTGACGCCGTTGACGCCGCGCGACGTGATCTGGGGAAAGGCGTTCCTGCAATCGTGGCGCGCGCTGGTCCTGGTGGTGGCGACGTGGCCGATCCTCGCGCTGCCGGTGATGATGGGCGGGGTGGGCGTGCCGGAGGTTTTCCGGATGCTGCTTTTGCAACTGGCCACGCTGGGCGTCGCTTTGGCGGCGGGCGTCGCCGCTTCCGCGCTGACCGAGCGATGGTGGCGCGCGCGCATTTTGGCGATGGGTTTCACGGCCGCCGCGACCGTGGGTTTCGTGGTCATGCATCTGGCGATCGCCGCGATTTGGAACATGGCGAGCGCTGGCGGGGGCGGGGGGATTTCGGCGGGCAAATTCGCGCGGCAACTTTATGCGTCGATCGACCAATGGATCGACTGGCAGGTGTTCACCATCCAATTCGGGCCGAGAAGCGCGCTGGTCGGCGGAACGGTGGGATGGAAGGGAGTGGGCCAGGCGGCAACGGTCGCGGTCACGAGCGCGGTGCTGGTCTGGATGGCGGGTCGTGCGGCGGCGTGGGGACTCGCGCGGACATGGCGGCGCTCGGGCGAGGGACGCGCGCCTTCGGCGGTGGAGCGAGGGTTGATGTCGTCGGTCGCCCCGCAATGGGGGGACGCGTGGAAGGCCCGGTGGTTGGCGTGGGCCCCGTTGGTGTGGTTCGAGCGACGGAGTTGGAGCGGACGATTGGGCACGATGTTCTGGGCGGGATGGGCGGCAACGATGCCGTGCATCCAGGCGGTGTTCTTCGCCGATTGGGATTTCACCGCGAACTGGGGCTGGGTTTGGCGATGGAGCCTCGTCGTGGGAATGGCGGTCGCCGCGGCGGGACGGATGCGGGACGGCGACGGCGGCGCGTGGGAAATGCTGGTGGTCGCCCCGATTTCACGACGCCGGTTGGCCGCGGGACTCTGGGTTTCGGTGCTGGCCGGATTCGCGCCGGCAATGCTGCTGGTCGGGAGCGCCTGCGTCATGGCCGGGATGAGCGCGTTTGCCCAAAGCATGGAATGGTCGGCTTGGGACGCCGCGTCGCTTTTCGGCCAATCGTTGATGGGCGTGCCACCGGCGTTGGCCGTGGTCTCCCTCGGTGTCGCGGGCTCGATGCGCGGGCGTGCTTTCCTGCCGGGCGTGTTCGTGTCGTTGGGCACCGTCGTGGCGCAGGGGGCCATCCTTTGGACGCTGCTGGTAATGTGCGGTTACCTGGTGATGGGCTCGGATTGGGCACCGGTGACGACGTTCGCGTTGGCTGGCAATCTTGCCATCCCCACGGGCGTGGTCTGGCTCGCGAATTGGGTGTGCGCCGGCAATTGGCTCTGGATCGCGTGGCGCGAGTGGCGACGCACCTTGTCGGCCTTGGAAGCGCGCGGCGGCGAGATCGCGCGGGCGAACCGCTGAGCCGGATCCGGCATCTTCGCCGGAGCCAGCGGTGCTTCGCGCGGTCCTGAAAAACGGATTTCAGTTTGTTCGTTGGAGGGCCCGCGATTTCCCGGGGTCAGTGTCCGGATGCGCCCGCTCTGGAACGCAGGCTCCTCTCAAAGCATCTCCTACAACCCATCCAATCTCCCTTCCCGGGCTTTTCGTGTATTTCGTGTGTTTCGTGGTTCAACTCCCCAACTAGATCCAAGTCGTGCAAGTCCGTGGAATTGGCATCCACGAAACACACCAAACACACGAAAAGCCGAGGTGCCCGCCGAGGGGGCGGAATTGATTGCAACAACGTCAGGGAGTTTCGCTCGGTCCCACTTCGTCGATTTCTTTTGGTCGATGGCCGCACCAGACTTTTCGCGGGCAGTGTCCGGATGCGCCCACGTCCCGCTGGCAGCCGGAATTCTCCTTGTGTTTAAAGGAGGGATGTAGTGGTAATCCCTACGACACCAAAACCCATCGCGACCCGCGAGCCCGCAGGGGCTGCCTCCCGAGAACCGGCCCGTCCCCGTTTGGATGGATACCGGCCTCCGTGCGCCGCGATCCACCGAAACACCGAAACCATGTCCAACAAAACCGTCATCAAACTCGGCGAGCTCGACGCGGCGATCGCGAAGATCCTTCCGCACATCAAGGGCCATGTTCCCCATGGGCCGATCATCAACGGCATCATCATCGACCTGGAACTCCTCAAGGGCGCCAACCCAATCGATGTCGCCGGCAAGATCCTGCATGATATCCCGTCGCTGGCAGGCTCGGGTGCCAAACCGGCGGCCCTGCCGATGCCCGACAAGCGGATCATCCTCGGGTTCCAGGTTGAACAGCACTTGCACGTCTAGCCCGCGAGGGGAGCATCCCTATGCGAATTCCCCTCGAGGCATCGGACGGTTCCAACCGCGAACGGAGTTGTCCGAGCGGACAGCCGGACATGCCCGGCGCGCGCGTGTTCGGCCTGGTGACCGGCACCGAGGCGGCGCCGGAAGTGACGTGGCTGGAGAAACCGGTGCCGGTCACGCCGGAACTCCTGGCCAAGACGGGCGCGGTCGAACCCCAGCGCGTCTTCCGCATCGCGGTGACGTGCCAGGAAAACCGGTGCCTGCATTTCGACGGCACCAACTGCCGTCTCGCGCGTCGCGTGGCGACGATGATGGCGCCGGTGGACACGGGCCTGCCGCCGTGCCAATTGCGATCGACCTGTCGTTGGTTCGGGCAGGAAGGGCGCGCGGCATGCCTTCGATGTCCGCAGGTGATCACCCACAACTACGACCCATCGATGCTGGTGATGGAAGTCGCGACGCCGGAGTGAAAGGGGACCGCGCGCCGCGGCAACGGGGCGCGCGGTTTGGGATCCCCAAGGTTACTTGGCCGAAGCCAACACCTCGACGAAGTACTGCAACTCGACGTCGACGTCGCCCGGATCGGAAACGGTCCGGGCGATTTCGTCGCGGACCAAAACGCGAAACCGTTTTCGCAACCGATGGATGGCCACCTTGAGCGCGCCCTCGCCCATGCCGAGTCGGCACGCGGCCGCCACTTGTTCCAGCGGGTTCGATTCCCCGACCAACCACGGTTGCAACACCTCGAAGTTCGACCGCTTCCCGGCGGATTCCATCTCGAGTTCCAATTCCGTCAGCGAACGATCGAGGATCGCCAGCGCCCATTGGCGATCGAAGTGCGCGTCGCCGACCGCCCCGTTCGGGTCCTCCACCTGCAAGCCCGCGCCACTCCCGTCCGGATCGGGTTCGGACAACGATTCCGCGACCACGCCACCGCCGCGTTTTTGACGCGACGCGCGATCGCTGACGTCCCCGAGGAAATGCCGGACCGCGCCGAGCAGATAGGAACGGAACTTTCCGCGTCCCGGATCCGCGCCGCCCACGCCGCCTTTCAACAACCGCGCGAAGAATTCCTGCGTCAACTCGCGTGCATCATCCTCGCCGCGTCCCTCGCGCAGGAGGAAGCGGTATACCGGGATCCAATACGCCGCGCACAACTCGCCCAGCGCCGCGCGTGCCGCCGGCGTGTCGCCACGCGCTTCCCGCACTTGGGTCCAGCGGGTCGTCAGGAATGCGGGGCTTGCGTGGCGGCCGGTTTCGTTCATTCGAAAGGTTCCTGAATCAACGTCCGATCAAGGCCAGTCCGAAGAGAATTCCCAAGGCCGACACCACGAACGCGCCTTTGACCCACCACGCTATTCGCGGGTCCGGTACCGCGCCGATCGCGGCACCGCGACGCCCCGATCCGACATACAATCCGGGCAACACCAGCGCGACGATGGCCAACGCGCCGACGGCGAATGCCAACGGGCCATTCGGCCGGAGCGGCCGCGTCGCCGGCATCGCACGGTCGATGATCACCACGTCTCCGTTCGTTTCCTTGGCCAATTCCTCGGCGGATTCGTTTGCGCACGCCGCGACCTCGTCGGCACGGCCGCCGCGGGCGGTCAGCATCCAGATGCCAGACGACGCCGTCCTGCTCGCCACGACCACGCACTCCGGATGGTTTCGGCCCACAAGCTGTTCTAGCGCCGGTTCGCCGTTGTACTCGTTTTGACGCGCCGGACTTACCGAGAGGTGCACGGTCGACATGAACTCCTTCCGCACCAACGTCGTGTAGAGGAACGCCGCGGCGATCGTCAATGCGCCGGCCGACACGAGCGCCCAGCCGACCGCTTTCCGTCGCCCCACGGACCGCGCAGTGGGCTCCGCCACCGTCTTGCCCGCGCCGCCAAACGCCCGCCGGACTTCCGGATGCCACATCGCGAGGAGTCCCGTCGGCAGCATCAGCGTATGAATCACGCCCATCGCGATCCGCAATGCGGACGCATCACCAAACACTTTCGCGGGAACTCCGACAAACGACGCCGCGAGGATTCCCAGGGTCGAGAAAACCAGGGCGCTCCCGAGCAAGGCCGTTGCCCACGCGCGCCACCGGCGGTTCCGCGTCCACAACGCGATGCTCACGAACGAAAACGGAAACGGCACGTCGATCCGTCTCACCGCGAAGTCCGAGGAGTGGGGTCCGAAATCGACCTGCGACGACATCAAACCGAGCATCCAGACGCCCGCGATTCCCCACGCCACGACCCGCGCCCATCGCGGCAGCGCCGGTGCCTGCACCCCTGGCGAAGCGCCCGGCACCCAGCATTCGCGGGCACGGATTGCCCCGCGGACGGCAAGCACCGCCACGACCGCGAGGAACGCCGCCGAAATGCCCATCGCGCCCTCGAACGGGTGTCGGGCGGACGATGGCCGGAGGATCAACACGACGAAAACCACCGTCGCCGCGGGCACGAACGCGAGACACGCCAGCAACACGCCCGGCCCGTGCACCACGGGCTTTCCCGATTCCTCGCGCACGACGCGGATGCCCGCCCACTTCCCGTCGCCCCCGTTCGCCGCGACTTTCGCGGATGCCACGCCGGCCGATGTCGCGAGGTTCTCGACCTGCGTGCCCACCTCGCCCGCGGTTTGTTGGCGCAGCTCGCGTTCCTTCGCCAACGCGCGCATCACGATCTCGTCCACGCGCGCGTCGATCGTGGCCTTCACCGAAGGCGCGGAGAATCTTCCCAACGGCAACTCGCCCGTGAGCAATTCGTAGAACACGACGCCCAACGAATAGATGTCCGCGCGGTGGTCGACTTGGCCTGGCTTCTCGATCTGTTCGGGCGCCATGTAGTGCGGCGTTCCCAGACGCGCGCCGCTCACGGTGAGCGTGATGTCGGAGGGATCCTCGCCGACCAGTTTCGCGATGCCGAAATCGGCGATCTTCACGCGGCCGGCGCCGTCGAGCAGGATGTTCTCGGGCTTGATGTCGCGATGGAGCACGCCCTGGTCGTGCGCGTACTGCAGCGCGTCGCAGACGCGCGGGACGATCGCGAGTGCTTCCGTCGGCGAGAAGCGGCCCGCGCGCATCGCCTGCCGCAGGTTCACGCCGTCGACGAATTCCATCAGCAGGTAGCAGAAGCCGCCCGCCTGTCCGAAATCGAAAACCGCCACGATGTTCGGATGCGTCAACCGCGCGAGGAACCGCGCCTCGCGGTTGAAGCGTTCCGCGAACGTCGGGTCCGCGCCGAGCGACGGCGGCAACAGCTTCAGCGCGACCCAGCGATCGTGTTTCGGTTGCCGCGCCTTGTAGACGACGCCCATGCCGCCGACGCCGATCAACTCCACGTTCTCGAGATCTGGAAACGCCGCGGCGACGGCGGCAATCGGCGGCGGTTGGACGCGGTGGTTGCCACGGAGCCCGGCGTCGGTGGGCGCCGCCACGCCCGCGATCATGCAACGCGGGCACAGGCCGCGCGGGGCATCTGCCGGGATCGGGCTCCCGCACTGTGGGCAGGCGGCGTTCGTGGGATCGGTCTTCATCGACCTCTTCCTGAGGCGGAACGCCCCGACGGTTACACGTCGTCGATGCGGATTCAGGAAAATGTTCGGCCAAACGAACCGAGCGGCCCCCGGCATGGGTGGGTGACGGCGGCTCGCCGTCACTCGGACAACCCTTGCTGCAACCCGCTCGTCGGAAGTGACGGCGGCTCGCCGTCACCCACGGCCGGTCGGAGGCCGTGCAGGGCGACCACGCGCAGTCTACTCGACGCCCATGTCCTTGCGGAACGCGGCGACCATCATCACGTGGCGGCGGAAACTCTCCGTGTTGCCCTCGTTGTCGTAGTTCAAGCCGTAGGATCCGCCGCCGTTGATTCCCCAGAAATGGGTGCCGTCGGAATAGACCTGCGCGTTGGGGCCATCGAACGCGTGGATCTGCGCGATCCCGCGGGCGCCCGTCCAGGTTCCGTTCGAACCATTCGACAGATGCGCTCCCCATTGCCACGTCGTGCCCACGCCGAGCGCGTGCGCGGTCTCGTGGAGCGCGGTGCGGAATTGTTGGTAGGAAGCGTTCGCGCCGAACTCGATGTAGCCCTCGTAGTTCGACTGCGCGGTGGGCACGCCCGGATTGTAGGCCACGGTGATATGCTTTTTGAAGGTGCCGTAACGGTTGTACTCGGCGACGGCGCCGTCCATCGCGTAAAGGATCCTCGACCGGACATCGGCCGGCCACGTCTCCGATCCCCCCGCCAGCGAGTAGGTCAACGGCCGCACGGGCGGCGTCGTCGAGAAGGGCGCCTTGACGACGAAAAACTGGCTCGCGTTTGCCGCGTCGAACGTCGTGGCGAAAGAGAAGTTGCCGCCGGCATCGAACGCCTTCGCGCCGATCACCGCCCATTGGGCCAACGGCAAACCCGCATCGACGGAACGCAGGATCTGGCCCGTGGAACCGGGTTGTCCGCCGCTCGCTTGGAATGTCCATTGGCTGCCATTGGCCACGGGCTTTTCCAAAAAGGCCCGGGGCGCGAAGAGGAAATCCCGCGGGGCCAACGCCGCGTCGGAGATGCGCACCTCGTCGACGAATCCGTAGGCCCGGTCCACGGGCGCGCCCGCATAGAGCCCCCGGCCCACCGACCACGCGCCGGTGGTCCATCCGTTGCCGCCGGCGCTTCCCTTGGCCAACGCCCGGTTGGTGCTTCCGCTCTGGGTCAGGTCGGTGGACCCGACCAGCACGTTGTCCACGTAGAGCCGCAAGGTGGATCCATCGCTGGTCGCGGCGAGGTGATACCACGGCGTGCCCACGCCCTCGGGATTCGAACCGAAGACGAATCCGTAGGCCCAGCCCGGCGCCGAGTTGGCCGTGTGGGTGTGGCCCGTGACGTCCGTGAACGTGATGGCGAAGCTGTCGTCCGGACGGATCTGCAGGTACAGCGCCGCGAGATTGCCGTCGGCAGTGGAGACGTTGCGCGCGTCGCGACCCACGAGGGTCCGGAACGAGCCGGTGATCTCCGGTTTGTAAGAGGCCTCGATCGTGAACCGGGCGGGCGTGAACGTCCGGGCGTCGATGCCCGTGGGGAGTCCGCCGGCCGCCGACGTAAACAGCGCGGGAGCGGGTCCCGTGTTCCTGACGCTGAACCGATTCAAGGCGTCGAGCTGCGGCACGCGCGCGTTGGGGACATCGGAACGGTACGCATAACCCGAGGTGCCGCCCTGGGTCGTGGCGGACAAATCATTGCCGTTCCCGGAGACGTCCGGCGTCGTCCCGTTGAACGCCCCGGTCGCTCCGCCGTGCGACACGACGGCGTTTGCCGGACCGCTTTCAAAGCGCCAATACGCCACCGTGTCGGCCATTGTCGGGAAAACTCCCGACAAACCAACGGCGAGCGCGAACAAACTCCCCAAATTGGTGTTCATGAATCCCTGTTCCCGAACCGACATCGCGGGGTTGTTGCCGACTGTTCGCGACAATGCCGTTTCGAGCTAGTCACGGGCCATCTCTCGAACAAATTCGCCGTCGGGTCCACTCCCGGCTTTTCTTTGGGGCCGCAGTTCCCTGAAATCGCCGCCACATGACCCTGTTGCCCGTCGTCGGCCGGGAACTACGCGTCGCCGCACGGCGACCTTGGAACTACTGGACGCGGTCGCTCTCGGCGGGGGTGGCGGTGGTCGTGTGCGCGTGGATCCTTCTGCTGGAATCGGGCGGCGCGACGCCCGGGTCGCTCGCCAAGCAGTTGTTCTCGGTGACCTCGTTCCTCGCCTTCGTCTACGCGTTGCTCGCGGGCGTCGTCTTCAGCGCGGATTCGTTGGCCGGCGAGCGACGCGAGGGGACGCTCGGATTGTTGTTCCTCACCGATCTCCGTGGACACGACGTCCTCCTCGGCAAGCTGGCGGCGAGTTCCCTGGGCTGCGTTTTCCATCTGGGGGCGGCGATGCCCGTGCTGGCGATGTCGATGCTTCTCGGCGGCGTTACCCTCCACGAATACCTGCGGATGATCCTCGTGCTGGCGTCGACGTTGTTCCTGTCGCTGGCGGTCGGGATGTACGCGTCGACCCTGAGCGCGGACGGGAAGCGGGCGGCGGCGGCGGCGTTGGGCCTCATGATCGCCGCGTGCGGCGCGGTGCCGGCGATCGGTGGGCTCGCCGTATGGATCACGTTCAAGATGACCGGATCGACGGGCGTCGCGGAACTGATGTGGAACGAGTTTTGTTCGTGGGCGTCGCCGGTGCCGTTGTACTGGTGGGCGTTCGACGGCACGCCGAACCCTTCGCCGGAAAGATTCTGGAAAGGGTTGGCTTTCATCGGGGCCGTCGCGCTCGGCTCGTTGGCCCTGGGCAGCCATCGATTGCCCAGACTCTGGCAGACCAAGTCCTCGGGGACCGCGCGACGCGGGGCGGTGGGACGCATCGAGTCATGGCGCTGGCCGACGCGCGCGGCGCGCGACAGGTTCCGCACACGGCTTCTCGAGGACGGCCCGCTGGTGTGGCTGGCGGGACGCAACTGGACCGTGGGTTGGTGGGTCTGGATCTTCCTCGGCACCGTGGCGGTGGCGTTCCTGGCGATCGGTGCCGAGGTGGGCAAGGATTGGTTCGACGTGGCCGCGTACTTCGCGGTGTCGATGCTGGTGCATCTCGTGATCAAGGTATGGATCGCGAGCGAGGCCCCGCGGCAGTTCCTGGACGACCGCCGCAGCGGTGCGATGGAATTGCTGCTGTCGACGCCGCTGACGGTGCGGGAATTGGTGGACGGTCGGATCCGCGCGGTCCGGCGCCAATTCGAGATGCCGGCACTCGCGGTGTTGGCGGTGGACTGCGTTTTTCTGGTCGCCGGGTTGCGCTCGACGCACGGCGACAACGCGGAATGGGCGATGGTCTGGCTCGCGCGGATGTCACTGCTGGTCCTCGACGGATACGCGTTGGCGTGGACGGGCGCGTGGCTCGGGCTCTCGACGCGCGGATCGCGCACGACGTTGCCGGGCCTGTTCCGGATCGTGATCCTCCCGTGGTTGATCCTCCTCGGCATCGGGACGTTGTTCGCCTTGGTGCCCGGCGTATCGCAGGGGAACAATTCCTTCGGGGTCGCGCTGGCACTCTGCTGGATGCTGTTCGTGATCGTCGACTTGGTCTGGATGGGTCGCGCGCGCGCCGGCTTGCTGGATCAATTCCGCGAACTGGCAAGGACGCGCCCGGGCGAGAAGAAATCCGGATCGCCCGCCACGTGACGTCCGGTGGCACCGAGGCTACATCCAACATGAACAACGTCTGGCCCATCCTCGAACGCGAACTCCGCGCGGCGTCGCGTCGTCCCGCGACCTGGCGGGTGCGGTTGGGCACGGGGATCGTCGGGGCGTTGGCCACCGGGGTATGCTTTTGGTTTTACGGCGGGATGGGCGGCGCGGCGATGGCCGCGGGAAGCGCGCTGTTCACGACGCTGGGCATCGCGTGCGGCGCGTGGGCGATGATCGCGGGATGCCAGCGCACGGCGGACGGAATCGGCCGGGAACGCCGCGAGGGAACGCTCGGGTTGTTGTTCCTCACGGACCTGAGCGGATGGGACGTGGTGCTCGGCAAAGTGGCGGCGGCGGGGTGCGAGATCGCCTACCAAATGCTGGCGTTGGTGCCGATGATGGCGATCCCGCTTCTGGTCGGCGGCGTGACGCCGGGCGCGCTGGCGTTGCTGTTGCTCGCGTTGGCGAACGGACTGTTGCTCGCGTTGTCGTTCGGGTTGCTGGGTTCGCTCTGGTCGCGCGACCCGCGGCAGGCGGTGGGCTTGGCGACGTCGTTCGCGCTGGCGTCGACCTGCTTCCCGTGGGCCCTTCTTGGATACCTGACGAGCCGCGAGGGCGCGGGTCCGATGCAGGACTACCTGACGGTGCTGCTGCCGAGCCCGGTGCTGCCATTCCTCGTGGTGTTGCCTTCGATGTCGTTCGTGCCGGTGGGGATGGTGCTCGCCGCGGTCGCGTGGCAGACCCTGATGTCGACGGCGATCCTGTGGTACACGGCCCGGGAAGTTCGGTCCGTATGGCGGATGGGCGGCAAGCGCGGATGGAAGGCTCGGTGGCGGGATTTCGTGGACGGTTTGCGTTTCGGAAATCCTGCGGAACGCGCGCGGCGCCGTCCCGCGTTGCTCGATGCCGGCGCGTGGATCTGGCTGAGCCGCCGCGAGCGTTGGAAGCATCTGTTGCCATGGATCCTCGTGGTGTCGCTGATCGCCATCGAGGTTTGGATCGGCGTGTCCGTGGGAGCCTATTCGTCGATGGGCGCGGTGAGTGCCGCGGTGCCGATGGTGTTCCACTGGTTGCTGCGGATGTGGGTGGCGGCGGAGTGCGTGGTGACGCTTGGCGAACAACGCTCGAGCGGCGCGCTTGAGTTGTTGCTGACGACCCCGCTGGTGCCGCGGGAAATCCTGAGGCAACAGGAAAAGGCCGCGCTCGCGATGTTGGCGTGGCCCTGGGCGCTGTTGGTCGCGAACGATCTCTTTTTCGTGGGCCGCATCGCTTGGTCGGGAGACGCCGACAACCTGCGGATCGCGCTCTGGATGCACCTGTGCGCGGTCCTCACGGGTCCGCACCACGCATGGGCGATGCGGTGGACGGCGACGTGGCACGTGCTCTCGGGCAAAGCGGTGAACTTCGCCGTGGGAAGGGCGATGAACGGCGTGATGTTCATCCCGGGGGCGGTGGGCGGGGCATTGGCGTTCGCGGCGACGCAAATGGCGGAGAATCGCGAGATACAGCACGTCCATCGCGCGGTGATCGGCGCAGTGGTGTGGATCGCGGTCCAGACGCTGTGGAGCTCGTGGCTGGCGATCGGGAATCGTCGGCGCGTGCTCGCCGGGTTCCAGGAAAAAGTGACATCGGATACCGGCTCGGCGGCTTCGGCGGCGGCCCACTAGTGCCGGAACAATTCGTTCGGAAAACGGGGATTCCTCACGCCAAGGCCCGACCCCTTCCGATGGGGTGCGTTGCCGCAATGAACCGCCAAGGAAGCATTATCCGCAGATGGCGCAGATCTCGCATGGTTCGGTGAAATGGCGCCCCGGCGGTCTTTGCCCCCTTGGATGGCCTTGGTCCGGCTTGGCGTGAAATATTTCCGCCGTCGCGACTGCATCGTTCCGGTTGATTGGCGTCAGCTCTCCGGCGCGAGGCTGGCCGCGACGTCGACTTGGTAGGCCTTCCATGCGGGCGCGATGCCCGCGAGCGCCCCGAGGCCGATGAGCGCGGCGGGCGCCCAGAGCCAGACCCAGTCGGGTTGCCACGGGTCGAGGACCACGCCGGTCTGGGTGCGAACCACCAAAGCCGCGCCGGCCAAAAGGCCGAAGTGGAGCGCGACGCCAACGAGCGCGCCGAGCGCCGACGTGGCCGCGGCCTCGAGGACGATCGATGCGAACACCACGCGGCGACGCGCCCCGAGCGCGCGCAGGATCGCGAGGTCGCGTTTCCGCGCGCTCATCGAATTGTAGATGCTGGCCAGGACCGACGCCGCGGCGACCACCGCCACCAGCCACGCGACCATCGCCAGCACGCGGTCGAACCAGCCGATCTTGTCGAACAACTGCGCCATCACCGTGCCGATCGGCCACGCGAACGTGTATTGGTTGCCCTGCTTGTTGATCTCCATGTCGAGCCGCAGTCCCGCCGCGGGATCGCGCAGTTTCACCAACGCGGCACTGACGTCGCTCGCGGTGTTGGGATCGTGCCCGGTCATGTTCTGCAGGCCGGCGAGCGGGATCCACACCACGCGGTCGGCGGGCGTGTTCGAGGGCTCGAGGACGCCGACCACGACGTAAGTGTCCTCGTGCTGCACGTTGCCCTTGCCGTCCGTCGCGTAGTTGAGCCCGTGGTACGGACGGAACTCGGTGCCGACGACGAACCCGAGTTTCCGCGCGGCGAAGCTCCCGACCAACGCCTCGCGAAGTCCGTCGTCAAACACGCGGCCGTCCTTGCACCGGAACTTTTTCCCCGTCGCGTACTCGTGGTCCGTGAAAAGATTGGTCGTGGTGCCGACGATTCGGAACCCGCGGTAGTTGTCACCCATCGCGATCGGCACGACGGACGCGACGGACGGTTTCGACGCGATCACCTTGAGATCGGCCGGCCGGAGATTCCCGGGCGACGCCTCGAGGTGGAAGATGGCGTTGAGGACGAGCTGGAGTTTGGAACTGCGCGCGCCGAACACGGCGTCCCAACCGCCGTCCATTTGCTCGAACGTCTGCCGCGCCTGCCGCTTGAGCGACCAGACGGTCATGAGCAACCCGCCGGCCAGCGCGATGGCGAACGCGGTGACGAGCGTCGACAGGAGGTGTTGCCGCAGGCTTCGGCGGACGAGGAGGGAAAGCATCATGGCGCGTTCGGGGTCCGGGCGGAGGGCGTCGCCGCGTGGTTAAGATCTGCGAGCGAGCGGACGGCGCCGAACGAGGCGAGCACCGCGGGATCGTGGCTCACGAGGAGCAACGCGGCGTTGTTTTCGGAACAAGTTTGGCGGATGAGCGCGAGCGCCTCGCGTCCGCTGGACTGGTCGAGGTTTCCCGTGGGCTCGTCGGCCAGGACGAGCTTGGGCCCGTTGGCCAACGCGCGCGCCACGGCCACGCGCTGTTGTTGGCCCGTCGAAAGTTGCCGCGGGAAATGGTTCAGGCGCGCGCCGAGGCCGACGCGTTCCAGCAAACCGACCGCCCGCCCGCGATCCGCTCCGGGACCGAAACTCATCGCGAGCATCACGTTTTCGACGCACGTGAAGCCCTGGAGCAGATTGAAGGTTTGGAAAATATATCCGATCGACGTGGCGCGTAGCCGATCGCGCGCCGGTTCGTCCATCGCCGACACGTCGCGTCCGTCGAGTCGCACCGTCCCGGAGTCGGGCGTCAGGATCCCGGCGATGAGATGAAGGAAGGTGGTTTTGCCGGTGCCGCTCGGACCGGCCAGCGCGACCTGCGATCCGGCGTCGAGGTCGAACGCGGGGATGTCCACCACGGGGTGCAGGGGACCATCCGGCGTGCGGAAGCTCTTTTTCAAATCCCGGATCTCGAGCAACGGCATGTCGCGGGCACGCTAGCATCGCTAGTGGACGGGTGGAAGCGCGGCGCCCGACAAACCCTTTGCCGGGGAGCCAAGATCTTTTCAACAGGAGGAAAGGGAGGCGGTCGCTCGTAGGGCGGCCGTCCCCCGCCTTCGCCCGGCTTCGCCCGGCCTCGGCGGGCTGGGCCGGCTGCCAATGGAAGGGCGTCCCGCCCGCCTCGCAGGTCGCCAGTCGGGTAAGCGAGCCGGCTTCAACCTCCGCGACCTTCGCGGCTTCGCGTGCCTCTAAACGCATTCAGAATGGCGTCGCGGCATTCACGAACCGGATTTGTCGTGCCGAGCCCGAAAGGCAGGCATAACCGGCCGGTCCTTGGCGCTCGACCATTGCCGGCGCCCGACATGACTTATCTCGACAATGGCGAGGTCCGCGTCGGGATGGATCTCGCCCTCGGCGGAGCGGTGACGTTCATGTCCGCCAAGGATCATCCGGGGAAGATCATCAACAGCGCGGACTTGGGCCGACAGATCCAGATGTCCCACTACTCCGGCCCATGGCCGTGTGAAGTCGGCGACAAGAAACCCCATGCCGGGTGGGCTGGATTGGGATGGAACCCGATCCAGACGGGCGACTGTTTCCTGAATCCTACTTACGTCACCTGCGACTGGCATCAGCCTTGGCCGTGGACCCGCTTCACCGCGACGGAAGGATGGGCGGCGTTGGTGGACGACAACGACTGGGGATTGGGCGTCTTCAAGGCAGACGGGCTCTAAGGGCTTCGCCCGCGTACCGGGGATGGCTTGCCGGCTTGGCAATCGAGCCGGACGACCAGGTGAAATCGCGGCCCGAATTACGAATGCAGTCCCGCGCTGGGCGCAGACGACGATATGCTCACCCACCGCCACCGGGCTGGCATAGTATTCGCCCGCGACTCCCAGTCGTTCCGATTCATAGCGAGCCTTGCCGCTCGCCAGATCCAGGCAGGTGATGAATCCGCCGGCCTTTATAAGGTAGACCCTGCCCCGATGGGCGAGGGGCGAGGGGCGAAGCCACGTACGGCAGGCCCCGCGTCGTCTCCCATTTCACATTGGGTCGCCGGCCACGTGTTCATAGGTCGATAGTTTGGGGATCGTCCGTTCGCGTTCCCAGAGCGTCGACCCGTCCGAGCGCCGGAGACAGATCATCTTCAGGGTCGTGCCGACGTGGCCCGTGAGAAAGTTCCGGTCACCCCAGATGCAGGGCGACGAATGCTCGACCGGCAGTTCCGTCATCCAGCGCAGGTGGGTAAAGGCAAAGCCGCGCGACCGGAGCATGCATCATCGCTTCCCTTCGGTCGAACTCGCCGCGTTCAGCACCTTGAGATCGAAATCGTCCCAACGCTGCGTCCAGACCTCCGTCTCTATGCTCCCGGCGATCTCGTCCCCCGGTTTCAATCCCGATCGATCCAGCGTGATCGAGCCCTTGCCGTTGGAGAGGAAAGCGAGAATCCGGTAAGGTTTCGACCCGCGCGCGCCCGTGACGACGTAGCCGATGGCCTGCTTGCCATCGAGCGGGATGGTCCCTCCTTTCAGGAAAGCTTCCTTCCCGATGGAAATGGAAACGCTCACCGGCGGCGCGACGCCCTCCACGGCGGCCACCACCTGGACGCTCGCGAAGTCCGGGTGACGGGGGTGGATGCCGGTCCGACTCCGCGCCTGCTTGTCCGAATAGTCCCGTTGGTAATATTCGAGATCCAAGCGTCCGACGTGTCGGGGCGGGAAATTGGTGAGGTCCGGGCCGAGCAGGTTCGTCGTCCACACCGTCGAGAAGCTCGCCGCGAGTTTGCCCGCGAATTCGAACTGGCGATTCGCGCGTATGGGGTAGGTCCAGGGCGCGGCGGGTTGCGCCAGTTCCGCCTCCATGGCGGTCCGCTCGGTGCGGATGTATTCCCGCACCTTCTTCAAACCGGCATCGAATTGCGGCCTGGGGATGGTGATCCGGTCCCGCACGAGAAGCTCGATGCGATCCACCTCCGCCAACAGCTCCCGCTCCTTCCAGACGGTGGCGAGGAGCTCGCGCATCCGTTGGCGATACTTCGCGCGCGTCTCCGGATCGTTGTAGAGCACGCGGGAAAGCCGGCTGTTGGCCATCACCGAAACCGGCGGCACGTAGGGAACAAAAGCGCTCGAATCCCCGAACGTCGAATCCGCGCCCCAGGCGATGAAGCGGAATTTGTCGGACTTGGGATCGTGATAGGCGAAGGCGTTGTTTTGGTTGTTGGAAAAACCATCCCAATGGCCGATCAACACCTCCGTCGCCCAAAAGGTAAGATAATCGCCCACATCCACGACTTCGGAGACGCGACCGATCGTTCCCTCCTTGGAATCCAAGGCGCGAACCACCCGCTCCAGATCGCCGCGGTCATTGGCCTTCTTGTGGTTCTTGGACTCGAAGGCATCGACCCACCCGGGACGAAAATCGCCGAAGGTCGCCTCGTATAGGTTTCCCTTGGTGCCGGAGAAGTGCCGCCGCAAGAAGCGTTCGTCCACCGCTTCTATATGCGAGTAGATGCCCAGGCTTTTCCCGTTGACGGTCACCTGGGCGAGATTGCAGCGGGGCGCGGGCACGCCCGCCGCCGCGAACACGCGGTAGCCCAGCGCCTGCTGCACCTGCGAGGGATCCTGGTTGTTGTTGTGCAGCGTGAACCGCGACTCGCCCGCAAACGTCCTGCCCTCCACATGGCGATCGAAATCGATGTTGAAGGAAGGGCGCGTGGAGTTGTCCGAGCCGAGCAAACCGCGTTTGCGGATGCCGACGTTCCCAACCGTGACGCCGCCGATGGTGACGTCGCCCTTGAACCAATCGAATGCCTTGGGTGGGGGCGGCGCCTTCTCGCCACCGCCCCGGCCCAGCTCCGCGTAGAGGTCGCGGTGTTGTTGCCGGAGCTTTTCGAAATCCTCCGCCGGCATGGTGATTTGCACCTCGAGCAGTCGGTTTGGGTCGAAGAATTCGTCGTTGGTCGGCGCGGCCGGCGTCGGTTCGTCGGACCGGACGCGAACGCCAAGCATCAGGAGGCAGGCGAGTGCCAGACAGATTCGTTGGGTGCCGCGCGAGAGGTTCATTGTGCGGGAGCGCATTCGAAAAATCACCATTGCCGGGGGAGTGCCGCAGTCTTTGGACCCCGATCCGCACGGGAGCAAGGCAAATGATCGCGGGTTCCTCGCTGTTTTCCGTGGCTGGAATACAAACGGCAATCCGGCCGCGGGAATCGGCCTCGCGTTGGGATTTTGCGCGGGGGCGCGGAGGGAATGTGGATCATGTCCGGGATCTCCGCGCCTTTCGGGGAGCGACGGCCCTACCCCCGATCTTTCCTATAAAATGTTTCCACCGCAGCCGGCAACCTTGCCTCCCATTTTTGTCCGCAGATGGCGCAGATAGCGCGGATATTTGCTACGCATCATTATCTGCGGCATCTGCGCCATCTGCGGACGTCTTGCCTGCAATCCGACCGTGGCCAATCGCAATGACAAACGCCGCGAATCGTGGGATCCGCGGCGTTTGAACTAAATGAGCGCTGAGGAAACTCAGGCTGCCTTGCGCGACGCGCTCCAGCGGCGGGCGAGGGCGCCCACCACGAGGACGCCGCCGGCGATCACGGACCACTCGACGGGCTCGGGCACCACGGAGACATTGCCGACGTAGTCGAGAACGTCCGTGCCATCCGTCACGCCGACGCCATAAGTCGGTCCGCCGCCGAAATCGCCGTTGCTCCAGAAGTTCACCGACTTGCCGCTCGCGGTGTGGAAAACCAGGCCGTAGATGTCGAAGAAGCCGCCGTGGAAGGGATAATCACTGGCGGCTTGGGGGGATCCGCCGGGGTACAGGAGATTGTCGTATGAGAAGCCAGGCGCGACGCCGTCGGGCGTCTTGACGCCATTGGCGATAACGAAGAATCCAAAACTATTCGGGGCCAGCAGATTTGCGGGCTCCGGATGGGCCGGATTGCTGAGCTCGATGGAAGTCACCGCGCTGTTCAGGATGCCGATGTTGGAATCGGAAAAGGTACCGGCGATGCCGGTCACGATGCAGGAGCCGGTCGGATCGACGGGATTGGGCGATGTTCCGGGCAGCACGCCCGTGTTTGGATTGGCCGCGTAGGTCAGATCGAGGCTTCCGCTGACGCCCGAACCGCCAAAGGTGAAGCTAAAGTTGCCGGCTTGGGCGGCACTGAGGGAAACCGCGACGAGGCATCCGGTGGCGAACAAACGTTTGAGACTCATGGGAAGTTTTCGGGGGACCAGGTGGTGCATTGTGTTGGTGAACGGCCATCGACCGCCGGCAAAACTGAAGGATACCCGCCGGTTGACGGTCCATGTATCCGCGGGAGCGGTTGATGCGTCAAGCCCAAGCGAGTCAAAGGGATGAGCAGATGTCTGCGGTTATTATTACGAGTTGCCGCCATTTGTTCCGGAGACCCCGATCGACCCGAAAACATTTCCAAGCAAGGCGATTCTCGAAATTGAATGTCCAAGAGGCAGCAGGGTCTTTAGCCTGCGGATTGCGTCCCCGAACACCGCCCTCGACCCTCTGCCCCATGCGAAGTTTCCTCGGCTTCCTATTTTTCGTCGGTGCCTTGCTTAGCCGTATCCATGCAGTAGCGGCCGAGGAATTATCTCACGCCAAGCCGGGCCAAGGCCATCCAAGGGGGCAAAGACCGCCGACGTGTCGTTTCATCGAACGGTGGGATCCAATCTCTGGCTCCCGATACACGTTCCCGCCTTCTTGGCCGGCCTTGGTCCCCCTTGGCGTGAGAGAATTCCCATGCCGCGACCGCAGGGTTCCGTCCCGGCTCGGTCGGGAATGCTTGGATTCTTGGCGTCTTGGCGAGATACCCAATCGAGATCTTACTGCATGGATACGGCTGAGGCGGGCGGGTGCGTGTCGGGCGCGGATTTTTCGATTGCCACCGTCCGGCTTCTCCGCACGGTCCGGTCAACCCTAGCCATGGAAGTCCACGTTTTCGCCAACCAGCAGCAATTGGGTCCATTCGCGCCGGACGCCGTCGTTGAAATGGCCCGTCTGGGCTCAATACCGCCGGACGCATCGGTTTGGCATGACGGCGCGCCCGATTGGTTCCCGTTGTCCGACTTCGTCCAGCAACACGGCCCGGGAATGTTCGCCGCCGCGGCCCCCGTGCAGGCCGCGCCCGCCTACAGCCCGCCTCGGACCCGCCCTTCCGATGGTCCGTCGGCCGGCTCGTGCGTCCTGCGCGGCGTGGGAGCGGGCTTCGGCGTGGCGTTGATTGGCGGGATGGTGTGGTTCGGCCTGGGCATGGCGACCGGGATTCGCATCCCGTTCGTCGGCCTCGCGATCGGTTGGGCCGTCGGCAAGTCGACGAGTTGGGCGTCCCGCGGCGTGGCGTCGATCTGGCTGCCGGTGTCGGCGGTGCTCTTCACTTTCATCGCGTGCGCGCCGCTGTCGTTTTTCTCCATCTACAACATGGTCGCGCTGGTCTTCGCGATGTTCTCCGCGTGGCGCGGCGCCTCGGAATGATTTCTGCGGCATTCTTGCCGGCAGGGGGAGGGTTTGGTTGCCCATCCCCTGATATTCGCGGGTAAACTCCACGCCCCCTCGGCGTCTCAGAAAGCGTCCATGCGGTGGGTCTATAACGTTTTGTTCAACATCGGCTTCGTGCTGAGCGCGCCATTCTATTTCCTCAAGATGGTCCGGCGGGGAAATTGGGAGGCGGGCTTCGGCGAGCGTTTTGGCAAATATGACCACCGCCTCAAGCAGGCCCTCACGAACCGGCACGTCGTGTGGCTCCACGCCGTCTCCGTCGGCGAGGTCAACCTCTGCACGCAGTTGATCCGCGCCCTCGAACCGCGGATCCCGAACCACAAGATCGTAGTCTCCACCACCACCTCGACCGGCATGGCCGAACTCGAGAAACACCTGCCGTCCCACGTCTCCCACATCTATTACCCGATCGATCGCCGCAAACACGTGCAGCGCGCGATGGGCCTGATCAACCCGGAGGCGGTGATCCTCGTCGAGGCCGAGATCTGGCCCAACTTCCTGTGGTCGCTGCAGCGCCGGCGCGTGCCGCATTTCCTCGTCAACGCGCGCCTGTCCGACCGCTCCTTCCGCGGTTACCGCCGCTTCGCATTCCTGTTCCGCCCGCTGTTCGCCGGGTTTGCCGGCGTCGGCGCGCAGAACGCGTCGGACGCCGCGAGGCTCGTAGAGATCGGCTGCAGGCCCGAGGCGGTCCGCGTGGTCGGCAGCCTCAAGTTCGACGCCGCGCGCCTCGACGAACGCAAGCTCGTGGACGTCGACGCGATCCTGGGGCAGATCGGCGTTCCGGACGACGCGTTGGTGTTGGTCGCCGGCAGCACGCACGCGGGCGAGGAAGCGATCCTGGCGGACGTCGCGTCGCGGCTTCGCGCTCGTTTCCCGAAACTGTTCCTGATCCTCGTGCCCCGACACCACGAGCGGGGCCGGGAGGTGGGCGACCAACTGGTCGCGCGCGGCGTGCGCTTCGTCTACCGCACCGACATCACTCCGCAGACCCGGCGTCGCGGCGAACTCGATTGCCTCGTGGTCAACACCACGGGAGAGCTGCGTTTTTTCTACGCGCGCGCCGACGTGGTGTTCGTGGGCAAGAGCCTGACGGCCGAGGGCGGCCAGAACCCGATCGAACCGGCCGCGCTCGGCAAGCCCGTGGTGTTCGGGCCGCACATGCAGAATTTCCCGCAGGTCGTGCCGCAGTTCATCGCGCGGAACGGCGCCATCCAGGTTCCCGATGCCGCCGGACTCGAACGCGCGCTCGAGCGGCTACTCGCCGATCCCGCGGAACGCGATGCCCTCGGCAAACGCGGCCAGGCCGTCGTGCGGGAGAACCAAGGCAGCCTCGAGAAAACCGTCGAGATGATCCTCGAGGGCATCGGCGAAGCCTGACGCGTGGCCGCGCCCGTGTGTGCCAGCTCTCGTGCGTGGCGGCGCTCGTGCGTGGCGGCGCTCGTGAGAGCGCGGATCCCGCCGGAACCGAAAACCAGCGCGGGAATTCCCCCACCGTCTGGTGGCAGCGCTCGTGAGAACGCGGATCCGGGAAACAACGTCGGCTTCGCGCCCCTCCGGTCCCTCGTTTCCTTCGTTTCCTTTTGTTTGAAAATTCCGAAACGGACCCCGTCACTTCTGCGGGAACATCCCGGCCGTCCATCCGCCGTCCACCGCCAACGCCGCGCCGGTCACGAAACTTGCGTCGTCGCTCGCGAGGAACAACGCGGCCGCCGCGATCTCTTCCGGTTGCCCCATCCGGCCCTGCGCCTGGGTCGACGCCATCTCGCGGTACGCGGCGGCGGGATCCGGATACTCGTTGATCCGCGACCGGACGAACGGCGTCTCCACGCGCCCCGGGCAGATGCAGTTCACGCGGACGCCGGTGCGGGCGACGTCGAGGGCCGCGCTCCGCGCCATGCCGACGACGGCATGTTTGCTCGTCGCGTAGGCGAAACGGTCCACGAGTCCGCCGAGACCCGCCGTCGACGCCGTCATCACCACCGAGCCGCGGCCGCGCTCCACCATGCCGGGCATCCACGTCCGCATCGTGCGGAACACGCCGTGCACGTTGACGGAAAAGATGCGTTCCAGATCCGCCGGCGTGGTGGTGAGCACGGTGCCGACGTGGCCGATGCCGGCATTGCACACGAGGACGTCGACGACGGGAACGCGGGCGAATGCCGCCGCGAAATCGGCCTCGTTGCAGACGTCGAGCTTCAGGAACTCCGCGGCGCCGCCGGTCTGGCGGATGCCGGCGACGGTGGCATGGCCGCCGGTGGCATCGACGTCGGCGACCCAGACGAAAGCCCCGGCGGCGGCGAAGCGCGACGAGATGGACTGACCGATGCCCGAGCCGGCGCCGGTGACCAACGCGGTTTTGCCGGCGAGCGAGAAAGCGGACGACATGCCCCGAAGGCTACGGTCCCGTCGACCCGTGGAAAACCACGGAGTTGGACCACGGAATCGCGGAGGGCCGAATCGACCACGGAGCACCCGGACCACGGAAGCACTCCGAACCAATGGGTCACCACGGAAATCACGGAAATCACGGAAGGAAGAAGGGCAAAG
>JANYDN010000084.1 GCA_025363585.1 Verrucomicrobiota bacterium | reverse complement strand
CCGCCCCAGATCACCAGCGTGTCGTCGAGCATGCCGCGCTGTTTGAGGTCCCGCACCAACGCCGCGCTGGGTTTGTCGGTTTGCTTCGTCTGGTTCTTGATCCCGTCCGGCAACCCACCGTGATGATCCCAATCGCGGTGGCACAACTGGATGAACCTCACCCCGCGTTCCGCCAATCGACGCGCCAACAGGCAGTTGTTCGCGAACGACGCCTTGCCCGGTTCCGCGCCGTACGCTTCCAGCACTTCCTTCGGCTCCTTCGCGATGTCCATCAACTCCGGCACCGACGTCTGCATCCGGAACGCGAGCTCGTAGTTGTCGATGTGCGTCGCGATGTCCGGGTCGCCGAGAATTCCCAATTGCCGTTTGTTGAACGTCTGCATCGCGTCGATCAACGCGCGGCGCCGCTTCGAATCCACTCCCGGCGGATCGGTGACGTACAACACCGGGTCGCCCTGGCTGCGGAATTGAACGCCCTGGTAGTTGCCCGGAAGGAATCCGTTGCCCCAATAGCGCGCCTGCAACGGTTGCCCGCCGCCGCCGCTCGTCAGCACCACGTACGCCGGCAGGTTCTCGTTCTCGGACCCCAACCCGTACGCCACCCACGCGCCCATCGTCGGGCGTCCCGGTTGCTGGTGTCCCGTGGCGAAGAACGTCACCGCCGGGTCGTGGTTGATCGGCTCCGTGAACATCGAGCGCACCAACGCGATCTCGTCGGCGATCCCGCCGATGTTCGGCAGCATCTCGCTCATCTCCACGCCGCTCTTCCCGTAACGCTTGAACGGAAAAGCCGAACCCACGCACAGCAACTGCTTCTGCCCGGCCGTCATGCCGGTGATGCGTTGGCCCATGCGCACGCTCGGCGGCAATTCGGTCCCGGTCAGTTCCTTCAGTTTCGGTTTCGGGTCGAACAGGTCGAGATGCGACGGCGCGCCGGACTGGAAGAGGTAGATGACGCGCTTGGCCTTTGCCGCGTGATGCAACACGCCGCCCAGCGAACCCGTCGAGGTGCCCGAGCCCGTGCCCGCGATGGCATTGGCCGCCGCGGCGACGCGCGCCGCCGGATTCAGCAGCGTTGCCAACGCGATGGCACCGAGCCCGGTCGTGCTCCGCGTCAGGAATGCCCGGCGCGTCTCGATCCTTCGGAGTTCGTCGTGGAGTGACATGGCGTCAGCGGGTGATGGTTTCGTTGAGGTTGAGCAGCACGTTGGCGACCGCGGTCAACGCGGCCAATTCCTCGGCCGGCACGTCCTTCGGCAACGGCGATTCGCCGATCTTGAGCAACGCCTCCGCGGCCTTCGGGTCGGCCTTGAATCCCGCGAGTTGCTCGTCGTACGTCCGCCGAAGGGTCGCGATTTCCACGGCCGCCGGCACGCGCCCGAGCGTGTGGCGGAACGCGCGGAGCAATCGCTTCGCGGGGTCGCGCGGCTCTTCCTTCCAGACGCGTTCGGCCAATCCGCGCGCGGCCTCGACGTACACCGGATCGTTCATGAGGACGAGCGACTGCAACGGCGTCTGCGTGCGTTGCCGCAGGAACGTGCACACCTCGCGGTTCGGCGCGTCGAAGGTCGCGAACGACGGGTAATGCGCCGAGCGCCGCCAGAACACGTACATGCCGCGGCGGTACAGTTTGTCGCCGTGATCCTGGTCGTAGCGCGAGTCGGTGCCGTCCCATATCCCCGGCGGCTGGTATGGCTTCACGCTCGGCCCGCCGATTTTCCGATCGAGCAATCCCGACACCGCGAGCGCGTTGTCGCGCACGAACTCCGCGTCCAACCGAAGCCGCGGCCCGCGCGACAACAACCGGTTGTACCGGTCGCGCTCCAGTTTCGCGGGCGTCACCGCCGCGCTTTGCCGGTAGGTCGCCGACGTCACGATCGCGCGCACCAACTCGCGCGTGTTCCACGGCGTCGCGTCGCGGTGCGCGCCGCGCGTGCCCGCGATCCGGCCGCCGTCGCGGAATTGCACCGCCATCCAATCCAGCAGTTCGGGATGGCTCGGCCAATCGCCCTGCGACCCGAAATCATTGATCGTTTTCACGATCCCGTTCCCGAAGAACATCGCCCAGTAGCGGTTCACCGTGACGCGCGCCATCAGCGGGTGGTTCGTCGCCACCAGCCATTTCGCAAGCGCCAGACGGTTCGCGGGGACGCCTTCCGGCAACGGCGGCAGGAAGGCCGGCACACCCGGCGTCACCTGCTCGCCCTTGCTCCGGAAATCGCCGCGCACCAGCACGAACGTGTCGCGCGGCGGATCCATCTCTTCCATCACCAGCGTCGTCGGGATCGCCCCGAACTGCGCGTCCTTTTCCTGCCGCGCCTTCGCGAGCGCCGCCTGCGAGTGGAGGAAATCCGACGCGTAGACTTCCTTGTACACGCGGTCCAATCCCTCCTGCTCTTCCGGCGTGCGCTTCCCGCCCGTCTTGCCGATCACCGGTCCCCACGCGTGGTGCAGGTCCGCGCGCACGTCGGCTTCCGTCAACGCCCGCTTCCAGAACCGGACGTTGCCGACGGATCCCTTGAACTGCGCCTCTCCCGAACGCGCGCCGATCCGCAACGGTTCCGTCGTCGCAAGCGTGCCCGACAGCGTGTCGCGCTCCGTCTCCAACTCGCGGGAACGCCCGTCCACGTGGATCTTCATTCCCGCCGCCTTGCCGCTCCCGTCGTGCGTCACCACGACTCGGATCCAACGGTCGGCCGGGAACTGTTCCTTCGTCTTCACCTTGAGCGCGTGGTCCGGCCACGCGTCGATCACGTGCACCTGCAACCGACGGTCCGACACCAGCAAGTCGAACCCTCGGTAGCCCGGGGCCTTTTCCATGCGGCTCAACACCGCGCCGTCGCCCTGGATCTTTACCCACGCCGCGAAAGAGAATGCGTTGGTCCGCTCGAGCGTCACCGCGGGGCCGAGATCAAGCCAACCGTTCCCCGCCAATTTCAAGGCGCGCCCCGGCAACGCGTCCTCCCACTCCGCCTTCCCCTCGCCCGACCACGTCCCCGTGCCCTCGCCCACGACCACGGCGAGGTCGTTCGTCGCGACGGGCGACGTCGGGTTCGAGTTCGTCTCGCGTTCCCATTTTTCCTGCGTCTCGCCGAGTTCGTTCTGGCGGTCGCCGACCGTTTTCTCCGCGTCTTTCAAACGGAACTCCGCCTCGACGAACTTCCTCGCCTGATCGCCCGTCGGCACGGGCAACCGCGGCGGCGGGTTGTCCGACCGCGTGCGGTCGAGCCCCTTCTCCGGCACGTTGTGGAAGAACGCGTAGAACCGGTAGAACTCGCGCGACGCCATGGGGTCGTACTTGTGGTCGTGGCATTCGCTGCAACCGACCGTCATGCCCAGCCAGACCGAGCCCAGCGTGTTCACCCGGTCCACGACGTATTTGTTCAGGTACTCGTCGGGATCCGCGCCACCCTCGTCGTTGGTCATGTTGCCTCGCACGAACCCCGTCGCGATGCGTTGCTCCTGCGTGGGCTTTGGCAACAAATCGCCCGCCAACTGTTCCACCGTGAACTCGTCGTAGGATTTGTTCTTGTTGAAGGAATCGATGACCCAATCGCGCCACAGCCACAGGAAGCGCACGCCGTCGAAGTGATAGCCGCTGGTGTCCGCGTAGCGCGCGAGGTCGAGCCAATTCGCCGCCATGCGCTCGCCGTATTGCGGCGCCGCGAGGAGACGATCCACCACCTTCTCGTACGACTCCGCCGACTTGTCCGCGAGGAAGGCGTCGACTTCCTCGATCGTCGGCGGCAATCCCGTCAGGTCTAGCGTCGCGCGGCGGATCAACGTCGGCTTGTCCGCCTCGGGCGCGGGCGCGATTCCTTCCTTCTCCAGCTTCGCAAGGACGAACCGGTCGAGATCGTTCTTGGCCCAGCGCGCGTCCTTCACCGCGGGAACCGTCGGCCGCACCGGCGCGACGAAACTCCAGTGCTGCTTCCAGTGCGCGCCCTGGTCGACCCACGCCTTGAGCAGCGCGATCTGTTGTTTCGAGAGCGGCTTCCCGCTCTTGGCCGGCGGCATCAGGTCGTCCGGATCGGTGGACACGATGCGCTCGACCAGCGTGCCCGCTCCCGGTTTGCCCGCGACCAAGGCGTGCTTGCCGGATTTCAATTCGCGGAACGCGTCCTCCTGCCGGTCGAGCCGAAGCCCGCCCTTGCGCTTGCCCTCGTCGGGCCCGTGGCACGCGTAGCAGTGGTCGGAGAGGATGGGCCGGATGTCGCGGTTGAAGTCGATGGCCGGCGCGGGAATGGGCGCCGCGGTGCCGATGGCGGCAATGCCCAGCGTCGCAAAAACCCGCGCGATCCACGCGGGAAAGCGCGGGCGGGCGACGCCGGACGACAACGGGGAACGCATGACAAACGAACGATGACAGCGAAGGAACCCGGCATCAACCGCGTGTTGCTGGCGTCGACGCGCAGGGGCGCATCATGACACCGTCCCGACGGGTTCCCGTCTGGCATGGAATTTTTTTACAGGAGGAAACGGAGGCAACAGAGGCTTCGTATCGCTTCCCGTCCCGCCGGCGCGATCCACCGGTTTCGCTTCCGCCCGGAAGCACGACGCGGAGGACATTTGCGTCACGGCTGGAAACGACTCACGAGAAGCCGCGAAGGACGCGAAGAGCATGTCTCTGTTCCCTCCTGTAAAATATTCCCACCGCAGCCCCAAACATCGCCTCCCTTTTTGTCCGCAGATGGCGCAGATAACGCAGATGTTCAGCTCGGATTTTTATCTGCGGCATCTGCGGCATCTGCGGACGTCTTGCCGGCAATCCGGCTGCGGAAATTGGACCCGTGTTGGGATCTCCCGCAGAGGCGCGGAGGCGCAGAGGGAATGTGGATCATCTCCGGGATCTCCGCGTCTCTGCGGGAGTTGCGGCCCCCACCTCCGTTACCTCCGTTACCTCCTGTAAAAAAATTTCGAGTCCCCTTCCTGGAAATCCGGGGGGCAGTGGCAGGCATGCGCCCGGATGCGTCCCAGCGCGCGCGCCCGCATTGCGGGCCGACGGCGGCTCGGCGACGGTTGAGCACGATGCTGGAATCCCGGGTTTCATTCGTCGCCCTTCTGTGCGTGTTCGCGCTGCTCGCGCGGCCGGGCGCGGTGCACGCGCAATCGTCTCGGCCCGGCCGGGGCGCGACCCCGTACCACGACGCCGCGGGGACCGGCGTCACCTTCCGCGTGTGGGCGCCGCACGCTGCTTCGGTCACGGTTCCCGGCGAATTCAACGGTTGGTCCACCACGGCCACGCCGCTCCACCACGACCTCGTGGACGGCGCGTGGAACGGCGAATGGTCGGCCGACGTGCCCGCCGCGCGCCCGGGCCGGCAATACAAGTTTTTCGTCACCGCCAACGGCAAGGGGCTTTGGCGTCACGATCCCCGCGCGCGGAAATGCACGGTGTCCGGAGCGGCTGGCAACGACGTCGTCGTGGACCCGACGGCGTTCGACTGGGGCGACGACGCGCCGGTGACGCCGCCCGCGGACGACCTCGTGATCTACGAACTACACGTCGGGACGTATGGAGCGGGCGCCGGCGCGAATTGCTTCGCGGGCGCGGCGGCGCGACTCGACCACCTCGTGGCGCTGGG
>JANYDN010000083.1 GCA_025363585.1 Verrucomicrobiota bacterium | reverse complement strand
GTCGAGATGCATGGCTTCGCCGTATCCATGCAGTAGCGGCCGAGGAATTATCTCACGCCAAGCCGGGCCAAGGCCATCCAAGGGGGCAATGACCGCCGGCGTGTCATTTCACCGAACGGTGGGATCCGATGTCTGGTTCCCAACACACGTTCCCGCCTTCTTGGCCGGCCTTGGTCCCCCTTGGCGTGATATAATTCCCCTGCCCCGATTGCATGGTTCCGTCCCGGCTCAGTCGGGAATGCGTGGATTCTTGGCGTCTTGGCGCCTTGGCGTGATACCCAATCGAGTTCTTACCGCATGGATCCGGCTAAGTAATCGTGCCGTGAAACGATTCCCCGGAGCCCGCCTCGGGGTTCCGGCGAAGAAACCCTCCCGGCCGTCCCCGCAAGACCTGCATCGCTTCCGCGAGCACGCTGACCGCGATCTCCGCCGGCGAATCCGCACCCACGTCGAGCCCGACCGGCGCATGCACGCGGGCAAGCGCCTCGTCCGAGACGCCACGGACCCGCAGTTCCGCGAACACCCGCGCGACTTTCCGGCGGCTCCCGATCATTCCTATATACGCGGCCCCGGGCCGCGCCAGCGCCCCCGCCAACGCCTCGCGGTCCAACGCGTGGTTCCGGCTCGCCAACACCAACGCCTCGCCCGCGCGCCACTCCCGTCCCGCGAGGAATTCTTCCAGCGTGCCGCCAAACCGCACCGCGGCATCGCACCCCGCGAGCCATTCCGCACGGTCGTCGATCACCGTCACGTGCCACCCGCATCCGCGCGCCAACCGGCTCAGCGCCTGCCCGCAATGGCCCGCCCCAAGGATCACCAGCGAGTCTTTTGGAACCTGCGGCTCGAAGAACACCGTGACCTCGCCCCCGCAGATCGCGCCGAACGATTCCGGACTTTCCTCGTGCAGCGGATAGACGCGTAGCAAACACCCGCGGCCACGCAGCGTCGCCAACGCGTCCGCCGCCGCCAACGACTCGAACCGTCCGCCGCCCAACGTGCCCGATTGCCGGCCGTCCGCGTAGAACAACGCCTTCGCGCCGGGACCGCGCGGGACCGATCCCCGCGTCGACGCGACCGTCGCCAGCACCACCGCCTCGCCGCGCGTCACGGCATCGAGGAGTTCTCTCAACAGGTTTTCGCCCGTCATCGGCAATTCTCCATGCGTGGCATGGGATTGCCCGGGTTTTGCCTTGTCAACCCGCGAAACCAATCCGCAGATTTCGACGTGGTCCAAGCGGGGTGTCCCGATCCATCGGAGCGAACGCGTCCTGTGGTTTCCGGCGGCGCGTCCGGCGTCCGATGCGGATTCCAGGCGACCCACCGGCTCGAAACCCATCCATCGTGACATCCAACGCGACCACGGTTCCCCATCCACTCCCGGTACGACTGAATGGTGTCCCGCTCCGGGTCGATGCCGCGGATTCCCATCGCACGTTGTTGGAGGCGTTGCGCGACGCCGGACTGACGGGCACGAAGGAAGGTTGCAACGAAGGCGACTGCGGCGCCTGCACCGTGCTGGTCGCCCAACCCGGTGCCGACGGCAAACCCGGGTGGCGCGCCACCAACAGTTGCATTTTGCCGCTCTGGACCGTCGCCGGCCGCGACATCCGCACCGTCGAGGGACTGGATGCCGCGGATTCCACCGGGACGCCGTGCCGCCCGCGTCGCCACGAATCCCCGCGCTCGCTCCACCCGGTGCAGGCGGCCCTGGTGCGGCACCACGGCTCGCAGTGTGGCTACTGCACGCCGGGAATCGTCATGTCCCTCGTCGAGGCCTGCCACCGCCGCGATCTCTCGACCCTCGAGGATCTCGACGGGCAACTCGCCGGAAACCTCTGCCGATGCACCGGCTACCGCGCCCTCCGCGATGCCGCGCTCGAGGCGCTTGAGTCGGCCCGCCAGGGTGCCGGACTTATACCCATGCCCGCTTTGCCGCACGGGCCCGCGGGCCCGACGGAGTCGTCGCTCCCCGACGATTGCCATCGTCCCACGGACCTTGTCTCGCTCCTCGGCATCCTGGGACGATTTCCCTCCGCGCGCTGCATCGCCGGCGCGACCGATCTGGGACCGGAAATCACGCGCCGATTCCGTCGCTTCGAAACGCTGGTGTCGCTCGAACACGTCCGGGAACTCCTCGAACTCAGGCGAACGCCGGACGCGTGGCACATCGGCGCCGCGGTGACGCTCACCGTGCTGGGCGAGGTGCTGGGCGGGGAATTCCCGGAGATCGACGCCATGCTGCGGGGCTTCGGTTCGCGGCAGATCCGCAACCGCGCCACGCTCGGCGGCAATCTCGCCACCGCCTCGCCCGTTGCGTGCGCCGCGACGCTCCTGCTCGCGATGGACGCCTCGCTGGTCCTCGCCTCCGCGGCCGGCGAACGCACCGTCCCGCTCGACGGGTTTTTCCCCGGATACAGGACGACGATCCTGCGCCCGGGCGAGGTGTTGAAGACCATCGTCCTCGCGCGCGACGCGGGCTTCCGGCGCGCCTTCCGGAAAGTCTCGAAGCGCCCCGACGTGGACATCGCCACGGTCTCGATGGGATTCGCGGTGAAGCTCGACGCGGGCGGACGCGTCATCGCGGCGCGGATCGCGTGCGGCGGGGTCGCCCCGTTCCCGGCGCGGGCGCACCGGACCGAGGCCGCCCTGCTCGGCCAACCGTTGGACGCCGCCCGGATCGCCCGGGCAACGCGCGTGTTGGGCGAAGAGTTCACCCCGATCTCCGATGTCCGCGGCGGCGCGGACTACCGGCGGCGGGCGCTGGCCGGGCTGCTCGAAGGCTTCCTCGCGGACGACGCCATGGAACCTTCCCGGACGCCGTTGCCGCCCGCGGGGCCGGCACCCGACGCGCCGCCGCACGAGAGCGCGCGCCTGCACGTCACCGGCCGCGCGTTGTTTGTCGACGACGCCGCGCGCGGGATGCTCGAGACCTGCCTCGTCCTCTCGCCCCACGCGCACGCGCGGATCCTCCGGAGGGACGCCACGGCGGCGTCGCGGATCGACGGCGTGGTCGCGGTGCTGTTCGCGTCGGACGTCCCGGGCATCAACGACGTCGGGGCGGTGCGGAACGACGAGCCGTTGTTGGCGGGCGACGAGGTCCTCCATCACGGCCAACCCGTGGCGTTGGTCGTGGCCCGCACTGCCGCGTTGGCGCGCGAGGCGGCGGACGCGGTCGTGGTCGACTACCTGCCCCTGCCCGCGCAGACGGATACAAGAAGCGCGATCGCCGCGGGAAGCCTGCACGGGCCGCCGAATCATATCCGTCGCGGCGACGCGGCGGCGGAACTCGCGCGGGCGCCCCACCGGATCACCGGCGAGCTCGCGATCGGCGGGCAGGATCATTTCTATCTCGAGACACAGTCCTGTTGGGCAGAGCCGGGCGAGGACGGATCGGTGTCCGTGCACAGCTCGACCCAACACCCGAGCGGCGTGCAGGCGATCGTGTCCCGGGTGCTGGGGCTGCCGATGAACCGCGTGACCGTCGAATGCCCGCGGCTCGGCGGCGGATTCGGCGGCAAGGAAACCCAAGCCTCGGCGCCCGCCGCGCTCGCGGCGCTCGCGGCCGCCGCGACCGGCCGAAGCGTGCGCGTCCGGCACTCGCGCGAGCGGGACATGATCGTCACCGGCAAGCGCCACCCGTTCCTCGCGCGCTTCGAGGCGGGATTCGACGACGACGGCCGGATCCGCGCGGCGCGCGTCGAACTGTTCGCCGACGGCGGGTGTTCCCTCGACCTCTCCCGCTCGATCGCCGACCGCGCGCTGCTCCACCTCGACAACGCTTATTATATCCCCGCCGTCGATTTCCAGGGAACCGTCGTCAAGACCCACGTCGTGTCGCACACCGCTTTCCGTGGATTCGGCGGCCCCCAGGGAATGGTGGTGATCGAGGAAATCATGGATCGCGTCGCGCGCCACCGCGGGCTCCCGCCCGAGACCGTGCGCGAACGAAACCTATACCACGGCGACGGCGGGACCGACACGACGCACTATGGCCAGCGGGTCCCCGTCGGGCGAATCGGCCGGGTTTGGTCCGGGGTGAAGGCCGGCAGCGAATTCGCGGAACGCCGCCGCGCGCTCGGGGAATGGAACCGCGCGCACCCCCGCCGCAAGCGCGGCATTGCGATCACGCCCGTCAAGTTCGGGATTTCCTTCACGCTCTCGTTCCTCAACCAGGCAGGCGCGCTGGTGCTCGTCCATCGCGACGGCACCGTCGAGGTAAACCATGGCGGCACCGAGATGGGCCAAGGCTTGCATACCAACCTCGCCCACGTCGCCGCGACCACGCTCGACGTGCCACCGGACCGCGTCCGCATGATGCCAACGCGCACGGACAAAGTCCCGAACGCCCCGGCAACGGCGGCGTCGTGCGGAACCGATCTCAACGGCATGGCGGTCCGGCAAGCCTGCACGGTCCTCGCCGAACGCCTCGCGCCGTTCCGAACCGCGGGCAAAACCTTCGCCGACGCGGTCGAGGACGCATACCGCGCGCGCGTTTCCCTTTCGTCGATGGGCCATTACCACACGCCGGGATTGTCGATGGACTGGAACACCGGGCGCGGGCACCCGTTCCACTACTTCGCCGTCGGCGCGGCGGTGAGCGAGGTGGAGGTCGACGGCCGCACCGGCATGGCCCGCGTGCTCCGCGTCGATGTCCTCCACGACGTCGGCAACGCGATCAACCCCGCGGTTTGCCGCGGCCAGATCGAGGGAGGTTTCGTCCAGGGCATGGGTTGGCTGACCACCGAGGAACTGGCATGGGACGGCGCCGGGCGGTTGCTGACGCATTCGCCGGAGACTTACAAAATCCCGACGTTCGCGGACGTCCCGCGGGATTTCCGCGTCGCGTTCCTGGAAGACGCCGCGCAACCCGGCACGATCCACGGCAGCAAGGCGGTCGGCGAACCCCCGTTCATGCTGGCCATCTCCGTGCGCGAGGCCATCCGGGACGCCATCGCCGCCTTCGGCGTCCGCGGGGAAATCGCCCTCGCCTCGCCCGCCACCGCGGAGGCCATCCTGCGACTCATCCCGCCCACGCCGGAAGAAATGTCCCATGACTGAATCCCTCGCGGCCCGGCTCCGCAAACGCCTGCCCCGCCGGTCGGTCGTCTATGCGCGCGCCCGCGGCCTTTTCTCGCGGCATCCGTTGCCGCCGGGAAAGCCCGTCCGACTCGACGAACTCGAGAAGTCCGACCGTTGTTTCCTGATCCACCACGCCGCCGAGGTGGGCCCCGTGTTCAAGGCGATCGCGTGGGACGATTTCTGGGTTTGCATCCAGGGCATCGCGCGTTGCCGCCGCTTCCTGCGCGAGCACGGCGAACACCTCGAGCCGATGACGGTCCCGTTGCGATCGCTATTCCCCAAGGGATTCCTCCGGCAACTGGAAGGCCAGGACCACCGCACGTACCGGCAGGCGCTCGCCCGCGCGATCCGTCCCGCCGACTTCGCCGCGATCGAGCCCGAATTGGCGGCGTTCGCGACCCGCGAACTCGCCGCATATGCGGCGGCCCAGGAAGAAGCGGCGCCCACCCCGGCATCCTATATCGCCCGCCTCAACACCATCGGCAGCGGCATGTTGATCCGCGCCTTCTTCGGCGCGCCGATCGGCTCGCCGTCGTTCGAACGCATCCTCGCGGGCTATCGCAAACTCGGGCCGTTTGGCCTCGTCTGGAACATCGGCGACCGCCAGAAGGAAGCGTACGGCGAGATCCGCGAGCATCTTCTCGAATATTTTATCCGCGATCCCGCCCGTCGTCCGCCGGGCTCGCGGGAAAGCATCCTCGGCCGCCTCACCGACGACGGGCCCGTGGACGAGACGATGCTCGGCAACCTCATCTACATGGTGGAGATGGGGCGCTATGACACCTACTCGCTCTTCCGTTGGCTTACCAAGTACGTCGGCGACCACCCGGCGATGGCGCGACGGCTGGCGCTCGAGGATCCCGAAAACCCGTCGGGCGGGGGCTCGTTCGCCGAGGCCTTCGTCCTGGAAACCCTGCGCACCGACAAATCCGAACGCCTGATCCGCAAGGTGCACCGCGACCTGGTCTTCGACGGATACCTCATACCGCGGCATGCCACCGTGCGGCTCTGCCTGTGGGAGGCGCACAAGGATCCCGGCGTCTTCCCGGATCCCTTCCGGTTCGATCCGGACCGCTTCGTGTCGGGCGGCCCGGGCCCGGACGAGTTCGCCCCGTTCGGGTTGGACCACCACGTGTGCCCGCTGGGCGACATGGCGATCCGCTCGAGCGTCCTCTTCCTCCGCGCCCTCGCGCGGAATCACCGCGTCCTCCCGACGGCCGACGGCCTGCCGGTCCGCGGCGGGTATCATTGGGAACCGTCGAGCCAGTTCGCCGTCCGCCTCGAACCTTGTATAACCCAGGGCCAAGCCCCGTGACTTGCCGACGATGACGCCCGCTCCCGCCCCGACCCACGCGACCGCGGGTCCCGCGCCCGGCGCCGTGCCGTCGCCCGACGAAAACCTCTTCGCGTGGTTTGCCCGCCAGGCCGACGCGACGCCCGACGCGGTGGCGATCGTTTCCGGCGACGGAGATTTCACTTCCTACCGCGAACTCCTCGCCCGGGCCGAACGCATCGCCCGGCGCCTCCATGCGCGCGGGATGGCCCCGGAGGAACCCGTGGGCATCCTGATGCGCCGGACCCCGGATCTCGTCGCGTCGTTGCTGGCGATCCTCCGGGTGGGTGGCGCGTGCGTGCCCTTCGACCTCGAGAATCCGCCGGACCGCCAGCGACGGATCCTCAAGATCGGCGGCTGCCGGTTGATCGTGGGCGATCCCGGGATCGCGGCGCCGCTGCTGGTCGACGGCGGGGCGTCCGCGCCGGAGTTCCTGGACTTGGGCCGGCTCGACGACGCGCCGGACGCGACGGTCCTGCCGCCGGTCGCGCCGGGCGGCGATCGGATGGCTTATATATTGTTCACTTCGGGAAGCACCGGCGAACCCAAGGGAGTGGAAATAGAGCACCGGAACATTTTCAACATGCTGGTGGCCACGATCGGATTGCTCCGCGTCACCGCCGCCGATCGCATGCTGGCCGTTTCCACGATCGGCTTCGACCAGGCCTTGGCCGAGTTGTATGTGCCCTTGGTCACGGGCGGCAGCCTGCTGCTCCGCGGCCGCGAACTCTGGATGGCGCCCCGCCGCCTCGCCGCCGACCTCCTGAAGTTCGGCGTGACCATCGTCGCGACCGGTCCGTCGACCTGGGCCCCGACCCTTGCCGAGCTCGCGGGTTTCCCGCGGGTCCGCGTGGCGATCACCACCGCGGAACCCGTCTCCCCCGCGTTGGCGAGGAAACTCGCGGGCATCGCGGAAGAAGCCTGGAACTTGTACGGGCCCACCGAGGCCACCGTCTGGATCACCGGCCACCGCATCGCGCCGGATCCCATCGGTGCCAGCCCGGACGCCGCGTTTTCCGAACCCATCGGCACGGCCCTCGACCACACGTTGCTCGTGGTCCGCGGCGAGGACGGCAGGGTTCTCGGCGTCGGCGAGCGCGGCGAATTGTGGATCGGCGGGGCGAGCCTCTCGCGCGGGTACCGCGACGATCCCGCGATGACCGCGGCGCGTTTCCAACCGGTGGGTCCCCGCGGCGAACGCTGTTACCGCACCGGCGATCTCGCCGAGTGGCGCGCCGACGGCTCGTTGCTCTACCACGGGCGGAACGACGAACAAATCAAGGTGCGCGGCAACCGCATCGAGCCCCAGGAAGTCGAGGCCGCCATCCTGCGGGACCCGCGCGTGGCCATGGCGGCGGCCACTTGGTTCGCCGCGTCCGCGGATTCCCGCGCCATCGTCGCCGCCATCGTGGTCCGGCCCGGCCAAACGCTTTCCGCGCGCGACTTGTACAAGTCACTGCCCGGAATCCTCCCGGCCTCGATGATCCCGTCGCGATTCGTCTTTCTCGAGACGCTTCCCCGCCTGCCCAACGGCAAGGTCGACCGGAAAACCATCCGTCTCGCCGCGGCCGAACCCATCGCGGACGCCGCCCCGGGCCCCGGGACGCGGGCGCTCTCGCCCACCGAGTCGGTCGTCCACGACGTTTGGTGCCGCGTGCTCGGGATCCGGTCGGTGCGTCCCGACGACCATTTCTTCGGTCTCGGCGGCGACTCGTTCGCGGCGGTGAAGGTCGGGCTCGAACTGGAGTCCCGGCTCCGCGTCGAGGTTCCGGTGCGATTGCTTTTCGAGACCCCGACCCTCGAGGGCCTCGCCGCGCGGATCGATCGCGAACGCCATCGGTCCGCGACGGACACTTCGGGCTTCGTCATCGCGTTGTCGGGCAACGTCGACGGTCCGCCCCTCTTCTTCAACGAGGCCGACCTGGGCGTCGCGCGCGACGGCGCGTGGTCCGTCCCGTGCCGGCTCCACGCGGTCTCGCATTTCGCGCAGGGCAACGGCTACTTCGCCGCGGAGAGCGTGGCGGAGTTGGCCGCGATCCATCTGGCCGCGATCCGGCGGATCCAACCCCGGGGTCCGTACCGACTCGCCGGATATAGCTTTGGCGGCCTCGTGACGCTTGAGATCGCCCGGCGCCTCGCCGCCGAGGGGCAATCCGTCGAGTTCGTCTTCCTGCTCGATCCGACGCGACCCACCGGTGTCGCGGGAACCTCCGCGGCGACGAGCCCCGGGCCGTGCCCGCGCGATCGGGCGGGATGGTGGACGCGTGCGGCGCGATGGGTCGGATATTCCATCATCCGCTTCAATGCCCGCTGGCCCAACCGCATCGCGGCACGGCTGGTTCCCGCGGATCCCTCGCCCGCGTTCCCGCTCCACGCGGAGGCCCTTGCGAAACGCCACGTCGTGCGCCCGTACAAGGGTCGCGTGACGGCCGTGTTCTCGGGAAGGCCCGGGAGCGCCGCCGCGTGGCAGGCGTTGCTCGGTCACGACACGCGCATCTTGTATACCGATGTCCGGCACGCGGAGCTGTTCTCGGCGGACGCCAAGCGATTCTGGATGCCGCCGTTGGCCGAGCTCATGGGCGTGGTCCCGGAGGCGGAGATGATCGCGCCGGCACCTGCCCCGGTGTCCCCGGGAATCCGATCCGACCCACCCTCGCCGGCGGATTCGCCCGGGGCGCCCGTTCCCCTTTCGCCCGCGCAGGAGCGACTCTGGATCCTCGACCAACTCGATCCGGACGGTCCGGGTTATACCGTTGCGCTGTGCCTCCGCCTGCGGGGCGATCTCGACGCACCCGCGCTGGAACGCGCCCTTCGCGAGATCGTGCGGCGACACCAAGTCCTGCGGACCACCGTTGGGTCGGTCGACGGCGTGCCCCACCCGGTCGTGGCCCCGGAAGCCGACGCGCGTCTCGAAACGATCGACCTGCGGGCGCACGCGCCCGGGGCGCGGGAGACCGAGGCGTGGCGGTTGGCACGCGGCGAGGAGGCGTGGAAGTTCGACCTGTCGCGCGGACCGATGATGCGGGCGCGGCTGCTGCGGCTGGCAGACGACGATCACCAACTGTTGCTCGCGTTCCCCCACATCGCGTTCGACGGGACGTCGGAAGGGATCCTGTGGCGCGAATTGGATCCATTGTATCGGTCGTTCGCCGCGGGCCTTTCGTCCCCGTTGCCCGGATTGCCGCTGCAATACGCGGAGCATGCGGCAAGGCAACGCGACCAACTCCGCGGCGAACTGCTGGAGCGGCTCGTGGCGTCGTGGAAATCGCGGCTGGCCGGCGCCCCGCCCGTGCTGGCGTTGCCCACCGATCGCCCGCGTCCCGCGACGCCGTCCATCCGCGGCGCGGTCCTGGAGGTGGCGATCGATCCCGGACTGACCCGGGAATTGCGCGGGTTGGCACGACGGGAAGGGTCGACGTTGTTCATGGCCGTGCTCGCGGCATGGAAGGTGATGCTCGCGCGGTTGAGCGGACAGGACGACCTGGTCGTCGGCGTGCCGACGGCCGGACGGAACCACGCCGATCTGGACCAATTGATCGGCTTTTTCATCAACACGCTGCCGATGCGCACCGATCTCTCGGGCAACCCGACGTTTCGCGAGGCGTTGAACCGGGTGCGCGAGTCCACGACGGCGGCGTTCGCGGACCAGGAACTTCCGTTCGAGAAGTTGGTCGAGGAACTGCAACCCGAACGGGATGCCGCGCACACCCCCGTGTTCCAGGTGGCGTTCAACTTCCAGAAGTCGCGTCCCGCGTCGCCCGCGCTCGGCGATCTCGGGGTCCAAACCATCGCGATTCCCAGCAGCACGGCGAAATTCGACCTGACGCTCAATCTCCGCGACGACGAGGCGGAAGGCCTCCGCGGCAATTGCGTCTATCGGTCCGACCTCTTCGAGGCGGCGACGATCGGGCGTTGGTTCGGGCATTTCGAGACGCTCCTGCGCGCCGTCGTGGCGGACCCGGATCGCGGGATCGGCGGGATACGACTGGCGGGCGAAGCCGAGCGCCGCCAGGTATTGCTCGCGGGAAACCCGGCGACGACGCCCTATCCCGACGGGCTTTGCGTCCACCAATTGTTCGAGGCGCAGGCGCGGCGAACCCCGTCGGCCATCGCGGTCGTCCACGACGGGGAGGCGGTGACCTATGGGGAACTCGATCGAAGGTCGAACCAACTCGCCCGCGCCCTGCGCGCGCACGGCGTCGTCCGCGGGGACCGGATCGCCCTGCACCTGGAACGCTCCCCCGGGCAGTTGGTCGCGATCCTCGCCGTCCTCAAATGCGGCGCGTGCTACGTGCCGCTACCGCCCGAGTATCCCGCCGCCCGCCGGCAGTTCATGCTGTCGGATTCCGGGGCGACGCTGGCGTTGAGCGAGGCCGCGTTGCCCGACGCCGTGGGTCCCTCCGCATGCCGCGTGCTCGACCCCGGCCGGATCGCCGCGGCGGACGTCGCTTCGGCGGGGGACTTATATCCGGCGACGGACGCCGGGCCCGGGGATCTCGCCTATATTATCTACACGTCGGGTTCCACCGGCAAACCCAAGGGCGTGATGGTCGAGCACCGTTCGATCGCGCGGCTCGTTTTCGGCCAGGACTACGCGACCTTCGGGCCCGACCGCGTGTTCCTGCAGTTGGCCCCGGTGGCCTTCGACGCCTCGACCTTCGAGATCTGGGGCGCCCTGTTGCACGGATCGAAACTCGTCGTCGTTCCGGAAGGACCGCTTGATTTGGCGGCGATCGGCACGTTGATACGGACGCACGGCGTCACCACGCTGTGGTTGACCGCGGCGCTCTTCGACGAGGTCGTCGCCTCGCGTCCGGATATCCTCGCCGGCGTCGGGGAAATCCTCGCGGGCGGCGAGGCACTCTCGCCGCGGCACGTGCGCCTGGCCCACGAGCGCCTGGGTCCCGGGACGCGGATCATCAACGGCTACGGGCCCACCGAATGCACGACCTTCGCGTGTTGCCATCCGATTCCCCACGACTTTGCCGGCGGCAACGTCCCCATCGGCCGTCCGATCGCCAATACCCGCGCGTACGTGCTCGACGAGACTGGCGACCTCGTGCCCATCGGCGTTTCCGGGGAGTTATACCTGGCGGGCCCCGGTCTGGCGCGCGGCTATCTCAACCAACCGAAATGGACCGCCGAACGATTCGTGCCCGATCCCTTCGCCGACGCGCCCGGCGAGCGGATGTACCGCACGGGCGACCGCGTACGGTGGACGGCCAACGGCACGCTCGAGTTCCTGGGACGCCGGGACCAGCAGGTGAAGATCCGTGGGTTCCGCATCGAGTTGGGGGAGATCGAACGGGCGCTCGGGGAACATCCGGGAGTCGGCGAGGCGATCGTCGAGTCGCGGGCGCGGCCCGACGGCGCGCGGACGCTCGTCGCGTTCTGGACGACACGCGACGGAAACCCCGCGGCCGGGGACGCGCTGGCCCGATACCTAGGGACACGCCTGCCGGCCTTCATGGTCCCCACCGCGTGGGTGCCGGTGGACGCATGGCCGCTGACACCCGCGGGCAAGATCGACCGACGCGCCCTGCCCGATCCGTGGTCGGTCGCCGCGTCGGCGCGGGAATCCACGCGCCCCAACTCGGTCTACGAGGTGGTGTTGCGGGAGATTTTCGCCGGCGTGCTCGCTCGGAAGACCATCGGGCTCGACGACAATTTCTTCGGGTGCGGCGGACACTCGTTGATGGCGCTGCGATTGATCGACCGCGTGGACCGCCATTTCGGACTTCGGCTGCCGGTGCGCGTTCTGTTCGAGGATTGCACCGTGCGCACGCTGGCACGGCGCGTCGAGGCAACGCGGCGCGGGCATCCCGAGGGCCTGTCGTTCCCCGGGACCGACCCGTTGGTGACGCTGAGGGAAGGCGATGCCGCCAAGACGTTGTTCGTGTTCCCGGGCGGTTACGGCGACGAATCGGAATTCCTCACCCACGCCTGGATCGCGCACCGCCATCTCGGGCCCGGTCCCGCGGTACGGGCGTTCCGCAACCGCGCGTGGCGTGGCGCCGGACCGCTCCGGGGCGACCTCCGCGGGATCGCGCGGGACTGCATCGCGGACATGCGGCGCGCGCAACCGCGGGGTCCGTGGCATCTCGTCGGCCTGTGCGTGGGCGGCAACCTCGCGTTCGAGGTCGCGCTCCAGTTGCAGGAAGCCGGCGACGAGGTGGCGATGCTGGCGATCGCGGACACACCGGTTCCGGGCCGCACGGCCTATAGGGAGCGATGCCTCCGGATGCCGGGCATGGGCGGTCGCCACTGGCTCGCGAACACCGCGTTTCTTTCCCTGCCGTGGCTGCGGTCGTGGATGACGAGCGGCGGACGTCGCGTGTCGTCGCGGCGACTCCTGGAAAAACTGGGCCGCCGACCGCCCGAGCCCGGATCGCCCGAGGCCGCGCGACTTGCCGAGGACCGGCACTTGTCCGAGGAATGGCGGCATTACCAGACGGGCGAAGGTTATCTGCGCCGCCTAATGGTGCCGCCGCGCGGGCATTTCCGCGGCCGATTGGACCTGGCATTGAGCGCCGAGATGTCCGGCCTGGGGCTCGATGCCGACTGGGCGCCTTATGCCACGGGCGGCACCGAGGTCCTTGTCCTGCCGGGCCCACATGCGACCTATCAGATCGAGGGCGCCGACCGCCTCGCCGACCTATACGCGAGGCGGATGGCCCCGACCGAAACCATGCGACCCGTTTGAGAAAGCACGGGGATTCTGTGGAGGAAGACCCTAGCCCGGATATTTCACACGCCGGTTGAGGTTTGCCGGGGTGACTGCTTTTTTCCGGCTGGCGGGGAGTTTTCGGGTGCGTCTTAGATCGGGTTTTCGAGCAAACGCGGCTTAATTTCGGAAAAGTGGTATAAGTCACCGGTTTCCGGACATTCGCGGGCACGTTATTCACATCGCATTCACATTTTGGATGCGTTCGGAACCGAATTGAGCCGTCGTTGTTCAGCCGCCGCCAACCTCCAGGCCGGCCAATCGCCGCTGGGCCAGCCGAAACACCGCCTGCAGCGGGAAGGCACTGCAATACTGCACGTGCACCCGCCGCACGCTGATCCGCACCGTCGCCGCCACCTTTAATAGTTTGAGACGGATCGTCCCCGCGGTGGCCACCGCCAGTTCCGTCCCGTGCAGGCACAGGGCCCGCATCCGCTCCAACATCAGATAGGCCAGCGTCGCCAGCCACAGCCGCAGTTGGTTGCCGGCCAGATGATGAGTGCTCATCCGGTCGGCGTTCAAATCCAGCGTCTGCTGCTTCAGGATGTTCTCCATGTTCCCGCGCGCGCAGTAGATCTTTTCGTACATGTCTTGGGTTCCGAACCGGTCCTTGGAATCGGGCTCTGCCTTGAAGCCGCCGGCCGGCAGGCTGGTGACGATGAAACGGGGGTTGCGACCCGCCTCCATCACCTCGGCCTTGCCGACCACTCGGCGGGGACGGCTCCAACTCGTTTTCGTCTGGTATTCGAACTCCGTGAATTCGCGGGCGCTGGCCGCCTCGTTGAATCCGCGCTTCTCCTCCGCCGCCACCAGATGCGGTTCCAGCTTGGCCAAAAGGACCGGGTTCTTGGGCAAACCAAGGACATAATGGACCGGCGGCGTCTGCTCCTCGCAGTACTGCATGATCGACTCGCGGCAGAATCCGCTGTCGCCGCGCACGAGGATCCGCGTCTTGGGAAAGCGGCGGCGCAGCGCGGGCAGGATCACCGACAGCGCCGCCTCGACGTCGGCATCGAGATCGGCGTCGCCTTGGCGTACCTGTGCCCAGAGGACCGTGGTGCCGCACACCACGTAGAGGGGTTGGTAACACCAGCCGTCGTAATAGGCACTGAAGTGCCGCCCTTCCTGAAGGCCGTGGACCAAGTGCCCCATCAGGTCCAGATCGAGGACCAATTCCCCGGCGTCGGAGGGAAGGCAGCGCAGGCCCAGTTCGAGGACCGCGTCGCGGAGCTTGATAGGGTCGTGGCTCAGCTTGTGGTAGCGGCTGGTTTTGGAATTGCTCAGTTCCATCCGGTTAAGCCGTATCCATGCAGTAGCGGCCGAGGAATTATCTCACGCCAAGCCGGGCCAAGGCCATCCAAGGGGGCAAAGACCGCCGGCGTGTCGTTTCACCGAACGGTGGGATCCAATCTCTGGTTCCCGATACACGTTCCCGC
>JANYDN010000071.1 GCA_025363585.1 Verrucomicrobiota bacterium | reverse complement strand
AAGCCTGTTTGATCGGGAGGTGCGTTGGGGGTGGGATGGGGCGCGCATTGGGTGGGGGGTTCGAAGGTCGCTGGTCCGCCGGCCGACATGCCGCGGGACCAGTCGGATTGCTGAGTTTGTCACGAATTCATCCGGGGCGGCACGCGCGCTCTCGGCGCGATGGGCGCCGGGACGGCCGCGGTCATTGTCCGCGGCGGATCCAGCGGGGGAGGGCGATGCCGTTGACTGGGACGTCGAAGACCACCTGGACCGTTTCGCCGATGTTGATGGTGTGGGGATCCACGGAGTTGATCGGCGCCCCCGCCTCGCGCACGAGATTGCCGACGACACGGACGAGGGGATCCTCGTCGAGTTCCACCAAAATCACGTTGTAGGGCGCGAGGTCGGTGTACGCGGGCAACAGCGGCGGGTGGGGAATGGCGATCGACCAGATGGTGCCGTGGCCGGAGACCAACTCCCAGGTGTGGTCGAACGATCGGCAGTGCGGGCAAAGGGGTCGGGACGGAAATCGCCGCCGGCGGCACGCCGCGCAGGTTTGGATTCGAAGTTCGCCGGCGGCGCAGGCATCCCAGAATGGTTGCGAATCGGCGTCGGGAAGCGGCAACAACATGGTGTCCACGGGACCCGATGCGCCGATCACTTCTTCACCAGGACGAGCGCGCCGGTGGGCACGCCTTCGCCGCTCGTAACAAGGCTCACTTCGGCATCAGCGACCTGACAGGTCGAGGTCCCTCGAATCTGCTTGACGGCCTCCACGATGAGATTGAAGCCGTGGATGTAGGCCTCGGACATGCCACCGCCACTCGTATTCACCGGCAACCGGCCGCGACCCCATTCGATGCCGCCGTCCTCGGTGAAGAAGCTCGGCGTGCAGATCAAGATCCCCTCGAACGCCACCGTCGAGGACGGCGCGGGAGACGGCATCATGATCATGGCGAGCAACCCGGAGTGCACGATCCTGCTCGGCAAGGTCGGCGACATGTCCGAGGACTACGACCGCACCATCGCGTCGATCGAAAAGGGCCACGCCGGCGGCAAGCCGAAGTCCTGGGGTAAGAAGGACAAGACCGCCAACGGCTGGACGATCACGTACACGGCCACGAGCGACATCGACAAGAAGGACAAGTTCGGCGTCAACATGCGCGTGAAGGTCGACGGCAACGACTTCGACTGCAGCCGCGTGACCGACACCGCCGAGGCGGCGACGTGCGTCGAGCAGGCGTGCGCGAGCCTGAAGAAGCTCTGAAGGGCGCCTCCGCGGACGCGTCCAGCCCATCCGCACCACTGGCTCAAGGCCTCCGCGTCCATCTCGACGACGCGCAACGCACCCCGGCATCAGTCCTTTGCGAATCAAGATCTTCCGAATGGGGGGAGATAGAGGCTATTGGCCGATAGGGGAGGACGTGTCACCCCGCAACGAGGTCAGAGCTGCGCCAAATACTGCGCGCTCTGGTTCCTTCGGTCGGTCGACGTCGTCGCGGGACCGAGCTTCAAGTGGCCGCATCGATTGAAAGTTCGGACGAACGAGCGAAGCGTTCGAGCCGTTTCGCGGGCGGCACCTTGCTTGCTTTGTGCGAGCCCAGGTCGGTCGTACGCGCTCCCACGCGGAGTGTGTCCGAGGTCGTATCGACGGTCGTTCGGACTGGCGACTTTGGGTGTGTGGAAGACGCCGGGGAGGAAAAGGATGCGGATGCGTTTTCCGAAATCGGCGGCTCGAGCTCTGAGCCATGTCGCCGCCACGGTTGCGGTGGCGGTCGGCGTCTTCGCGGCGGCGCCCTCGTGCGGCGATGGGCACCCCGCTTCGGTCGACGACCAGCTCGACGGGAGCACCCGCGTGCCCCCGGTGCCGAGCTGCGACACTCCGACCGAAGGGTGCGCCTGCAATGCGCCCGGCACGGAAACCGAGTGTGGAAAGGTGCTTCGGCATTCCGGCACCTACGTGAGTTGCTCGATCGGCAAGATGCAGTGCGGCGCCGACGGCAAGTACGGCACCTGTGTCGGCGACTCGATCTTCACGAAGGATCTCGCGTCCGGGGGCCACAGCGGCATTCACCTCGCCAACGTGCAGGGCGACGCCGGGCCGTGCGTCGGAAATCCGTGCGACCCGACCTGCCAGGGCTACACGGACACTGCCCCCGGCATCGACGCGGGCCCCGACAGCAATCTCTCCGCGACGGATGCGGGCCTCTCGGTCATCGGCGTCGTCGGCAGCGGCGGCACGGCCTGCACGAGCCTCGCGATCACGCCGACACCGCAGACGCTCACGGTCACGAGCCTGTCTCCGGTCACTCCGTCCACGCTCCAGTTCAACGCGGATTTCGCGCCGGCTGCTTGTTACACGGGGCACGCGCCGTCGCTCTGGTCACTCGACAAATACTTCCTCGCGACCGTCAACAGCTCGGGGCTCGTCACCGTCGGGTACCCGGTCGCCGGGCCAATCCAGGTCACCGCGTTTGCCGGGAATTTCGCGGCGCCCGCGGCGACCGCCAATGTCGTCGTGAACGTGTTGGACGTCTCGGGCGCGCCCGCCGGCACCGGGGGAAAGCTCGGCGGGGTCGGCACCGTCGCGGAGACCAGCGCCACGCTCCAGGTGCTTTACCCGTACGCCGGG
>JANYDN010000041.1 GCA_025363585.1 Verrucomicrobiota bacterium | reverse complement strand
AAGCCTTCGGAAGGCGCCACACCGCTTTCGTTGCCAACTCGGCACTCGCCACAAAGCGGTGTGGCGCGCTCCGAGCGCTTCCCACCGCACTCCGAAAGCGTTCCCGCCGCGGGAACGCGGGGGCTGACAACTCCACCAACGAAGCGCGGACTATCGAATCTCATGGCGTGGGCTTTGCCGCGGGCACGGTGTTGGTGGCGACGACCGGGGCGGCTTCCGCGGGCGCCGCGAGAATCTGGAGTTTCACCGGCTGGGTTTTTTGCCGCCACGTGCGGTCCTCGTGGGAGTAGGTCGCGACCACCACGAGGTCGTGTTCCTTGCCCGCCTCGGCCTTGTCGGTCGCGAGAAGTCGGATCGATGCCTCGCGGCTTTTCGCCGCGACCGGTTGGACCGTGGCGTTCACGCCCGCGGGCACGCCCTCGAGCGCGAGCGCGACCTCGCCCTCGTAGCCGCGACGCTCGACCTTCACCACGAACTCCGTGCTGTTCGCCGCCGACGTCGAGTTGGTCGGCAACGCCGCCGCCGAAAGTTTCACCGCGTCGGTCCGGAAAAACGGCGAGCCCGGAAGCATCGCCGTCGCGAACAACGGGATCCCGCGCACGGTGAGATCGACCGCGCGGGGCGCGGGTTGGACGAGGGTCTGGCCGTCGACGCCCGACTCCGCGCGCACCAGCAACGGACGCGTACCGGTCGCGGCGTTGTACGCGGCGTTCAACGAAAGTTGCCCGCGCGATTTGCCCGCCGGCAACACGAGCGTGCCGATGTTCACGCCGCCGGGCCCCTCGCCCATCATCTTCACCTCGCCGTCGAAACCCGCGCGGCGCGTGACCGCCACGTCGAGCATCGTGCTCCCGTTCTGTTCCATGAACGCCGAGGCTTGCGCGACATCGACCGCGAACGGCGCGGGCGGTAGCAACGTCACCCAACCCATCTCGTTCATCGCGACATCGCGCATCGCCGCGCGACCGCCCGACTCCCCGTTGGCGCCGACGCGCAGCGGGAAGTTCGTGCCGGCGGCGTCTTCCGTCGCGCCGAGCAACAGCCAACCGCCGTCGAAACCATTGCCAAGCGCGAGGGGAATCGCCGACACGCCGGGCGGCAACGCGCCCGTGCCGACGCGCACGATGCCGTCGAATCCGTTCCGCCGCGCGACGTCGCAGCGCACCGCGACCCATCCGCCACGATGCAAACGGACGCGGCCCGCGTTTGCCTTCACCGTGAAATCCGGCGTCGTGTCCGGCATCCGGAACGACAGTCGGTATCCGAAGCGCTCGCCGCCGCGGTCCGTGAGATCGCGCAGATGCACCAGATATTCCACGTCCTTCTTCGCGTCGAACTCGAGCCGCGCGTCGAGACCGACCGCGTCGTCGTTGCGCTGCAATACGGCGCCCTTCGCGTCCATCAGCGTGAGCAACGCGTCCAACGGCGACCCGAACCGCCGCGCGGAAACCTCGACCACCCACTTCTGGTCCGCCGGACTCTTGAAGCGGAACACATCGACGTCGCCGGGCTTCTCGATCCGGCCATTCACCACCGTCGCGCCGGTCACCGCGTTGGCCTTGTCGGCGACGTCGTTGGGTTCCGTCTCGGAAATCTCGGGAAGATCGCCGACCTCGAAGCCGATCGGATTGCTCGAGCCCACCGGCGTACGCGCGCGCAGGTCTTGTCGTCCGAGCGGCGCGTCCGCGGACAACGCGAGATTCAATCGGTCCGCGCCGGCAAGGCGATGCCCCATGAACTGCACGTCGACCGTCGTGCCGCGACGACCGCCGAACGGAAACAACGATTCGACGTACGGCAGCGGGCCCGCGACGAGATGATACCGGTAATCGCCGCCGCCTTGGTAACGCAGGTCGAACAGCCGCACGACGAAGTCGCCTTCCGCTTTCGGCGTGAACACGAGAAACGGGTCGAGGCCGTTCGCGTCCTCGCTGCGCGCGACCTCAATGCCCTTCGCGTCGAGCAACACCAGCGTCGCGTCGAGCGGCGATCCCGTGCGGTTCGCCTGCACGTCGAAGAGCAATTCCTTGCCGGCCATCGCGTGGATGCGGAAGTGATCGACCTCGGCCGACCCGCCGATCTTCCCGGAAATTCCCGCGGGCAACGCGATCATCGGCGCGTCTTCCCAGCCCTTGCCCTGCGGCGGTTCGGCGATCTCCGGGATGTCGCTCACCTGGAACACGACGGGATTCGAGACACCGCCGGGACCGGCCACGCGCAGTTCGTGCGCGCCGAGCACGGCGTCGGCGGCGACGATGCATTGGATCGAGACGGACTTCTCGGGATTCGACGCCTGCACGGCGATCCCGCCCGCGGTGCCCTCGATCGAAACGACCGGCGGCGCGGGCGGCACGGGCACGGCGCGCACGCCGGCGCCGGTCGCGTGGAATTCGTTCGCGGCGGCAAGGCCGTCCCCTTGCAGCACGACGACGTTGGTCGTGCCGCGCCGGAAAAACGTCGCCGAGGCGGAGTCGAGTTTCGGCACCGGCGCGAAGACCGCGCCCAACGCGCCCTGCGAGAGAAGCGCCCACACCAGCGCCACGCGTGCGTCCATGCTCATCCGGGT
>JANYDN010000026.1 GCA_025363585.1 Verrucomicrobiota bacterium | reverse complement strand
CCCTTCGCCGCCATGAGCGCAGCCACAGACATGCCGAGCACGCCGGCCGCCGCACGGATCGAGTCGTAATACTGCGGCGCCGCGGTGGCTTTTTTTGCCCTCGGGGGTGCTATGCGCTTTTTTTTGGGTCTCATGGAAAATGCTCGGCCTCGCGCGGTCACCTGTTTTTCGGAAAACGCTAAAAGATTCCTTGCCAGGGGCCTCGCGGCCTGTTTTCCGGGGTCCGGCCGGCCTTCGGGATGCCGCGACGCGCGCGCGCCTGTAGGCCGCCAGCGTGGCGTTGTCTTCGCGATGGCGCGGAATGGCCCATGGCCGGCCCGAACGCATGGCGGGCCTTATACAACGAATGGCAAGGGGTCATCGGGCGCCGGGGTCGGGGCTGCCGTGTTCCTCGGCGAACCGCATGCGCGGCTTGTCGAACCTCAGCGTGGCGAGCCGCAATTCGCCGCTCGTGTTCTTGGCGAGGTTGAGTTCGAGCCGCTCGGTGGCTCGGTCGATCTCCGCGACCCGGTGGAGCAGCAGCACGACGCGGGCATCCTCTTCCAACGCTCCCGTCGATTTCAGATGGTCGAGGCGCGGAGCGTCTTCCTCGGCGCCGGCCCGGTTCACCTGGGCGAGAACGAGCACGGCGGCTCCGGTCTCAAACGCGAGGTCTCGGCATGCGTTGCTGTTGTGCGTCGCCTTGTCGTATGTCGAGGCGCGAGGCCCAAGGTTGGCGTCGAAGATCCCGACGTGATCGATGACAACCAAGTCGGGTTTCAGCGTGGACGCCTCGGCGCGCACGCCGGCAATGGTTCGGAGATCGTCCCGAATGTCCAAGTGCCAGCCTTTCATGCGGCCGGCTGCTACGGGAATCGCTCGCCTCTGTTGGTCGCTCATCCCCTTCGACCCGTCGGCAACGCGCACGGCAACGCCGGCCTCGGCGGAAACGAGCCGTTCCATGATCGCGCCGACCCGGAGTTCGCGCGACGCGTACAAGACCGACTTTCCCGCATTGCATGCCGCCCGGGTTATCGACACGGCGAGCGCGCTTTTGCCTACCGATGTCCTCGCGCCAAGGACCGCCATTTCGCTCGCCCGAAGACCGCCACCGAGAACCCAATCGATGCCGGGCAATCCCGTCGGCACGGTCGGCGGCTTTTCCCCGCGGTCGCTCGCGGCGAGCTGGTCCACGAGGTCGCCGAGGTTTTCCTTCATGGTGCGCCGTTGGTGCTCGGCGAGACCGAGAGTGATTCCGGCCAGTTTGACGGAAGCGTCCGAAACAAGGACACGTATGTCTTCGGCTACAGGGCGCCGCTCCAGTTCGAGCACGCCGACCTTCAACGCGATGTCCACGTAAAGCCGCTGCGTGGCGCGTAGGGCCCGCTTGTCCCGCAGGATGGGCAGCCAGTAGTCGAGGCCTGGCCCGGTTTTTTCGAGGGCCTCGCCGACGATCAGGGTGTTGCTGGAACGCGCCGCGGTTTCTGAGCATATCGGGGCGGATGCGCCCGCGAGCCCCTCCATCGCTTTGAAGAGTTCCTCGCCGGGCGTCGTGGCGAACATGTCCGCCGTCAGCCGGTGCCAACCTTCGCCGGCCCGCTCGATGACACAGCCGAGGGCGCCGAGCTCTGCCTCGGGATCAGTTGGGAAGTGAACGGTGCTCATCGGCGGGCAATGGCTGCCGCGCTTTCCCCGAGACGGCGGTTTATGTCGGCGAGATCGCGGCGTTTGGCGGCGAGCGTTTCCTCCCAATCCGCGTTGCGTTGGTGAAGACGAAGGCCGGCAAGCCTCTGCACTTCGGCCCCGAGTTGCTCGGCCTGCTTCTCCAACCCGATGCGGTCGGCCGTGGCCAACGGACTCCCTTGGGGTTGATTATTGATTCTTCTATTAGTGTTCGGCAACGGATTGGCAGTTCCGCTGCCTAACGCTCTGCAACCATTGCCTAGCGTTCGGCAACCATTGCCGATCATGGAAAGGAGCCGAAATCGGGTCGGCGCCCGAAGGGTTGGGACGTCCGCGGAAATGACGCCAGCCCCGGCGAGATCCCGGATTCGGTCCGCAACGGTTCGCACGCTCAGCCCCGACTTCGCGGCGACGGCCTGTTGCGTGGCTGAGAACTCGTCGGCCTGGTTGTCACTGGCGATCTCCGCCAGCGCGAAGTAAACGGCTAGGCCAGACGCTGCCTCGGCAACCTGTTCCCGGATGCGCCGCAAGACGGCCTTGTCGGCCCAACAAAAGGCCACGCTCAAGCATCCCCCGGAGGCAGGCTCCGCTCGACCCACGAAGGGGGCGGCAGGGCGGGTTTGGGTTTTGCCGGCGTCCGTCGGCGTAGGTGGGCGCGCCTGCACTCCAGCGAGCGAATGAACGCTTCGGAAATGACGATCCCACCAAGATCCCGCCACCGACGCGCGCGCGGCTCCCAGACAGCCGCGGGAGTGCTCATCGCGTCGCCTCCGGGTTCCCGCGTGGGCGGTAGTTAGAGGGACGCCGGATAACTTCGAAATTGCCGCGCAGCCATCCGTCGGCCTTCGCGGTCTCGATCAGAACCTTTCGGTGGCCGCATTTGAGGTGCGGCATTCCGTGTTGAATCCAGTTCGTCACCGTCCGGACCGAGACGCGTCGATTCTTTGCGTACTCAACCTTGGATGCGAACCCGTCGTTTCCCGTCGCCGCCGTGACCGGCGCGACCAAGCCTGTATCGTTCATCACCCACAGGCGAGCTGTTGCGGCGAAAGTCAGAAAAACACCGGAAACAACCTGAAAACATTGGGGTAAACGCGCGTTTTGGATTTACGGCGCGGCCTCTGTTTCGGTTCCCGAACGCTTCGCTCCCTGCGCTCTTAAACCCGTCCTTGCCCGACGGGCACCACGGAGAAAAACGCCACCGAGTCAGCCTTCCGCGCCAGCCCCCGGTAGTTCCCGTGAACGATGGACGGGGAATTGCCGGCTTCCAGTGCGGTGCGCGCGACGTCTCCGGTTTCCGCGACCCGGTACGAGATCCACGCGTGCCGGGCGCCGTTGTCGATTCGCCGCACGGCAGCTTTCTCGCATGCCGCGGAAACAGCCTTGGTAAGAGAGTCGGCACGCCCGGACGGCCAGAGCGGAGTCGATGGCCCCGACGCGGCGAAATCTCCCAGCCACGGGCGAAGGTTTGCGGGGATTGGCGCGAGGCGACGGGATGCGGTTTTGGCTTTGTCGGCACCGATGGCAACGTGCCCATCGTCGAGGTCGAAGTCGGAGCGTGACAGGCGGGCGATTTCAGCAGTGCGGCATCCGCAGAACAACCCGACTGCAAGGGCAGGGCGAGCCTCCGGTGAGATGGCGGCGAGCAGCTTCGCAGCCTCGTCCGCGTTCCAAAATTGGACATCCCCGACTTTTCGGACCGATGGCCGCTCGATGTCGGCGGCGGGGTTGTCGGCGATGCGCCCGCGTCGGCGGTGGTAGTCGAGCATGCCCGAAACCACGGTGGCGAAGTTTCGGCGCGTCAGCGGGGACAGCGGCGCTTTGTCGGGGCCATTCAACCCGTCGATCCAAGCCTGCAAGCCGCGCGTTGTGAGCTCGCCCAGAATCATGCCCGGGTGATCCGCGAGAAAGCGGCCGAGACGCGCTCGGACGTCCGAGAGGTGGCGCGATCCACGCCCACGGGCCTCCAATGCCGCGTGGTACTCGTCCGTTGCGGCCGAGAGCGTCATTCGCTCGGGAGCCTTCGGGAATCGCTTGGCGTGCTCTTTTGCGGCTTCCACTACTCGGTGGACACCGATCGCGCGCGCGGCCTGCGCGAAGATCTCGACGGCCGTTTCGAGCGTCACGTCGAGCCCGCCGAGCATCGTTCGGCATCGGACGAGTGCGGCCGCGTCTTTGTAGTCGACTGCGGCGGCGGCGGAATCCCCGTTGCACAGCGCGACCGCGATCCGGTGGGCCTCGCGCTTCGCTTGATCGAGGTCCGCAAACTTCACGAGCCTGCGCTTGCCGCTCGTGTAGTCGGCCACGGCGTACGCTTCCCACGCTCCACCGATGCCTGTCTTGACCCGGTAGATTTTGACGACGGAATTCCCGACCGTGATTTTGAGCGGGAAGGTTTGTTCTCGGCGCTTTGTGGACACGCGCGACTGTTACCATTCTGTTCCCATTCACGCAACGCGGGTTTTGTCCTGCTGCCGTAAACCGTTGGGGGAGAAGTGGAGCCAGTGGTCGGGATTGAACCGACGACCTACGGTTTACGAAACCGTTGCTCTACCACTGAGCTACACTGGCGTGCCGAAGCAGGGACGCCCGGAAGAACCCGGGGTCATGGCGGCGGAGTTGGTAAGGGGATACTCCCGGCCTCGCAAGCACGTTTTTGCCGCGCAACGGTTTTCCTCTCTTCGATCGTCGTCGTGAATCCGTGATTCAACGCCGCGGGACATCGGCCGGCCAATCGTCGCTGTTGCATCTTGCGACCCGCGGCGGGCCGGCATTCCCGTGCCGTCGAATTCCAGCCGCAATCGGTTCCTGAAAGTTTCAAAATAGGCGGAATAGTTCGGAGTCCTTTCGGACCATTGACCCGCGCAAAACCTTGCCCAACTGTCTCCGAATAATGAGTTCGCAAGTGCCTCCCGATCTCCGCTACGCGAAGTCCCACGAATGGGTCCGCGTCGTGGGCGACATCGCGACCATCGGCATCTCCGACCATGCCCAGCACGAATTGACCGACATCGTGTTCGTCGAGCTTCCCGTGGTGGGGCGCCAGGTCAGCGTCGGCGAGGCGTGCGCGGTCGTCGAATCGGTCAAGACCGCCAGCGACATCTACGCGCCCGTTGCCGGTCAGGTCGTCGCGGTGAATCCCACCGTCGTCGCGAATCCCGGCCTCGTGAATTCGGCCCCGTTCGGCGACGGATGGTTCTTCAGGATGAAGATTTCCAACGCCTCGCAGCTCGAGACCCTGCTCAAGCCGGACGCCTACCGGGCCCAGATCGGGGGCTGATCGGCGGCATCCCCGCGAGGCCCCATGGTTCATCCCGGCACTTCGTTGGTCGTTCCCGCCGAGCCGCCGTCGGTGGATCCCTCGCGGTTGTTCGAGTTGTTCCGTGGCAACCACACCACCGAGGTGTTGGTGGCGGCGGTGGCCCACTTCGGGTTGTTCCGGCACCTCGCCTCCGGAAGCGTCGCGCCCGATGGGTTGCGCGACGCGGTGGGTTTGCAGCCCCGCGCGTTCCAGGTTTTGGTCACGGCCCTGCGCTCGATGGACGCGCTCGCGGTGGACGCCGATGGACGCCTCGCGACCACGCCGATGTCCCGCGAACATCTCGTTGCCGGCGGTCCCTATTTCGTCGGTGATTATCTCAGCCTCGCCGCGTCGTCGCCGTCGGTCCTCGAATTCGTGGAACGCCTGCGGACGAACCGGCCGCGCGGCAGCGACGACGGCGATGCGGGAGTCGGCTTCATCTTTCGCGAGGGAATCCGCTCGGCCATGGACGCGGGCGAGGGCGCGCGGCATTTCACGCTGTCGCTGGCGGGCCGCGCGAAGAATGTGGCACCGGTGCTTGCGGAGAAAATGCCGTTGGCCGGCGCGCGGAAACTGGTGGACGTGGGGGGCGGCACGGGAGTCTACAGCCTCGCGTTCCTGCGGAGGAATCCCGACTTGCGCGCGGTGGTGTGGGATCGTCCCGAGGTGCTGCGGGTGGCGGGCGAGTTCGCGGCGGAGTCCGGCGTCGCGGACCGGCTCGAGTTGTTGCCGGGCGACATGTTCGCCGATCCGTTTCCGGCGGACGCCGACGTGGTGCTGGTGTCGAACATCCTGCACGACTGGGACGAACCGGAGATCCGGCGTTTGCTGGCGCGGTGCGCCGCGGCAATGCGGCCCGGCACGCGGTTGTTGCTGCACGACGTGTTCCTGGACGACGACCTCGGGGGCCCGCTGTCGGTGGCGATGTATTCGGTGGCATTGTTCAACGTGACCGAAGGCCGCGCTTACAGCGCCGCGGAATACCGGCGTTGGCTCGGGGAAGCGGGTTTCGGCGTGACGCAGGTGACGCCCACGCTGGTGCACTGCGGCGTGATGGTCGCGGTCCGCCGTTGAGACACGGAGACCACGGAAGGAACGGCGTGGCCGGGGGAAAAGTTTTTACCACGGAGCACACGGAGCACACGGAAGGGAACGAGGCCGAAGGGTTTTGAATTCGGTGCGGTCCGTGGACGAATGGTTCCAGTGGGATTATCGCCGGTTTTGGAAGGCCGTTTTTTACCACGGAAATCACGGAAATCACGGATGTGGATTCTCACCCATGATTTTTTCAGACCGGGTGATTCGCTTGGACCGTGGACGATTTCCCCGGCGGCGTTACCGGTGGTAGATGCGCGGCAGGCGCGAGCGCCAGGAGACGAGGATGTCGTAGCTCACGCTGCGTTTCAGGGCGGCGAGCTCGTGCACGGTGATTTCCTCGGCGCCTTGACGGCCCATCAGCACGGCTTCGTCGCCGATCGCGACGACCGGCACTTCGGTGAGATCCACCATCAACGCATCCATCGTCACGCCGCCGACGATCGGCACCCGATGTCCGCGGACGAGCGCGTTTCCCTCGTTGCGCACGCGGGGAAATCCATCGCCATAACCCATCGGCAGAACGCCGACGCGACCCGGGCGCGGCGCGGTCCAGCGCATGCCGTAGCCGACGGTGTCGCCGGTCGCGACGGGTTGGATGGCGATGATCCGCGCGCGGACGGAGAGGACGGGCTCGAGGCCGTCGAGCCGCCGGCAAACCTGCGACGGATAAACACCGAGCGGGAGGATGCCGACTCGAACCATGCCGAGATGCGATTCGGGAAGATCGAGGAAACCGCCGCTGTTGGCATGGTGCAGGCACGCGGGCCGGATTCCGGCGCGCGCCAGGGCGTCGACGGCTTCCTTGAAATTCGCGAGCTGGACGCGGGCGAACGTCTTGTCGATCTCGTCGCTCTGCGCGAAGTGTCCGAACGCGCCGGCGATTTCAAGATTCCCGAACGCGGCCAGTTCCGCGGACCAAAGCGCGGCTTCGCGCCAAGGGAACCCGAAGCGATTCATCCCGGTGTTGATCTTCACGTGGACCGGCAGGCGCCGCCGCGACTCGCCGGCGAGACGATCCCATGCGAGGGCGTTGGCGATGCTGCCGATGGTCGGGACCAAATCGAGATCGCGGCACGCGGCGAATTCGCACGGCTCGCGTTCGCCCAGCAAAAGGATGGGCGCGCGGATGCCGGCCCCGCGCAAGGCCGCGGCCTCGCCGAGGGTGTACACGGCGAGATCGGTGGCGCCGTTGGCAAGCGCAACGGCGGCGGCCTCCGGGGCGCCGAGCCCGTAGGCGTCGTCCTTGACGACGTGGAGCAGGCGGACGCCGGGCGCGAGTTCGGCGCGGATTCGGCGGAAATTCGAGGCGAGTCGGGCGAGATCGACGGCGACCCAGGCCGAGCGCGGGGCAATGGGATTCACGGGTTCAGGGAAGTTGGCGTGGATCAATTGCCGGGCGGCCACAGCGTTTCGCCGACGTCGGTGCGGAAGTACGAGCCGAGCGAACGAAGACGGCGGATGTTGGCGTAGGCAGTGGCGATGGCCTCGGCCAGTCCGGGAGCGAGCGCGGCGACATCGGCAATGCGATGGCCGGTGGCGACGAGTTGGCCATCGTCGCGCATCGCGGCTTCCTGCCACCAGACGTCGCAGGTGGGCGGGGCGTCGACGAACACGGGGACGCGCGGGCCGGAGAGTTGGGTGAACGGATACCCGTAACCCGCGAGGGTGAGGTTGCAGCCGAAGCGCGGCGCGGGATTCCAACGCGGCGCGATCGGCAGGTCGCGCGCGCATCGGGCGAAGGTCTCGAGCGGGTTGGCGAGCATGCGGGCGATCATGGGCCCGCTGGTAACTCCGAGGCGCACGTTGTATTCGAGCACATGCCAGCGGCCCTCGTGGAGAATGCCGGTGACCTGGACCGGACCGTGGAATCCGACCTCGCGGAACCACGGCAACAGCGGATGCAACAGCGCGCGGGCGAGCCCGTGGGAATCCTCCGGGTCGCGTTCGACGAGACCGCCCAGCGGGGCGCCGGCGACGATCCCGAGATTCCCGTCGAACGCGCGTTTGTATTCCTGGTTGGTGACGAGCGAATGGATTTCCCCGCCGGAGACGAGCGCGATGTGGCCGGCCTCGCGGCGTCCCAAATATTCCTGGAGGAAGATTCCCTCCGCGTCGTCGAGGGTCGGGATCCATGCGAGCGTGTCGGCGGCGGATTCGCAGACGATGGTGTGGATCGGCGAGGTCGGGGAGCAGAGAGGGTTCTTGATGACGAAGGCGCGGTTCTCGCGGCGCACGATCGCCTCGGCCTCGGCGCGTGTGCGTGCGAACCACGAGCGCGGGAAGGGAATGCCGTGGCTTTCGCACAGCGCGCGGGCGAAATCGCGTTCGCGTTCGAGCCGCAATCCCTCGCCGGTCGGGCACAGCAAGGGCGGGCGCATGGCGAGGAATTCTTCCGTCCACGGTTTCAACGCCCATTCGATGGACATCGGGACGATGACATCGGGCGACTCGCGGCGGATCCAATCGCAGGGGTTGGGGACGGCGCGGTGGTCGATGCACGGGCCCTCGAGGGAAGGTCCGTGGTGGGCGTAGTCGCGGGTGAGATACGCGGTGGGACGCGCGCCGTCGGCGCGAAGGGCGCGCATGAGCGACTGGGCGAAGGTGCCGACGCCGAGGACGAGCGCCGGGCGGCCGGCGACGTTGCCGGCGGACGATTTTTCCGACTCCATTGGGAATGCCCCGCTCGCGGACGACGGGCGGATCCGGGAACGACTGGGTGGACCCGGATGGGCCGGCGCTAGGGAACGCGGTGCGCCGATGGTCGGGAGCCGCGGCGCGGGGATCAAGAGGGAGTCGGAGGAATTTTGACGGGAAGCCGCGGTGTTGGTTTCATCGGGCAATGACCGATCCCCTGGAATCGAAACGACAGATGGTCGCGAAACATCCGCAAAACGAACTGGCGCGGTTCAGTCTCGGGAAGGCGCTCTATGATCGGGGCCAGTGGACGGAGGCCCGCGAGCAGTTGGCGGAGGCGCTCGGGAAACGTCCGGACTGGATGGTGGTCCAGATCCTGGTCGGAAAGTGCGACCTCGAAACGGGTCGAAAGGCGGAGGCGATCGCGGCGTTC
>JANYDN010000377.1 GCA_025363585.1 Verrucomicrobiota bacterium | reverse complement strand
TGGCTGGCGAGTGGCACCGAGCCGGTGCCACCCACGGCATGCTGCTGGATTCCAGCTTAGGTTGACGCGCATGCGCATTCGCGGGACTTCCTCGGACTTGCCGCCTCGCCATCGAACCCTTTCCCCGAAAACAGGACCCCTCCCTACTTTTCAGACGGGCTCTCAGGAAGGTACAGAGACCGAAACCAATGCAGGGCGCCGTCAAACCCCGCTATTCCGGTGCGAGGATCGTCATAGCACTCGATCACCGCGTGTACGGGCTCCCAGCGTCCACGGCGGAAGCGAAGCGTTCGGCCAATGCTTCCGCCGCGGCATGGCCATGCTCCCGCTCCGATGCGTACCAAACGATGGCCTGCTCCAAAGCCGCGCCGAAGCCCTCGCGCTGGATGAGATTCATGCGCCGGCCCGGCGGCGGAGCGTTCGTTTGGCCAGACGCGAGGCATCACCGGCTTTCCATGGCGTCGGCGGCGTCTTCCCGGAGGCCGCAAGACGGGCATTGGCGGTGTGAACATCCAGCCCGCCGGTCGCGTCATGGGTGGGACGCGCGGGAACCAAGGCAACCATGTCCTTGCCGTTGAGGAGGTAGATCGTCTTGCCCGCCGCCGCCTGCCTGACCAGGGCTCCAAGCTTCGGCTTCGCCTCGCTGATGATGTAGATGCCCATGACCCAAATGAGACCCGTTTGAGACTCACGGTCAAGACTCAGCCCACCCGCGCCGCGAAAAACCGCAACGTTTCCGGCAGGTGCCCGGCCCAGTATTCCCACGTATGGCCGCCCGGGTACTCATGGTACTCGTGCGCGATCCCGGCCGACTGCAACGTCCGGTGCAACGTCCGGTTCCCTTCCAACAGCGTGTCGTCGGTGCCGCAATCAAACCGGATCGCGGGCAAACGCTTCGCGCGAAGGATCGCGGAGGCCACGTCCGCATCTTCCACCGGCGCGCCGGCCCACACCGGCGATTCTTCCATGAACGCGCGCAGTTGGTCCAAATGCGTCGCCGAAGAAAGTCCCGATACGGCGCGGAATCGGTCGGGATGCCGCGCGCCCAATCGCAACGCGCCGAGTCCTCCCATCGAGAGCCCCGCCATAAACCATGGCGAACCGTCGCCGACCGAAGACGTCGCGTGGCGCACGGCCGCCGGCACGTCGCCCACGATCCACTCCTCGTAATCCGCGCGCGCCTGCCGCACGTAGCCCGAACCGTCGCCCGACAACCCGTCGCTCGGCATCGCGATCACCATCGGGGGAATCTCTCCCGATTGGATCATCGCGGCGGCGATCCGGTGCGCCCCGCCCTTCAGCGCCCACGCCCAATGGCTCCCATAAACGCCGTGCAACAACAGCACCAGCGGCACGTCGCGCCGTCCGTCCGCCTCGGGCGGAACGAACACCGTGATGTCCCCGCGCCCGGCCAATCCCTGGCCGCGCACGGTCACGCAACGCAGCCCGTCGCGTTCGAAACGCGGGTCGGAAACCTCGACGGTTCGGAATCGGTTCACGGGATCACCACGCCTTTCGCGATGCGCCCCGCCAGCATGTCGCCGAACGCCGCGCCGAGTTCGTCGAGCGCGTAGGTCCGCGACACCAGTTCGTCGAGCCGCAGTTCACCCGCGAGATAATGGGCGAAGATCCTCGGGAAATCGCGGGACGGACGACACCCGCCGTACAGCGGCGTGACGTACGTCTTGTTCCACATGAACCGCGGCATCTCGACGCTCACCGCATCGTTGATGCCGCTCACCTGGAGTGCCATCCCGCCGTCGCGGATCATTCCCAACGGCGCGAACGCCAACGCGGGAATCGCCGTGGCCTCGAACGCGTGGTCGGCGCCGCGCCCGCCCAAAAGCCGACGCACCTCGGCCGACGCGGCGTCGAGATTGCCATCGTCTCGACGCGCCAACACCACGTCGGTCGCGCCGAATTCCCGCGCCCGTTCGAGCGCAGCCGGCACGGTGTCCACGGCGACGATCCGGCCGGCACCGCAAATCCGGGCGCCCTGGATGACGTTCAATCCCACGCCGCCGCATCCGATGACGACGACGAGATCGCCGGGTTGGACCCGGGCGATGTTCACCGCCGAGCCGAACCCGGTCATGACGCCGCAACCCACGATGCACGCCGAGGCCCATGGCACGCCGTCGGGCAACCGCGTCACCGCTTCCTGTCGGACCAAAGCCCATCCGCAAAGCGTCCCGAGGTTGAACGAGCGATCGATCGGCACGCCCCGCCAGAGCGTTCCCTCGGGCCGCGCGTGCCCGGCCGATCGCTCCATCACGTGGGCGGGACGGCTGGTCTCGCACAGGACCTCGTCGCCACGTCGGCACGAAATGCAATGGCCGCACGGAATCGCCCAGTTCAACACGACGCGATCGCCGGACGCGACCGACCCGACGTCCGGCCCGACGGACCTAACGATGCCGGCACCCTCGTGGCCCATGACGAGCGGGCGCTTCCACGAGAGCGACGCGTGGTCGGTGTGGCAGATTCCCGCGGCCTTGATTTCCACCAGCACCTCTCCGGGCCCGGGATCGCCGACGGAAATCTCCGAGACGGAGAACCCGCCGTTTCCATCGGCGATCGCGGCGCGGGTGGGGATCATCGGCGAGGACGACGGGCCGTGGCGGTCATTTCGGAACGGGGGTAACGAAACGTCCCGACCGGGTTTGCGCGAGCATCCACTCGAAGAACTTGGGGTCGTCGTAGGTCTGGGTCCAACTGTCGTGGCCGACCCCTGGATAGACGGTCAGCTTCGCGGATCGGTTCCCCAGTTTGCGGAGGGCCAACACCATTTGCTCGGACTCGGACGCCGGAACGACGGAGTCGTCGGCGCCGTGGATGGCCCACACGGGCATCTGCTTCAACTCCTCGCTCCGGCTGTCGGCGAGCACCACGTCGAGGACCTGTCCACCGCCGCAGATCGGCGCCAGCGCCGCGAAGCGTTCGGGATGTTTCATTCCCAGATACCACGTCGCGTATCCGCCCATGCTGAGACCGGTCAGGTAGACGCGGTCCTTGTCGATGGATTCCTCCGCGACGATGCGGTCGAGCAAGGCGAGCAACACGTCGTTCTGCCAGTACTGGTCGGGAGCGCATTGCGGCGCGAGCAAAACGTACGGCAGGTCCATCCCGGTCGCCGCGAGCTTCGGCGGGCCATGCAGGAAGAGGTCACTGATGTTCGTGCCACGCTGTCCGACCCCGTGGAGGAACATCACCAGCGGCCATCTCTTGCCGGAACCCGGCTTGTACTCCTTCGGGAACCGGAGGATGTATCCGAGATCCGAGCGAATGGTTTTTTCGAAATGGAACCGTCCCGAAGGCAACGGGACTGGCTCCTCGGCGCCCGCCGCGAGCGCGGCGAGGAAGAATGTCATAGCGACAAAGAGGGATCGCATTCGGGAACAGTAGGAATCCGCGGCCCGGAATCCAGCATGGACACGAAATGGGATGCAACTTGCGCGGTATTGCGCCGTTTGTGACGCCGCGCATCCGTGTGGGGGCGATGGCTCGTCGCCATTGGACGCCAGCCCTGCGCTTCGATACCGGTGGTCACGTGACGGCAGGATTTGCGCGTCCATCCGCTTGTAGGCCGGGTCCCCTGACCCGGCGTTGTGGGGAGCGGCAACAGAGATCCATCGGGTTGGAATCCCACGGTGGAACGCCGCGTGGGGGCACGCGGCGTTCTACAGGCTGGCCCGGCTAAGCCGTATCCATGCAGTAAGAACTCGATTGGGTATCACGCCAAGGCGCCAAGACGCCTAGAATCCAAGCATTCCCGACTGAGCCGGGAGGGAACCATGCAGTCGCGGCAGGGGAATTCTCTCACGCCAAGGGGGACCAAGGCCGGCCAAGAAGGCGGGAACGTGTATCGGGAGCCCGAGATTGGATCCCACCGTTCGGTGAAACGACACGCCGGCGGTCTTTGCCCCCCTTGGATGGCCTTGGCTCGGCTTGGCGTGAAAAAATTCCTTGGTCGCCACACCGCGGCTCCCCGCTTGGAACCCTCCCTACTCCTCGCTGAATAGGTATTCCAGATCGTCGCGCGTGAGGTTGGTCGCGAAACCCTCCTCGCCGAGCACGTCCTGGATCGTCTGCGATTTCCGCTGCTGCAATTCCCAGATCTTCTCCTCGACCGTTCCCGGCGCGATGAGGCGGTACGCGTTGACCGTCCGCGTCTGGCCGATGCGGTGCGAGCGGTCGATGGCCTGGGCCTCGACGGCGGGATTCCACCAAGGATCGTACAGGACGACGTAGCTGGCAGTGGTCAGGTTGAGGCCGGTGCCGGCGGCGCGCAGCGAGAGGAGGAACACGCAGGGCTCGGTGTCCTGCTGGAAGGCATTCACGACCTCCTGCCGGTCCTTGGTCTCGCCGGTCAGTATATGGGTCCGGATGCCGCTCTCATGGCAGATGCCCTCGAGGATCTTCAGCATCTCCACGAACTGCGAGAAGATGAGCACCTTGTTGCCGGCGGCGAGCACCGGTTCCAGGAGTTCGAACAAGGTGTCGGTCTTGCCCGACGCCGAGTCGCTGCCGACGAGCCGCGGATGGCAACAGATCTGTCGCAGGCGCGTGAGCGCGGCGAGCACGTGCATCTTCGACTTCGCGACGCCCTTTTCCTGGAGCGTCTTCATCACCTGGTCGCGGCTGCGGCGCAGCTCGGCCAGATAAAGTTTGCGCTGCTCGTCGTCCAACTCGCAGTCGCGTCGCTCCTCGATGCGGTCCGGGAGATCCTGCGCGACCTGTCGCTTGAGGCGGCGGAGCATGAGCGGGCGCAGCTTCGCGCTGAGGCGACGGCGCAGCGTGCCGGCTTCCCACTCGGGACCCTCGCCCTTCGATTCGTACGTCTCGTTGAACGACGTCTGGCTGCCGAGATAGCCGGGCTGGATGAAATCGACGATCGACCACAGGTCGAGCAACCGGTTCTCCAGCGGCGTGCCGGTGAGGGCGAGCCGTTGGTCGGCCTCGATTTCCTTCACCGCGACCGTGACCTGCGCGGTGGGATTCTTGATGAACTGGGCCTCGTCGAGCACGAGCGCGCGGAAGTCGAACTTGCCCAACTCATCGAGGTCGCGCCGCAGGATCGCGTAGTTGGTGACCACGATGTCGTTCTCCGGGATCTGGCGGCGGAGATTGTGCCGGGCCTGCCCGGACTGGAGCACGAGCACCTTGAGGTGCGGCACGAACTTCTCGGCCTCGCGGCGCCAGTTGTAGAGCACGGAGGCGGGGCAGATGACGAGCGACGGACGGCGGTCCTTCTTCGGCGTCGTCTCCTGCAGCCACGCGAGCCACGTGAGCGTCTGGAGCGTTTTGCCGAGACCCATGTCGTCGGCCAGGATGCCGCCGAGTTTGAGCCGCGTGAGATTGCACAGGAAGTTGAAGCCCTCCTTCTGGTACGGGCGCAACTCCGCGTGGATGTTGCCCGGCAACTTCGTGTCGGGAACGCCCTGGAAATTCTGCAGCTTGTCCCGCAATGCCGCGACCGCCTTCGCGGTGCCCATCGCCTCGATCGTGTTCGCGTCGAGTTGCGTCGCGTGCAGCAACGACGCCTTCTGCGCGTCCGCCGTGAGGCCCTCGAGTCCCAGCGTCGCGGCGGTCTCGTGCGCCTTGCGGTTGGCATCGACGTCGATCTCCACCCACCCGCCGTCGGGCAATTTCACGAAACGCGTCGTCGCCGCCGCCAGACGCTGGACGTCGGCCGACGACAACTTCATGCCCTCCGCTTCCCACTCGGCGCTGACGCTCAGCCAATCGATGCCGGAACCGCGCAGGACGAGCTTGGGACGGACGACCCGGCGGTTAAGAAACAACCGCTGGAACGGCGGGTTGCCGAGATAGTCCGCCTCCGCCGGCCGGTCCTGCCACGCGGACGCAAGCTGCGAGAGCGCGTGCTCGTTGGCGTCGAGCACCCAGAGCCCCGGCTCCGGCGTGAACCAATCCGCCTGTTGCAGCCAGACGATGGTCGGCTGCAACCGCGGGTCGTCGAGCAACTCGGGCCGCCCGTCGCCGGCCTTGCGGTCGACGACGCGCTGCCACTCGTGACCGTTCCACTGCCATTCCGACCCGTCCTTCTCGCTGATCGCGAGCAGGCGGACGCGGATGACCTCGTCGGCCAATTCGAAAACGAACTGCGGCCGCGCGGTGTGCGTCTCGCAAAGTTGGCTCCAGTCGGGACCGGAATTCTCCGGCGACTGCGTCCGGCGCAGCTCCGTGAGCAGGCGTTGGGAAAGGCGGCGGACCGGCACGATGGGCCGCTGGGCCCAGGGCCCGAGCAACTGCGGCGGCGGCGCGTTGCGCAGCACGAGGACCTCGTTGTCGACGAGCACCAACGGCGGTTCGCCGACAAAGAACCGGCTCTCGGGCAACGGGCGGCTTTCGCCCCCGCCCACTTCCAACACGTGCGTGAAACTCATCTCGCCATCGATCGTCTCGAGGCGCGGCTTGAGCTCGGCGACGCGGCCGACGAACAGCAGGCTCGTGGCCTGCCCGTGGAGTTCGAGGCGTTGGCCGTGGCCCCATTTCGCGAGCCATGCGAGGAGGTCCGGTCCCTCGAGCACCAGCACCTCGCCCTCCTTGGCCTTCTCCGCCCAGTTGGCGTGGAGCCAATCGATGACCTGCCAGTCCTCCGCGGGAAACAACTCGGCCTCGTGCGCCGCGCGCGTGCGCAGGTCGCAGAGATCGGACACGAATTTTTCCTTCTCGCCCGAACGCGAGCGGAAGAGGAAGAAGCGCACCGCGAGGCTCCACTGGTTCGACTCGGCCGAGGCACGGCGCGGTTCGCAGACGACCCGCAGCGCGGCGCGCGGCGAATCGAGGTGCGTGTGGTTCGGCGGGAACAGCCAGTTCTCCAACTCCTGCACGAAGCCCGATTCCTTCTCGGATTGTTCCACCTCGGCGAACCGCTCGAAGTTCGCGTGCGGCAGCAGTTCCGGCGGGAGCGAGCGGTTCGAGCGGAGGAAGAGCATCGCCACCTCCTCGAGACGCGCCTTGCCGATCGCGGTCTGGATGCGCAGCCACCAGTCGTGCTGGCCGAAATCGTTCCGGCGAAGCGCGAGCTTCTCGATGTAGTCGTCGAAGAGCAGGTACGCGCGCTGCGGGTCCGCGCACGTTGCCAGCAGGCGGAGCACGCCCTCGCGATCGGCGACCTTCTCCTTCGAATCCGCCAATTCGCGCCGCAGGTCGGCGAACGAACCGTAGGTGCTGGTCAGCACCTTGTGGTGGGCGTCGTACTTCGTCGTGTTGACCGCGCGCGGCGCGGCCAGTTTGTTGCTGCTTCGTGAACCTCTAGCCATGTCACTCCAAAAAAACTGCCGGCGCCCAGAACGGGACACCGGTACGTCCGTTTATTATGTCTCCGGTATGCCCTCTTGGGGTCAACAGGAATTGTCACGAACCGTCCCGGAACGCATTGGAGGGGCTGCCAACGGGCCATTCCAACCCGCGCGAAGCCGCGAAATCTTGGCGTGAAATAATTCCTCTGCCGCTGCCGCATGCTTCCAGCTCAGACGGAACGATGCATTCGGCGTGGGTGACGGCGGCCCTGCCGTCACTGCCTGACGGGTTGTCGACATGATATTTGGCCTCCCTCGGTATTCACACCCGGGCGGGCGGATCTGAGGGCCAACAAACACTGCTCGGCTATCGGCAGTGACGGCAGGGCCGCCGTCACCCACCCGAGTTCCACTGCATGGATCCAGCTCACACCCCGCCGATCCATTTCCGCTCGCGCCACGCCTCTCGCAGCGACACCGCGTTCCGTCGGTCGAGCACGTGTCCCGCCGCCTCCATCAACCGTCCCCGTTTCAACGCGTGCCACGCGTCGCTCGCCGCCACGGCCGCATGCTGCATCACGCTCGGATCGCGGTAGCAGTCGATCATGCACCGCGTGCAGCCGTCACGGATCAACCGGGACGCGTCCCATTCGTCGACCTTGCACATCGGCGTTTCCCATTGGTGACAGCGGTACAAATCCAGCCGCCAATCGAGATAGAAATACTTGTGCCCGCCGAGGCAACCGAACCGCTCTTTCTCACCGCGCGCGTGGCGCTGCATCTCGTCGAGCGATTCCATTGGGTTCGCCACCCCGATCCCGCCCTCGCGCTTCAAGGCCTTGATTTTCCCGAACACCGCCTCCAATTCGCCGGGCGTATAAGTCACCAAACCGCCGTCGCTGAATCCCAGATAGCTGCTTCCCAGTTTCGTCACCGGATAGCTAAACGTGCAGCCGTGGAATCCCAGCGAGCGAAGGAACGCGGGAAGTTTCCCGTAGTCCCCGATCAACCGGCTCGCCGTCACGCTGGCCATCGTCTGGATCCCCACCGACGCGAAGTACTCGTTCGCGCGCCGGATTTTTGCGCACACGCCCGGCAATCCGCGGTTGTCCTCGTGCGTCCCGACGTCGTGCGCGTCGACCGACATGATCACGCTCGTCAATCCGTCCGACGCCAACCCGCGCATGTTGTCCTCGGTCCAGAGCGCGCCGTTGGTACACAGCATCGGGCGGATCCCCGCGCGCGCCGCGTGCCGCACCATGCGGCGCAAGTCGCGGTGGAGCATCGGCTCGCCGCCCACGAACAGCAGGTAGCCGACGTGGTTGCGCGCCGCGATGTCGATCGCCCCGGTCGCCTCGTCCAACGTCACCGAATGGCGCCGGGCGGGATCGAAACGCGAACGGGCGAAGCCGCAGAATCCGCAGTCGGCATTGCAATGGCTGGTGATCGCGAACTGGAGGAAACCCGGGCCGCCGTGATCAAGCACGTCGCGAATCAACCGCAAAGCCGACCGACGCGGCCGGGCCACGGGCACGGA
>JANYDN010000348.1 GCA_025363585.1 Verrucomicrobiota bacterium | reverse complement strand
TCTTCCCCCGTAATATCCCGCCGGCAAACCCACCGCGACGCCGATGAGGGTCGCCGTCAACATCGCGGCAATGCCGACCGCCAGCGAGACGCGGCCGCCGTGCACGATCCGCGAGAGGACGTCGCGACCCAGGTTGTCGGTGCCCAATAGGTATGCGCCACCGACGGGCAGCGGCATTCCGTCCGCATCCATTCCCATCGCGTCTTGTTGGTCCGGCGGTCTCAGCAAGTGAAGCCGCGTGAGCAACGGAGCGGACAACACGAGCAGGAGGGACGCGACCACGATCGAGGCGCCCGCGAGGGCGAGCCGATTCCGGACCAACGCCCTCAGGCCGGAGACGAGGAAGTTCATGATGCCGCGCAAGAGATGCGGGAAAGGGGATGCGACATTATACGGGACATTTCCCGGATGCGGGTAGTGGTTTGGTTTGGTTTGGCATCCACTTTCCGGGAAGCCCGATGGGTTCGGACAGGCTCCAGACGTGACCCGTCAGACCTGCCGCCATCGGGGATGCTACGCGCAGAGTTTTATATGGACACGGCGGAAATTGCAATTCGTGAAGGGGAGCGCGATGGCCGCCTGACAGTCCCGCGCACTTGCTCGTCATGGAGGGCCGCGCAAGCCTCGTCCAAGTCCACCAGAAGGCATTGGATCGTGGTCCGGCGAATGCCGGGGATCTGCGTCGTGGCGCGCAGGCTCATCCCTTTTGATTCACAAGCGCATTGCAACCAACCCCGATCCAGATCTACTTTGCGTGCCCGATGCGGGAGACTCTTGAAGTAATCAGCGCCATGGAAGCGGGTGGCGTTTTCGACAAATTCGTGATTGGCGGGGCAGTTGCGGCATCCATCTACGTCGAGGCCGTATCCACCATAGACCTGGACATTTTCATTCCCATCAAGCCGGTTCCGGGAAGCCTTCTTGTCAGTGACGCACCCATAGCCGATTACCTATCCCAACGTGGGTTCAAACGCGACCAAGAGGGGCGATTCGTGATCCACGGGTGGCCGGTGCAGTTTCTTCCCGTGGCAAATACACCGCTCCAAATCGATGCGTTTGACAATTCGGTGGTTCAGGAAATCGAGGGAATAAAAGCGCACGTGCTTACCCCGGAGCATTGCATGGCTCTATCGCTTGAATTGGGCGGACATAAATATTGGGCTCGCCTTAGATCGTTCATAGATCAGGAGGTCTACGACGAGCAATTGTTCCACCGGATCATGGCTCGGTTCGGGCTCTTGAACAAATGGGGCAAATTCCAATCCGAAGAAAGGCAGCAACTCGAATGAGCGACTTTTTCGAAGAAATCCTCAGACAGAAAGCCATTGAGCGAAAGCGTTTGGCCCGACTTCCCGTTGACGAAAAGATCGCGATGCTGGAGCAGCTTCGAGACCGAATGATCGCGCTTTCAAGATCCGCCACTCGAAACAGGCTGTTGGAGCCGAATCGTCATATCACGGTGCATTCGTGGTCTGGGATTCAGTCTTCACGACATGAAGGCCCAATTCGGCAACGGTCCTACCTTCACGTTGGAGGTAAAAGCTATACTTCCCAAACACGGGGAACCTCACCCCGGTAAATATACCCGTCATTTGTCCTTTGCCGGTCAGCTCGTCGCCGGTCGAGCCCTCCATATCGGCTTCGATGAGCGGAATGAACAATGTCCCGTCGGGATGTTTGGCTTCCACTTGGATTTTTTGTCTGCCGGTTTCTTCGGGCGCAAATTGGATCCGGATCGCCATGCCGACAACGCCATGAACATGCGGGACTGTTTCCGCGTTTATCCTGTCAAACGTCCCGATAATATTGAGTTTCCCGGCGGGATCGACGGATGCGAAGTCGCACAGGGTGAAGATTTCAACAGTCACAGGATGCCTTTTCCCTTCCCGCCCCACCGGGTCCGCGCCGCCTTCTCGGTGATCTCTTTCCGCATTCTTGGATTCAAGGCCTCTGCCCTGGCCTTCTCTCCCTTGAGCCCACCCAATCGCCCCAACGGGACCGCTGCCGGATTTTTCTCTCGGGTCGTGGGATCTCCTGCCACGTCGGCCGCAGCCTTCGCCGCGATGGACGCGGCCGTTTGATCCACACCGGTGGTGCTTGACCCCTTGCGCACGGCATAGTCGTCGCACGGCCGTGCGGATTTGCCAGCAAATACCGGGCAAATACCGGGCGGACTCTTCAATCCGGACCCCTGTCCGGATGCGGATGTCCCCGGGGTTTTGTCAAGAAGTCGGAAGGCAGGGAAATGCGGCGCGGGGCGATCCGTGCCTGCCGTCATTGGATCGTTCGATGCCGGTTCAATATCCCAGCAACCGCCCGATCTGGTACACGCCGAAGGAAAGGACCCACGCCAGCCCCGTCATATAGGCCCATTGGAACAACGGCCATTTCCACGTGTTGGTCTCGCGGCGGACTACCGCCACCGTGCTAGCGCACTGCATCGCGAACACATAGAACACCATCAGCGAGATCCCGGTCAGCGCCGTGTAGACGGGAGAGCCGTCCGGACGTTTCTCGCGGCGCATCGCTTCCTGCAATCCCGTGGTGCCCGCGCTTTCCGAGCCTTCCACCGCGCCCGCGTTGTATACCACCGACATCGTGCTCACGAACACCTCGCGCGCCGCGAACGAAGCCACGATTCCCACGCCGATCTTCCAATCGAATCCCATCGGCTTCAACGCGGGCTCGAGCAGCAATCCGGCGCGCCCGGCGAAACTGTGCCGCAGGGCCGCGCCGCCCTCGTCGCGGTCCACCGTCCCGACCTTGATCGCCGCGGCCCGCAGGGCCGGCGGGACATTCGTCGCGTTGGGATCGGTCGCACGCAATTCCGCCAGGCGCTTGGCCTCGTCCGCGGGCGCGATGCCCGGGTACGCGGCCCGCACCACCTGCACGCGCTCCGCGTCGGCACGTGCGGCGGCGGCCCCGTCGCGGGGATACGACGCGAGGAACCACAGCAGGACGTTGATGCCAAGGATCACCGTGCCCGCGCGTCGCAGGAACAGCCGCGCGCGATCCCACATGTGCCGGAGGATCACCGTCGCCACCGGACGCTTGTACGGCGGCAATTCGAGGATCAGCGGCGGCGGCTCGCCGCGCAGCAAGGTGCGCTTGAACACCCACGCCATTCCCAGCGCGCCCACGATTCCCATCACGTACATGGCCGTCAGGACCAATCCCTTCCTCAACGCGCCGCCGCCGATGCATGCGGATATAAGAAGGGTATAAACCGGCAGCCGCGCCGAACAACTCATGAGCGGCGCCACCAGGATCGTGGCCAATCGGTCCTTCGGCGTCTCGATGGTCCGCGTCGCCATGATCCCCGGGATCGCGCACGCGAACGACGAGAGCATCGGTATGAAACTCTTCCCATGCAGCCCGACCCGGCTCATCACGCGGTCCATCAGGAACGCCGCCCGGGACATATAACCCGAGTCCTCAAGCAGCGCGATGAACAGGAACAGGAGGCAAATCTGCGGCAGGAACACCACCACGGCGCCCACGCCCGCGACCACGCCGCGCGACAACAGGTCGTTGAGGTCGCCCGGCGGCAACGCGGAAGCGACGCGCCCCGCGATCCAATCCACGCCCGCCTGCAACGCATCCTTCGGGAACTCCGCGACGAAAAAGATCGCGACGAACATCGCGAGCATGATGCCGACGAACACCAGCAGTCCCCACACGCGGTGTGTCAGGACGCGGTCGATCCGGTCGGATGCCGTCTCGCCCGGCGGCGCCGTCTCGGTGGTGACGGCCATCTGGATGGCGGCGGCACGGGCGTACCGGGCCTCGATCGCGGCGCTGCGCCAGTCGATGCCCGCGGCCTCAAGCCGGGCGCGCGCGTCGGAAACCGCCTGTTCGATGCCGGGGGGATAGAATCCGGGATGGCCGCGCAGCACGCGGTCGTCGGAAAGCACGAGCATGGCCTCGGCGGCGGCGAGGCGCGCGCGGTTCGGGAACACCTCGCGGAGGCGCGTCTCGAGGAGCTCGGCCTCGCGGCCGAACGACTCCGCCACCTCGCTGAACCCACGCGGGATCACGCGCGTGGCCCCGCGCGAGGCGAGGGCCTGGATGGCCGCTGACAATTCGCGCACGCCCTCGGACGCGCTCGCGACCATCGCCATCACCGGCACGCCCAACGCGGCGGACAATGCCTTCGCGTCGATCTCGTGCCCATTCTCGCGCGCGACATCGACCATGTTCAACGCGACGAACGTCGGGTAGCCGAGCTCGATCACCTGCGTCGCGTAGTAGAGGTTGCGCTGGAGATTCGAGCCATCGACGACGACCACGACGAGATCGGGCTCGCCGACTTCCGGAAGGCGCTGGAAGAGGATGTCGCGGGCGATCTGTTCGTCGAGCGACTGCGGGCTGAGGCTATAGGTGCCGGGAAGATCGAGGACGGTGACGGGGCGCGGGGCGGTGTTGCCGAGGAGGGCGCCTTCCTTGCGTTCGACGGTGACGCCGGCGTAGTTGCCGACGCGCGCGCGGAGTCCGGTCAGCGCGTTGAAGAGCGTGGTCTTTCCACAATTCGGGTTTCCCGTCAGGACGGCGAGAAACGGGCGTTGCGGTGAAGCCATGGGCGGGGTGGGAAGGGTCGGGACCTCAGCGGGGTTGGACGAGGACGAGGTCGGCCTCGTGTCGGCGAAGGCTGAGGTGGTAGCCGCGCACCTTCAATTCGACGGGATCGCCGAGCGGCGCGAAGCGGACCAGCTCGACCTGCGTGCCGACGAGCAGGCCCATTTCGAGGAGCCGGGCGCGGCGTTCGACGGGCACCTGGATGGCGGTGATGACCGCGGTGGTGCCGGGCGCGAGCGATGAGAGGGGTTGCGGGACGCTCATGGGAATCTGCCGGGACGACGAAGGGACCGGAAGCGGACGCGCGTTCAGGCCGCGAGCCGCACCGACCCGACGGGCTCGACGAGGATATGTTCCGCCAAACGGGCGCTCAGGCCGAGCCGGGAATTGCAGACTTGGCAAAGGAGATTCGACTGCAGGGTGATCACGCGGACCCGCTGTTGCTCGCCGAAACCCATTTCCCGCAGCCGCTGGTTGATCTCGGGCGTCGCTGTGAGCTGTTTGACGATGACCGTCGAGCCCGCGCCCACGCGGTTCAACGGGCACAACACGGGGATCCGGCAGGATTCCGGATGGCACGCCGATGTTGGACACGGGAGGCTCACGTGGCCCGACGTTAGGGGAACGGGCCGACGACCGGCAAGCGACCCGGTTGTCGCTCGCTTGCGATCCTTTGTTGGAGGGTTGTGCAACCCATCGCCGGCCGACGGTCGCCGCCCGCCTTGCGATTCGCATCCGTCCGTGTAGTTTGGCACCCGCTTCCGGCCGGCTGCCACCCGCGGGCCGAAGGACTCACGCAACACGCACCCATCCCGATTTATGGCACACGAACTCGCACCCCTCCCCTACGCCAAGGACGCCCTCGAACCGCACGTCGACGCCCTGACGATGGAGATCCACCACGGCCGCCACCACAAGGCGTACGTCGACAACCTCAACAAGGCCATCGCGGGCAACGCCGCGCTCGAGTCGAAATCCCTCGAGGCCCTCATCGGCGACCTGGCATCCGTGCCCGAGAACATCCGCGGTCCGGTCCGCAACAACGGCGGCGGCCATTGGAACCACACGTTCTTCTGGAACCTCCTCGGTCCCGCCCAGGGCGCCGCTCCCGCGGGCAACCTCGCCGCGGCCATCACCACCGCGTTCGGTTCGTTCGACGCCTTCAAGGAAAAGTTCGAGGCGGGCGGCATCGGCCGTTTTGGTTCCGGATGGGTTTGGCTCGTCGTGAACGGCGGCCAACTCTCGATCGTCTCGACCCCGAACCAGGACAACCCGCTCATGGGCAAGGCCGTCTCCGGCGTCGAGGGCAAGCCGATCCTCGGCATCGACGTCTGGGAACACGCCTACTATCTCAAGTACCAGAACAAGCGGGCCGACTATTTGAAGGCGATCTGGAACGTCGTCGACTGGTCCAAGGTTGCCGCGCTCCACGCCGTCGCGCACTGATCGACGGCGCGTTTTGTTTTCCAACGCCGGCCCGGATTCGTTCCGTGGCCGGCGTTTTCGTGGCGATCCGGCCGGGATGATCCGGCGCCCCGGCGACGGTCACATGGCCGCCGCCTCGGGCGGGGCATGCCGGCGGAATTTCGAACGGAGCCGCAGGAACGGGCGTTCCACGAGATGGTAACTTGCCGTCGCCGCGCCGAACGCGAGCACCAGATTGACGGGAAACGACTGGATCGCCGGTGGCAATTGCCGCCCGGAAAACAACTGCTGCCAGAGATAGAGGCTATAGGAGATCGCCCCGATCCAAACCAGCGGCCGGCTGTTGAGCACCCGGTGCGGCCACGAGGTTCCCCCGCGCGAGGCCCAACCCACCAACGCCACCAGGCCCAGCATCATCGTCGACGCCTCCAACGTCACCAACACTTGCCACACCGGGCCGGTCGTTGGTCCGTATTGCCGGGCAACGCCCCATCCCACGGCCAACGCCATCGCCAGCGGCGTCGCCCAGTTGGCAAACCGCGCCCAACCCGGCGTCGTCCCGAACCGGTCGCGCATCACCGCGAGCAGCGCGCCGCCCGCCAGGAAGTCCGCGATGAGATCCGTGCGCCAGTAGTTCATTCCTCCCGCCCCGCTCCATTTCATGTTCCACGCGCGCCAGACCGGCGTGAGCACCACCAACGCCGCGATGAACCACAGACGGCGCGCGCCCATGACCCGGAATCCCAGCGGCCAGATGAAATAAAAGTGTTCCTCGACCGACAGGCTCCAGAAATGCGCGGTATAGAAAATCCCGTCGCCCAGTTTCATCGCCCACGCGGCCCAACCGCCGTAGAGGATATTCCGGAACCAAAAAACCGCCGCCCACACCTCGATCGGTTTCACCGTCATGGCCGACACGAAGGCCGCCAGCACCGAGACCACGGCCAGATAGACGAAGCCCGCGGGTAGAATCCGGAGCGCGCGCCGCAGGTAAAAATCACGGAGGCTGATCGTTCCCGTCGCCCGCGCTTCCGACAGCATCAGTCGCGTGATGAGGAAGCCGCTCAGCACGAAGAACAGCGGGACGCAAAGGCCGCCCCAACGCTCCACGATCGCGTGAAGCCATGGGACCTCCGGAAATCCCGGCAGTCCCGAGCCATGCACCATCACGACGCCCATCGCCGCGATCGCGCGAAGTCCGTCCAATCCCGCCAAACGCGGTTGCGAACCCTCATTTCCTGCCATGTGCATCCACCTCTCCGCGGCCCGTCCCCGCCGCGTTCCCGTCGGTTTCGTCGTGCAGTGATACCACCGCGCTCCATACGTCCTCTATCCCGACCCTATCGATCTGGACGGTGGGTTCCAACCCCGATCCCGCCGGCTGCACGATGCGACGATGCCGGCAAAACGGCCCGATGCGCAGCGGCGTTCCGCCGATCGCGCCCGGGATGTCGCGGGGCCATCCGACGATCTCGACCACGGGCACGCCCACCGCGGCGGCAACGTGCATGGGTCCTGTGTCGTTCCCGACGTAGAGACGGCAGCGCGACAACAATGCCGCCGTCGCCGGCAGGCCGAGTTTTCCGGCGAGATCGAGCACGCCCGCGCCGATCTCGCGCGCCACGCGGGCGGTGGATTCCGCCAGATCCGCGCCACCGACCAACACCAACGGCCATCCGCGCGCGCGCATGCGCCCCGCGATTTCCACGAACCGTTCCGTCGGCCAGAGTTTCTCGCGCTGGGAAGCCCCGACGCCCAACGCGATCCAGCCGCGGTCCGGGAAACCCGCGGGAATCGCGGCGAGCGCCTCGCGGTCGGCCGCGGCGTTCCAACTCAATTCGGGCCGCGGATCCGCGCCGCTCGCGCCCAGTTCCTTCAGGAAACGCGCGCACGACTCCGCCTCGTGTTCTCCCACCGGGGTTTCCCTCGTGCCGCTCAACAGTCGCCACCCGGGATCCAGGGGATCCGCCGCCGCGTCGCGACGTCCGATCCGGACGGGAGCCCCCGAGAACAGCGCGAGGTAACGCGATTCGAAAAAGTTGAACGCCGATTGCGGCACGAGCACGGCCTGGAAACGGCGCGGCCACAATTCACGCCGCGCGAACCGCCACGCCGCCCACGCGTTCCGATGGGTCGTCCAACGTCGCGACAAAACCACCGGGAACCCGACCACCTCGTCGATGTGCGGGCAGGAGGACATCAGCGCGATCCATTCCGGCCGCGTCACCAGCGTGATCCGCGCCCCCGGCGCCGCGCGGCGGAGTTCGCGGAAAAATCCGGTGGTCACGACCAAGTCGCCCAACCCGTCGTGGCGGACCACCGCCAGCCGCTCGATGCCGCCGAATCCGTTCCACGTCCCGTTGCCGCCGCGCCCGCGGAGACGAAGCGCCGCGCGTGCCGCGCAACCGACGAATCCGGGCGACGCGAACCAATCCATCCAGCCGCGTCCCACGGCGCGAAGGCTGGACGACGCGCTCACGGGGTCTCCTCGACCAGATGGCCGTCCCGCGCCGCCGCGACCAGGCGACGGAACGGTCCCTCGGCCTCCTCGAGTTCCGCCCACGTTCCCTGCTGCACCACGCGGCCGTGATCCAGCACGACGATGGTGTCGGCCGACCGGACCGTCGAGAGACGGTGCGCGATCACGAGCGTGGTCCGGCCATGCCGGGCTTGGTCCAAGGCGGCCTGGACCTGGCGTTCGGAAATGTTGTCGAGGGCCGAGGTCGCCTCGTCGAGCACCAGCAGCAACGGTTGCCGCACCATCGCGCGCGCGATCGCGAGGCGCTGCCGCTGGCCGCCGGAAAGCGAGGTCCCGCGCTCGCCGACGACGGTGTCCAATCCCTCGGGCAGGCCGGCGATGACGTCGTCGAGCCGCGCCATGCGGACGGCGTCGCGGATCTCGGCCTCCGACGCCTCGGCGTACCCGAGACAAATGTTGCGGCGGACGCTCTCGTGGAAAACGAACGCCTCCTGTTCCACCACGCCGAGACGCCGGTGCCACGAGGCCGCGCAGAAATCCCAGTGTTCCACGCCGTCGACGCGGATCGAGCCCGACGTGGGTTCGCGCAGGCGGATGAGCACGCTGGCGAGCGTGGTTTTTCCGGAACCGGACGCACCCACGACGGCGACGGTGTGTCCCGCGGGGACCGAGAACGTGATGCCGTCCAACGCGAGGGTCCCGTTCGGATACCGGAAGGTGACGCCCTCGAAGCGGAGTTCCGAGCGGATCGCGTCCATCGTGCGGGCGCCGAAGGGACGGACCGGGTATTGGTCGACCTCGAGCCAGTTGGCGACCTCGCGCACGCCGGCGAGGTTATAGGACAATTGGCCGGTGAATCCGTGCAGTTGGTTCACGAGCGGCAACAGGCGGATCAGGAGGAAGCCGAGGATCATGAGCTCGGCCGGCGCGAGCAGCTTCGGGACGATCAGGAACTGGTACGTGCCGACCAGGATCAACATCGCGCCCGCGATGCCCGTCGTTTCGGTCAGCGGCAACAGGATCGAGTTGAAAAGCGAACCCCGCCGCTCGATGCGGCCGATCGACTCGCTGACCTGGTCGAACCGGCCGGAAACCTCGCGTTGCGCATGGGTGGCGCGGACGACCCGCACGCCGCCGAATCCCTCGATGAGCACGCCGCCGAGTTTCCGGTACAGGTCGCCGCGCGCGCCGCCCTGCATCTTGAGGCCCTTGTGGATCCGGCCCGTGAGCAACGCGATGCCCGCGACAAGCATCACGAACGCGAGGGCGACCGACCATGAGGTATAGAGGACGTAGGCCCCGAGGAAGACGACCATCGTGAAGCGCTGGACGAACCCCAGGAGGAAATCGACCGCGTTCAGGGTGCGCACCGTCTCCACCGTGAAGACCGAGGAAAGCTCGCCCGCCTTGTGGCGTTCGAAGACGACGAGCGGCGCCGACTGGAGCCGGTCCTGGAGCGCGCGGCGCAGGTTGATTCCGCCACGGCTCATCAGCAACGCGCCCAGGTTGGCGCTGAGGAACTGGACGACGTTCTTGCCGACGACCGAGAGGACGATCAGAAGGCAGAACAATTTGAAATAGAACCCGTCGGCCCGGTCGGGAAAATAGGCCGGCAACCGATGGAGCATCCCGTCCGGGGCCAGCAACGCCCGCCCCTCGCCCATGAGGAACTTGAGCATGGGAAACAGCAGGCCGACGCCCGCCAACTCGAACGGCGCGCTGAGGATGTTGCAGAGCACCACGCCGAGGATCAGCCATCGGCCCAGCCGGAGATGGCGGCGCAGGCGGACGAGATGGCGCACCAACTCCAGGAGAACGTGGTAAATCTCTTTCACGATCGGCTCAGCCCGCCTGCCACAACCACCATCCACCGACCCCGAAAGCCGCCGCGGCGGAGACGTACATGAGGCCGCGGTACGCCTCGAGATGCCCGACCGCGAACCATCCGGCGATCCGGCCGAACACCGCGGCGAACCCCGACATGGCCACGATGGTGCCAAGGCCAAACGCGACGAGATAAACCGCCGCATGCCAGAGATTCGGCAACGCCAGGGCCGGCAGCACGCCGATCAAATGCGAACTCCCGGCGAGACCATGGAGCGTGCCGATCCCGAACGCCGCGTGCGTGTGGCGATGCGGGCGCGGGCGTTCCGCGGGCACCGAATCCCCCGCTGCATGGAGATGGACGTGCCGGTGCGGCGTGCCGTCGTGCTCGTGCCAATGGGAATGGATGCGGATGCGCAACGCGCGTCGCACGGCCCAAAGCCCGACGCCGACGAGCACCACCCCGACGAGGCGCTCGCTCCATGCGGAGACGCGCTCGATGGGCAACGCCCCGCGGAGCGCGAAGGCGAGGAGACCGACAAGGGCCACGCCGGCGCTGTGTCCGACGCCCCACCGGAGTCCGGCGCGCCAGGAATCGCGGCGCGACTCCACCGCCAGCGGGGTCACCGCGGCCAGATGATCGGGCCCCGAGAGCACGTGTGTGAAACCCGCGAGGAAACCTGTGAAAGCCACCAGCATGATGCCGCGCGCAGTGTGGGGGGAAGCGTCCCGAGGGCAAGCCCCGAGCCGTGAGGCAATTGGAGCGTGGCCGACGCGGTGACGCGGCGGATTCTCAAACAATAGCGTGGGCGTCTTGCCGGTCTGGGGTTCGCTCGGCCATCCGCCTGTAGGCCGCGTGCCCCCACGCGGCGTTCCACTGCGGGATTCCGAC
>JANYDN010000281.1 GCA_025363585.1 Verrucomicrobiota bacterium | reverse complement strand
AGGCTGTCATCCACGGGTGGACGTCGGGCGAGCCATCAATTCCGACCAATTCCACGGACCTGCACGGTCTGGATCAAGTTGGGGATGTGATCCACGAAACACACGAAACACACGAAAAGCCCGGGAAGGAAGATTCGATGGGTTGTCGGGGATGCATTGAAAGGATCCTGCGTTCCCGAGCGGGCGCATCCGGACACTACCCCCGGAATATTCCGGGCGCTGCAACCCACTGAAGACCGTTCTGTAGGACCGCGGGCGACACCCCGGATTGACTGGCGCGGCTGACGTTCACTTGGAACCCCGCGCAAGTGCGTCTTCTTCAAGGCTTTTGAATTCGGGGACAGTGTCAAGATGCGCCCTGGACGAGCAAGACGTGGGGCGGCCGTCCCCGGCAGCACGACCGAGGGCGTCCCCGCCTGCGGTAGACGCGGGAGTTTCCTCTGCGCAATGACGGGCTTGGCTGCCGTTGGAGATCGCGAGGACCGGGCTCGGTCCACCGTCTCACGACGGCGGCCACGGGACTTCGGGACTTCAAACTTGAAACCTGAAACTTGAAACCTCCGCTCCCCCGTCCAGACTCCGGCACCGCCATGAAGCTTCTCTCCCGTCGTGTCTGGTGCGCCGGCGTCGCCGCGCTCGCCATCCTTCCCACCGTCGCCCTTGCCGACACCGGCGTCGGCGCCAAACCCATCCGCGGCGCCGAGGTCCTCTTCGACGGCTCCCGCTCGATGCTCGACGACAAGTGGACCTATTGGGAAGGACCCGGCTTCAAGTCGTCCCTGCCCATCAAATGGAAGATCGTCGACGATCCCGTCGACAAGGGCACGGTGCTCATGACCGACGATCCCGTCGCCGCCGGCGGCAAGTACGGCTCGGCCGACGTCGTGACGAAGAAGGCCTACCGTGATTTCCGGCTGCACGTGGAGTTCTTGATCATGAAGCCCGGCGGCAACAGCGGCGTGTACCTACAGAACCGCTACGAGATCCAGGTGCTCGACGGCGACAAGACGAAGCACGGCATGGCCGCCGTGATCAATGAGTCGGAGTCGCCGTACCAATTCTACAACGGCGTCGGTAAGTGGAATTCCTACGACATCAATTTCCGCGCCGCGCGGTTCCAGGACGGCAAGATCGTCGAGAAGCCGATGCTCACGATGTATTTCAACGGCCAGAAGGCGCACACCAACCAGACGATCAGCCAAGTGTGGGGCGGGCCGAACTCCGGCATCGATGGCGGTCGCGACGGCGGCAAGGGAATCCAGGACACGCCGGGCGGCATCAAGTTGCAGTGCGAGGGACACGACGTCCGCTACCGCAACATCTGGATCAAGGCCGTGGACATCAAGAAGCCCGACACGGACTTCAAGAAGTAGGGCGTAGGGCGGCCGTCCCCGGCTGCACAAACGAGGGCGTCCCCGCCCGAGCCCAGCCGACGTAGCACGGGCGTCTCGCCTGCGGTAGTAGCGGGCATCCCCGCCCGCGTCGGGCTTCGGCCACCACGCCCGCCTGCTTTACCTGCGGAAACATACCCGCCACAGCGAGCCGGGGACGGCTCGGACTGTGCAGCCGGCCCGGCGCGCCGAAGCCGGGCGAAGGCGGGGGACGCCCGCGCTACAGCTTCCGTCCAGTCAACCGCTCGTACGCCTCGAGGTATTTCGCCTGCGTCCTGCGCACCACGTCCCCGGGCAACGCCGGTGCCGGAGGCGTCTTGTCCCACGACAACGTCTCGAGGTAATCGCGCACGAACTGCTTGTCGTAGCTCGGTTGCCCGCGCCCCGCTTGATACGCGTCCGCCGGCCAGAACCGCGACGAATCCGGCGTCAACACCTCGTCGATGAGGATCAACTTCCCGTCGAGGATCCCGAACTCGAACTTCGTGTCGGCGATGATGATCCCGCGTTTCCGCGCGTGGTCCCTCGCGAACGCATATAGCTTCAGGCTGAGTTCCCGCGCCTGTTCCGCGATGTCCGCGCCCACGATCTCCCGCGCGCGCTCGAAAGGGATGTTCTCGTCGTGCCCGGTCTCGGCCTTCGTCGCCGGCGTGAAAATGGGTTCCGGCAACTCCGAAGATTCCTGCAGGCCGGCCGGCAACGCGATGCCGCACACGGTCCGTGACGACTTGTATTCCTTCCAGCCCGAGCCAGCGAGATAGCCGCGCACCACGCACTCGATCGCCAGCGGCCGGGCCTTGCACACGATCATGCTCCGTCCCTCGAGCGCCGCCGCATGCGGACGCAACGCCTCCGGCAACGGATCGCCCGCGCGTGCCAGACGGTGGTTCGGCAACCACGACTCGGTAAGGTCAAACCAGAAGTGCGAGATCTGCGTCAGCACCTCGCCCTTGCGCGGGATGCCGTTGGGCATGATGCAATCGAACGCCGAGATGCGGTCGGTGGCGACGAACAACAACCGGTCGCCGAGATCGAACACCTCGCGCACCTTCCCGGATTTGAGCCGCGGGATGCCGGGCAATTCCAGGTTCAACAACGTCGTCGGATCGGACATGCGGCCGCGATCATGGAAGGTCCGGGCCACGGGCGGAAGGCGGTTTTGTGGCGCGGGCGTTCCGTCTGCAGGAGTTTTAAGTTTTCAGTTTCAAGTTTCAAGCGACCCAACCGAGCGCCCGAGCCGAGTCGGCCCGGTTACCGCAGGCGAGGCGTCCGCGCTACCGTCCTTCACGCCCGCTTAACAATTTTCCCCCGCCCCGTTCACACGCGGTTAACCCACCCCCGCTTTCCTGACCGCGTCGAACGGGTCGGCACCGATGCCATCCGAATCCAACGCAAGAAATCAACGCCATGAAACCTTCCCCTTCCCCGCAACCCACCGCCCCGCGCGCCTTCCACATTCCCGTCGATCGCCGTCGCTTCTTCAGGAGCATGGCCCTCGTCTCGGCCGGATTCACCCTGCCCGGCTATCTCGCCGAGGCCCTCACCGTCTAGCCGCCAACTTCGCCGGGTTCGGCCAATCCCTCACCGGATCCGATGGGCGCTTTCGTTTCCGCACGATCAAGGCCGGGCTCTACGACGGACGGAAGAAGGCGGCGAAGGGCTTTTACCACGTGTCGTTTCGCGTTCCCGGCACGAACACCGGTTCACCGTAGCGGGAACGAGGCATCCGGCGTGGGTGGCACCGGCCCGGTGCCACCTCCTTGCAATGATCAAGGCAACCTCCGGTCCTGACTTCCCTTGTCTCCAGTGGCGGCGAGCCGCCGTCACCCACGGTTTCCAGAGCCGCCACGACCGGACTTTGCTTTGACGCTTCGCGCGGCGGAATGCTACCTGTCCCGGCATGGCCGGTCCCGCCCCGCGCAAACGAGCCCTTGTCATCGAGGCGAGGTCGGTCCACGGCTTTCTCATCCCGACCCAAGTGGCGCTCCTCGGGGACGCCGGCTACGAAGTCGACGTGGTCGTGACCGCGTCGCAACTCGACATGGACCTGGTGTCCACGCTGGGCGGCCTTGCCCGCTTGGTCGTGTTGAAATCCCGCGTCGGCTGGCGCGTGCTCGGGTTATACCTGTCGATCCTCGCGGGCACCTACCAACTCATCACGCTCAACACGGTTGCCGACGACTGGATGCTGCTGTTGCTGCTCCAGCCTCGCCGGTTCCGCGTCATCATCCACCGCGCGGACGTCGACTATTTCCCGTTCGCCAATCCCCGGGCCGTCTGCGGCACGAACTCCCTCAAGTATTACCTGCGCCGCGCGTTCATGACGCGGGCGGAACGCCTTTATTTCCTGTCGCAAACCGCGGCCGCGCACGTCCGCTCGCGGGAGGCACCGTGGCGACACAAGCTGGATTGGTTCCAGCCCGCGTACTTTCCCGGGTTGAAGTTCGCTCCGCCCGCCGCGGATTCACCCAAGGTTATATTCGCGGTGCTGGGCGAGATCGACCCATTGCGGCGGGACTATGCGTCTTTGCTCGCGGCCCTTTTCGCGCCGGGACGCGGGGAACTCTGCTCCCAAATCGAGATTCGACTCCTGGGAAATCCACACTGGGACACGGGCAAGGCCTTCGTGGCGGAGGCCACCCGGCTGGGCCTGATGGGAAGCGTGATCAAGGTCCAGAAGGAACCCTTCATCCCGTTCCTGGCATTCGCCGAACAGCTCGCGGCCTCGCATTTCACCTTGCTGCTCCTGGATGACAGTCTCCCCACGAAATACAACCAACTCGCGGTGCCGTCGTCGCTCATGCTCTCGCCCGGGTTCGGGGTCCCGATGGTCAGCTCGACCGAACTCGCGCTCGACGCCGAGCACATCCCGTTCACGCAGTTATACGAGGGACGCGACGTCGCAACGGGCATCGCCAAAGCCGTCGAGATCGTCCGGTCCGGCGGTTACCCGGACCTGCGCGCCCGGCTCGAGGCGCACATGAAGGCCACGTTCGCGGGACATAGGGACCGTTATATAGGTCGCTCGTCGCATGTTCCCGGCTGAGTGCACGTCGGCCGGAACGATGCCGTGGAAACCGTGGGTGGCGGCGGTCTTTTCCCCCTTGGATGGCCTTGGCCCGGCTTGGCGTGAAATATTTCCCCTGCCGCGACTGCATCGTTCGGAAGACGGGAATTCCTCACGCCAAGGGGGACCAAGGCCGGCCAAGAAGGCGGGAACGCGGATGGGGACCCAGACATCGAATCCCACCGTTCGGTGAAATGACACCCTCGCGGTCTTTGTCCCACTTGGATGGCCTTGGCCCGGCTTGGCGTGAGGTAATTCCTCTGCCGCGACTGCATCGTTCCGGCTCCGGGATTCCCATGGGCAACAAACTCCGCTCGCCGAAGTGACGGCAGGGCCGCCGCCACCCACATCACCCACCTTTATCCAGGATCGGACCGGTTGAGCGGGATTCGCCCAAGTCGGGGCTTGCGGCGACGGGTACGGCACGGCGCATCCTCCGAGCGATGATTTCCGTTTGCCGACCGTTCGCGATGGCCTGTTTGGTTGCCGGCGTCTCCGCCGCCATCGCCGCCAATCCGCCGGCGACGGCCAACCGCGAGACGGTCGGTCGCCGCGGCCGGGAGACCGTGCTTCCCGTGAACCAACGGCTTACGCCCGCCGGCAAATTCATCGAACTGCCGGGCCTTCGTCCCAACGCCATCGCGCTCTCGCCGGACGGTTCCACGCTTTTGGTGTCGGGCAAATCCAGCGAACTCCTCGCGATCGATCCGTCGACGGGCGTCGTCCGGCAAAAGATCGCGCTGCCGAACGACGCGCAGGACCCGCAACAGGACGTCGTCTCCTCGAACATCCTCAAGCCGGACAAGGACGCGCTGCTGAGTTTCACCGGGCTGGTGTATTCGCCGAACGGGCGCCGCGTTTATTTCGCGAACGTGGGCGGCAGCATCAAGGTGTTCGAGGTGCTCCCGGGCGGCAAGATCGAGGGCCGCGGGTCGTTCAAGCTGCCGGCGGCCAACGCGCCGCGACGCAAGGCCGAGATCCCGTCCGGCCTCGCGACGAGCGGCGACGGCACGCGCCTCTACGTTTGCGGCAATCTCTCGAACACGCTGCTCGAACTCGACGCCGCGACGGGCGCGGTCCTGCGGACTTTCCCGACGGGCGCGGCGCCGTACGACGTTCGCCTAGCGGCCGGCAAGGCCTACGTCAGCAACTGGGGCGGGCATCGTCCGGAACCCGGCGACGTCACCGGGCCGGCCGGCCGCGGCACGACGGTGCGGGTGGATCCGGTTCGGTTCATCGCCAACGAGGGCAGCGTCACCGCGATCGATCTCCGTTCGGGCATCGCGACGGAGATTCCCGCGGGACTCCATTCGAGCGGCCTCTCCGTCTCGCCGAACGGCCGCTATGTCGTTTGCGCCAATGCCAACGCGGACAATCTCACGGTGATCGACACGCGGACGGACCGCGTCGCGGAGACGATCTGGTGCAAACCCAAGCCGTCGGATCTTTTGGGCGCGTCACCGAACGCGTTGGAATTCGCGCCCGACGGCAAGACGATCTACGTCGCGAACGGCACGCAGAACGCGATCGCGGTGATCCGTTTCGATCCGTCCGACCGCGATTCGAAAATGATCGGGTTGATCCCGGTGGGATGGTTTCCGGGATCGGTCGCGTACGACGCGCGCCGTAGGCAACTCTGCGTCGGCAACATCAAGGGGCATCCGTCGAACGCGAAAGCGCATCGTGAAAACGGCGTGGAGGCGCCGGGGTTCAACTCGCACCAATACACGGGATCGTTGTCGCTGGTGCCGTTGCCCTCGAAGAAGGAATTGCCGGTCCTGTCGGAAACCGTGTGGCGCAACCTCCGTCGCGAGGCGATCGCGCAGGCGCATCTGCCGGCACGACCGGGCCAGAAGCCGGTGCCGGTGCCCGAGCGCATCGGCGAGCCGAGCGTGTTCAAACACGTCGTGTACGTGATCAAGGAGAACCGCACGTACGACCAGGTGCTCGGCGACATCGCGTCCGGCAACGGCGATCCGAAACTGTGCGTGTTCGGCGAGCGGATCACGCCGAACCAACACAAGATCGCCCGCGAGTTCGCGCTGTTGGACAACACGTACTGCGCGGGAATCCTCAGTGCCGACGGGCACCAGTGGAGCACCACGGCGTTCGCGACGGACTACATGGAACGATCCTTCGCGGGATTCCCGCGGAGTTATCCCGACGGCATGGGCGAGGACGAGGCGGACGCGCTCGCGTATTCGGCGGGCGGCTTCATCTGGGACAGCGCGATGAAGGCGGGAAAGACGGTGCGCGACTACGGCGAGTTCGCGGAACCGAAGGTCAAGTGGGTCGATTCGAAACGGAAGGGCAGTCCCGATTTCGCGGCGTGCTACCGGACGTGGAAGGGCCTCTCGAACGAGGTCGTGTTCGCGAGCCGTCCGATGGTGGACAGCCTGAAGGGCGTGATGCCGACGAACTACGTGGGCTGGGAAATGGCGGTGCCCGACCAATATCGGGCTGACTTTTTCCTCGCCGAGTTGGCGGCGTTCGAGACGACGGGCCAGTACCCGGCATTGACCTTGGTCTGCCTTCCGAACGACCACACGAGCGGGACCTCGAAGGGAACGCCGACGCCCGCCGCGTGCGTCGCGGACAACGACCTCGCGCTTGGCCGGATCGTGGAGGGACTTTCGCGGAGCCGTTTTTGGAAGGACACGGTGGTGTTCGTGATCGAGGACGACCCGCAGGCCGGTTGGGACCACGTGAGCGGGTATCGCACCACCGCCTATTGCGTCAGTCCCTATACCAAGCGCCGCGCCACGGTGGGCACGCAGTACAACACCACGAGCATCCTGCGCACGATCGGGCAGATCCTCGGCATGCCGCCGATGAACCAGTTCGACGCGAGCGCGACCCCGATGTGGGATTGCTTCGTGGAGACGCCGGATTTCGCGCCGTACGAAGCGGTGCCGAACCTCGTGCCGCTGGACCAGATGAATCCCGACCCGAAGGCCGTTCTGAACTCGCGGCTGCGGCGCGACGCGATCGCCTCGTCCGGCTTCAATTTCCGCGAGCCCGACCGGGCGCCGGAGGACGCGTTGAACCGCATCCTGTGGCGCGCGATGCGGGGAACGGAGGATCCGTATCCGGAATGGGCGACGATCCGGGACGCGGACGACGAGTAGGCGGGATCTAAGCCGTATCCATGCAGTAGCGGTAGAGGAATTATCTCACGCCAAGCCGGGCCAAGGCCATCCAAGGGGGCAAAGACCGCCGGCGTGTCGTTTCACCGAACGGTGGGATCCAATCTCTGGTTCCCGATGCACGTTCCCGCCTTCTTGGCCGGCCTTGGTCCCCCTT
>JANYDN010000263.1 GCA_025363585.1 Verrucomicrobiota bacterium | reverse complement strand
CCGGCGAGCTCGCGGAAATACGACCACAGATGGACTTTGACGGTCATGCGGTTGCCGGACGAATGGGCGTGCCGACGGGATCCGGTGGGGTCGGACGAAGCACGCCGATGAACGGCAGGTTGCGCCAACGCTCCTCGAAGTCGAGCCCGTAGCCGACCACGAACCAATCCGGGATCCGGAAACCGACGTAGTCCGCGACGACCTCCACCTCGCGGCGCACCGGCTTGTCGAGCAGGACACAAACGCGAACGCGGGCAGCGCCCATGGCCTCGAGACGGCGCCGCACCTCGGCCAGCGTGCGGCCGGTATCGAGGATGTCGTCGACCAACAACACCTCGCGGCCGCGCACGTCGAGCCGCAGTTTGTTCGTGAATTCCATTCGATCGGGCCGTGTCCCGCCGCGGTAGCTCGAGACGCCGACGAAGTCCACGGCCAGCGGCCCGGGAAGGCACCGGATCAAATCCGCCACGAAGAGCACGGAACCATTCAGCAATCCGACCACCACGAGCTCGGTACCCGCGTAGTCCGCCGCCAACCGTCGTCCCAGCGCCGCGACCCGGCGTGCCAACCGCTCGGCCGACACGGCCCGGCCCGCCAGCGCCGCGCGGTTCGCGCGACCGGCCACGGGTTCCAGACGGACGATCCGCGGCACGCGGTCGGCCTTGCTCACGGCAGTTCGCATTGGCACTCCCGGCGGATGCGCCGTGCGGCCTCCGAGTTCGGATCCAGCTTCACGCCGTCCGCCCACAGCCGTTCGGCCGACGACGGATCCCCGAACTTCTTCTTCGCGAGGCCGTGGAAGCAATACGTCCACTGGCAGAATTCGGTTCCCAGCTGCGCGGGATGCCCGCGCACCTTTTCGTCGAGCCACGCGAAATCCGATTTCACCACCGCGTCGCGTTTGAAAAATCCCGGCAGGAACAGGTTGTTGCTGGCGCGGGTGAAGCGGACGTTCGGATCATCGGGAGCCATCCTCGCCGCCGCGTCCATCTCCACGATGCCGGCCTTCACGAGGCGAAGGCGCGTCGTGGGAAAAACGGCGTCGCGCGCCTGGAGCGTGAGCGAACTCCCCGCCAACGCGCGGGCGAAGGCGTTCGTTGGCTGGAGTTTCAGGCACTCTTTCAGCCAACGCACCGCGGGTTCGCCGACGTCCTTGCGTCCCTGCGTGCCTTCCCAGTGCAGCATCCGGCCGATCTCGAACCGCACGACGGCGTTGGTCGGCTGCGCGTTCGCGGTGCCCTCCATCGCCGCCAACCGCGTCTCGAAATCGCCCGCGACCACACGCAGCGAAACCGCGGCCATGCACATCCACCGGGACCACCAACGGTTCGACACGACACGCATGCGGCCTCCGACGCGTCTAGATGTGGCTGGAATCGGCGGCGTCCTTGGCGACGTAACCGGAATCCTGCCGCTTGAAGTTGACCTCGTTCTTCTTGAGATAGGCGGCGAAGACATCGTCGGCCGACATCCCGAGCACCTGCGCCATGCTGATCAGGAAATGCAGCAGGTCGACGACCTCCACGCGGGCGTTTTGCGCGTCGAACTTCTGGTACTTCGCCCACCATTTCCACGGGACGGAATCGGTGAGCTCGGCGAGTTCCTGCCCCATCGCCCGGCAGTAGTTGAGAATCCACTGGGTCTTCTCCGCCTCGTCCATGTTGGAGGTGTCGACGCCGATCCGAAGATTGAGCGCCTGCTGCATGCGAAAGAGTTCCCGCAATTGGTCCGGCTGGTCCATGCGTCGACTCTGGGCCCGGACGGCCCCCAACTCAAACGGCAAGTCGGGGCCAAGACGGAATCCCCGCGCACGGGCACTGAAACTCCCGGCCCGCCCTTGCAATCGGCTCGAAGCCCATGCAAAAAACGAGCGTTCACATGCCTGCCGCGATCCCCGTCCCGTTGCGTCTCAGTCGCCGTGCCGCGATCGGTGTCCTGGCGTTTCCCTGGGTGGGATGCGCGATGCGCGGCGGATTCCGCGTCCCCCGCGAGATCGCGACCGATGGCTCGGGCTCGGTTTCGGTGAACGGAAAAACCATGACTGCCGACCAAATTTCCTTCGGATCCCTGCCGGATGGCAGCGATGTCCGCCTGTTCACGTTCCGCAATTCGCGCGGCACGACCCTGCGGTTCACCAACTACGGGCTGATCGTCACCGACATCCACGCGCCGGACCGCGCGGGCCGCCACGGCAACATCGTGCTCGGGTTCGACAATCTGCCCCGTTACCTGCAGGGCCATCCCTTCTTCGGGGCGATCGCGGGAAGGTACGCCAACCGTATTGCCAACGGCCGTTTCACGCTCGATGGCCACGCGTACGAGCTCGCGACCAACAACGGGAAAAACCATCTGCATGGCGGCCTCCGCGGATTCGACAAGCAACTCTGGAAGGCCGGTCAGGCCCATGTTTCCGCCGAGGCCATCTGGATGGAGCTTTCCCACCACAGTCCGGATGGAACCGAGGGATATCCGGGAAACCTCGACGTCACCGTCCGATACACGCTTTCAGCGGACGACGTGTTTCGCATCGACTACACGGCGGTCACGGACAAGGCGACGGTCCTGAACCTGACGAATCACAGTTACTACAACCTCGCGGGACGGGACGACGCGCTCGGACACGAGTTACTGTTGAACTGCGACCGTTACACGCCGGTCGACGACGGTCTAATCCCGACGGGCGAACTGGCGCCGGTCAAAGGCACGGCGATGGATTTCACCAACACCACCCCGATCGGCGCGCGCAAGATGCAGGGTGGGCTGGCGGTTCCGGGCTACGACCACAACTTCGTGATCAATCGCGGCACCGAGACGGGTTTGGTGCTCGCGGCCCGGGCGCACGAGCCCGTGTCGGGCCGGATACTCGAGTGCCACACGACCGAGCCCGCGGTGCAACTCTACACCTACAACTTCGCGCCGGCGGAAGGCATCGTGTGCAACGGCGGGGTGAAGTTCGGACGCCACGGCGCGTTCTGCCTCGAGACCCAGCATTTCCCCGACAGTCCGAACCACCCGACGTTTCCGTCGGTGGTCCTTCGTCCCGGGCAGACCTTTCGCTCGAGCACCGAATACCGGATGCGCGCGGCGTGAACGGAGTGGCATTGACGGAGACCCGCGACGTGTCGGACACAGGCGCCCCTCACGCCGGGCGTCCGAGTATCCCGTCGAGATCGAAATCCCACGGCCGGACCAAGGCGATTTCGCGCGCGGCGTTCTCGACGGAGTCGCTGGCGTGCCCTCCGTTTTCCAAAAGGCTTCGCCCGAACTCCCGCCTCACCGTTCCACGCGGCGCTTTCAACGGATCCGTCGGACCCAGCACGGCGCGCATTCTCGCAATGGCATCCGGCCCTTCGAAAACCAACGCGAGGGTCGTCTCCGTCCCGGCTTCGTCCCACGCGTTCGCATTGACCGCGTCCAGCGTGTGCCCGGCCATGAACTTCACCAGGTTTTGGAAACGTTGCTCGCCGTAGACCGGACCGAGCAGTCGGCCCAGTTCACGGGTCAATTCGGCATCGAACGCAATGCCCAGCCCGCCCGGCGCGAGTTCGTGGGCGGCAATTTCGCCCGCCACGCCGTCCAATCGGGTCCGCAACGCGTCCCGGACGGGTCCGTAGAAATCCACGGCCAGCCGCACGGAAAACCGCAGCAAACGCGCGCCCACCAATGACAATCCGGTCCGGCAAAAAAGATCCGCCACCTGTCCGGGTCGGCCGCCGCCATGCCGGAAATTGTCGGGTTTCACCAGGACCAAAGTCCGCTCGCAGCCATGCGCAGGCACGGGAAGCGCCGACGACGCGGCTGCCATCTCCGCGAATCTCTGGAAATCAGCGGCAACCGACGCCCCCTCGCCAGGCCCAAACGCCGCGGGTTCGCAATGGCGAATCCCCCCGTCGGATCCGACCTCAAGGTCGCCGAAGGTTCCGCGGATCGACTCATCCACGGTGTTTCCGGAAAACCCGCCGAGCATTTGGACGGATTCATCGACCGCGTCCGGACCATGAAATGCCAGGAGGATCCCGGTACATCCCAAGCGATCGGCTGTCCCGGGCACCGGCGAGAGGGACCGGGCGACCCAGCGTTCCCAATCGGCGGGGGCAACCCCGTTCGGGGGTGTGCCCCCCAGCCATCGGGCAGCGGCGGCCGCGGAAGGGGAGGAAAACGGGATCGATTGGATCGCCACCAAATCCGAAGTGGCCCGCGAGAGCAAACGCGCGAGCACGGGCGCGAATCGGCCCTTCCTCACGCACGAAGGCGAAACCAACAGATAGGAGAGTTTGCCGCCCATCCCCTTCGGATCACCCGGCTGGAGTCGAGGGAGGATCGGTCGGTGCGGACGCGGGCACGTCCGCCTTGCCACCGAGGATTTTGAACATGACCGCGCCGCAAGTCGGACACTTGCCCTTCACCGCCTTCCGACCGTTCTTCATGACCTCCTCGACGGCCTCGGCGATCGGCTTCTTGGCTTTGCACTTAACGCAGTATCCTTCGTGCATGGCAAATATGTCGCGCCACCACACGGCGGAAGCAACGGAGCCAGATTG
>JANYDN010000190.1 GCA_025363585.1 Verrucomicrobiota bacterium | reverse complement strand
GCCGAGGCGCATCGCAACTTCACCGAGATGATGCTGGCGCTGGCGGTGCTGGACCTGCCGTTCGAGGCGGGGGCGCACGCGACGAAGACCGAGGGCAACGCGTTCACGCTGACGGTGGCGAGCCCGGCGATCGCGTTCGTGAAGCGCCTGCGACCCATCGAGAAACCCGCGAACGACGCGGGAACGGGCTTGTTGGTGAGCGAGGGCTTTTACCGGCAGGGCGACCGCTACGTGGAAAACGGGAACGAGAAGACGGACAAGTTCGTCACCGACGAATTCCTGAGCGGCGTGGTGTATGGCGCACACGTGGTGGTCAGCAATCCGGGATCGGCGCCGGCGAAAGTGGACCTGCTCACGCAGATCCCGCGCGGGGCGTTGCCGGTGCTGGGCAGCAAGGCGACCCGCAGCCAACGCGTGCGACTCGAGCCGTACGCGACGGAGCAGCTCGAGTATCATTTCTATTTCCCGGACACGGCGACGAACAACGGGACCTTCGCGCACTTCCCGAGCGGCGCGACGATGGCCGGGAAGGCCGTGGGCGCCGCGAAAGCGATGGTGTTCCGCGTCGTGAAACAATTGTCGAAAGTGGACACCGGCTCGTGGGAATACGTCTCCCAACAGGGCAGCGAGGCGGACGTGTTCGCGTTCCTCGAGAAGGCCAATCTTGCGCGGCTCGATCTGGAGCGCGTGGCGTGGCGCGCGCGGACCAGCGCGGATTTCTTCCGCCGGTTGGTGGCGTTCCTTGACGCGCACCACGCGTGGAGCGAGCCCATCCACCGCTACGGTTTGGTGCACAACGACGCGGCCGCGGTCCGCGAGTGGCTGCGTCACCAGGACGGGTTCCTCGCGCGCTGCGGCGAGTGGCTCGACACGAAATTGGCCAAGATCGATCCCGTCGAACGGCGGACGTACGAGCATCTGGAATACTCGCCGCTGGTGAACCAACGGGCGCATCGCGTCGGCGCCGAGCCGCGGATCGCCAACCCGGTGCTGCGGGCGCAGTACACGCGGTTGCTGGGAATCCTCGCGTATCGCCCGAAGCTGGACGCGGCCGACGAGATGGCGGTGACGTACCATTTGTTCCTGCAGGACCGCGTCGAGGAAGCGATGGCGAGGTTCCGCGGGATTTCCGCCGACGCGTTGGCGACGCGTCTCCAGCACGATTACCTGCGGTGCTACGCGGCGTTCTACGAGGAGAAGCCGGCGGACGCGCGGGCGATCGCGGCGAAGTACGCGACGCATCCGGTGGACCGGTGGCGCGAGTTGTTCGCGGAAGTGTCCGCGCAGGCGGACGAGGCCGAGGGGAAGACCGTGGCGAGGAAAGGCGACAAGCCGGACCGCGAGCGCCAGCACGGGGAGTTGGCGGCCGCGGAGCCGTCGTTCGAGCTGAAGGTCGAGAACCGGACGGTGGCGTTGACGTGGAAGAACCTGAAGGAAGTGACGCTGAATTATTACCTGATGGATCCGGAATTCCTCTTCAGCAGCAGCCCGTTCGTGACGCGGGATTCGGATCGGTTCGGGATCATCCAGCCGACGGAAACCGCGACGCAGGCATTGCCCGCGGGCAAGGACACGCTGGAGATCGCGCTGCCGGCGAGGTTCGCGAAGGCGAACGTGTTGGTGGAGGTGCTCGGTGCGGGGCAACGGAAGGCGCAGGCGTACCACGCGAACACGTTCAAGTTGTCCGTGGCCGAGAGCCATGGCCGGCTCGAGGTGACGGATCGCGGGAGCGACAAGCCGGTGACCAAGGCGTACGTGAAGGTGTACGCGCGGCTCGCGAACGGCGGCGGCATCCGTTTCATGAAGGACGGCTACACCGACCTGCGCGGGAAGTTCGACTACGCGAGCGTCAACGACGGCGCGATCGCCGGCCCGGTTCCGCAACCGACGGACGGGAACGGGATCGACCACGCGACGTTGCGGCCCGACGAGGTCTCGCGCGTGGAGAAGCTGGCGATCCTCGTGCTGAGCGAAACCCACGGCGCGGCGGTGAAGGAAGTCGACGCCCCGCGCCGTTGAACGTGGCCGCGAGCAGGTCGTGGCCGCCGTCGTGTGGCCGCCGTCGTGTGGCCGCCGTCGTGAGACGGTGGAGCGAAACAAGCCCCCCGTGCCGCTTTGAAACAAGTCCCCGCCAACGCAGGCGAGACGCCCGCGACCCCCGCAGGCGAGACGCCCGCGCTACGCCCGCGCGTGGCCGCCGTCGTGAGACGGTGGACCTCGACCAGGCGCCCCGCGCCGCTTTGAAACAAGTCCCCACCAACTCAGGCGGGACGCCCTGCGCTACGTCCTCGCCACCGGGCGCTTGTTTTCAATGGATCGCATGCCTCACGATAGCCGTGGAATGCGGCCCTTCGGTCGTCCCGGGGTTGCTTCCGATCCCTCATGAAAAATTCCCCGACGATGCCGCATTCCCGTGGCACAGCGGCCCGGCGATTCCGGTTCCGGGCTTGGTTCGCCGCCGTCTTCGCCCTTCTTTGCTGCGCGCGGGTCGACGCCCTCGACCTGTTCCTCAAACTCGGCTCGGTCCCGTTGCCCGGCGAGAGCACCGACGCGGTCTTCAATGGCAAATCGGGATGGAACACGGCATCGGGTTACTCGTGGGGCGTCACCGCCGAGTCGTCGTGGACCAAGGGCGGCGGCGCGTCGGTCGGCAAACCGGATCCGGGCAAATTCGAAATCATTCGGCGGATCGACGCCGCATCGCCCGGAATTCTGGTGGCAATCACCACCGGGCAATCGATCGACAACGTCGTGTTGGTGGCGAGGGATCCCGCGAAGTCGGGGACCGACCCCGTCATCCAGTACGAATTCACGCACATCTTTTTCACCCACGTGGAGCCCGCCGCGCCGGCGCCGGATGGAGCCGCGCAGGAACGCGTCACCTTCGTTTTCAAAACGATCAAGTTCAGCTACCGCCCGTTGCTCAAGGACGGGACCCTGGGCAAACCCAGCGAGATCCTCTGGGACGTTCCCGCGGGCACCGTGACACCTCCGTGAGCTGATTGACCGGGCGTCGCGGCGTGTCGGCCCGGCCTCCTTCGTTTGGAAGACCCCTCCATGCCACCAGGCAAGCCCCATCCCGTTTCCCGCGCCTTCTGGGCTCGGCTGCGCGCACCCATGGCCACGGCGTTGCTCGCACTCCTCGCGGTGTGGTCGCCCGGCTCGGTCGCGCACGCGGCCCTCGAGATCCGCATGCGCCTGGGCGTGCCGGGTGGCGCGAACGATCCGATTGTCCCGGGGCCCGGCGGCGACGCGTCGGTTCCCGATGCCAACGGATGGTTTCCCATTTCGTTTTTCGGACAGTCCGTGGATGCCGACGTCATCTACACCAGCCAATCGATTTTCATCGGCAAACCCACCTTCGGCACCCTCAGGTTCCGGAAGAACGCCGACTTCGCCTCGGTCGCGTTGTTGCACGCGATCACCACCGGTCATTCCATCGGCTCGGCGCAGATCTCGGTCCGCGAGGCCCGCTCCATTCGCGGTCCTTTCTATTCGGTGGTCGTGGGTCCCTTGCTCCTGACCGAATTCGCGCCGTCGGGTCCGGCCTTCGGACCGGATTCCGCGTCGGTCGGCGAAACCGTCTCCATCGTGTTCAAGACCATCGAATGGTCGTATCAACGCGTCGATCCCGATGGGAAAACGTTGTTCGCGTCGACCTGCCATTTCGACCTGCAAAAGAGCATCGGAGGCACCACGGCGTATCCGGATCCGGCCCACGACGCGCCGGAAGCGGCGGACGATCGGGTCGTGCGCTCGCCGGGCAAAACCACGGCGATCCCGATCGGGTTCCTTCTCGGGAACGACGGACCGGACGTGGGTTTCGACGACCTCGTGGAAGAAGTGACGGCCAGGAATGGCAAGGTCTCGGTCGCCGCCGACCACGTTCACGTTCGCTACACGCCGCCCGCGGATGGCTCCGGTGCGGACGATTCGTTCCGCTACCGCGTCCGCGATTTCGTGGGCCGGACCGCCGAGGCGACGGTCGTCGTCTCGGCCAACGATCTCGCGGCGGCACCCGTTGTCTTCATCTCCGTGGGCGCGTCGGCCGTCGGGATCCGATTGTCCGGATCGCCGGGATCGCGGTTCCAGTTGCAGGCGACGGATCAGCCGGGAAGTTCGTGGTCGAACATCGGCGAACCGATCGCGGCGGACGGCGGTGGACGAGTCGATTGGACCGACGGGTTGTCGGGAAAAACTCGATTCTACCGCGTGTTTCTCGCGCCTTGAGCGACGGGGCGCCCCGCCTGGCTTTCTCCCGCGGCTTGATCCCTCGCGACGAATCGTCAGCCTCGGCGTCGATGCTGCGCCCGATGCGATTCCTCGCGATCGTTTGGCTGGCCGTCGTCGCGACGTCCGGCCGGGCGACGGCGCATCCCTTTCTCCAGAATTCCTGGTGGGTCGTCGCCGAGACCAATCGCCTCGTCATGCGCGTCTCGGCCACGCTCCGCGAGGTCGTGGTCGCGCAGGGACTCGATCCGTCGAAGGCGCCGTTCCCGTTGCCGACGGTCCAGAACGCCGTGTCGAACCACGCCGCGTACGTCGCCGGGCACGTGGCCATCATCGCGGACGGCACGCCTCTCAAGGGCGAGGTCCTCGACCACGAACTCATCGTCGATTCCGAACCCTCGGCCGAGGCCGTGGATCCCGCCCGGTTTCTCGACAAGACCCACGCGGTGTTCGATCTCGAGTTCCCGTTCCCGCCCGGAATTCATCCGCGCGAAATCAAACTGGGCCAAGCCACGTTGCGCGAACATCACTACGCGCCGGGCGTGCCGTGGGACGTCACCTACACGCTGACCGTGAAGGACGCTGCACGACGCGACCTCGCGCGGGGCGTGGTGCGCACGGATCTCCCGTTCACGGTCGAGCTGGACGGTTCGACGAACGGACCCGGGTCGGGACCCTCGCGATCGCCCTCGGCGCGCGCGGGTACCGACGCGGGCGAGTTCTGGAGTTTCCTGCGGCACGGATTGCACCACGTGCTCACGGGCTACGACCACCTGTTGTTTCTCGCGGCATTGGCGCTGGCGGCGGCGCGCTGGCGCGACCTGATCCGGATCATCGCGATCTTCACCCTCGCGCACTCGATCACCGTCACGGTCTCGGCGCTCGGTTGGGTCCGGCTTCCCTCGTGGATCATCGAGCCGGTGATTTCCGGGAGCATCGTGTGCGTGGCGCTCGAGAACGTGTTCGCGCCGGAGCGCGCCGCGGGGCGCGCGCGATGGCTCGTCGCGTTTGGATTCGGGCTCGTCCACGGACTCGGCTTCGCGGGCGGTCTCAAGGATTCGTTGGCCGACCAACCCGCGACGCACCTGGCCGTCGTCATCGTCGCGTTCTGCGTCGGCGTGGAGTTGGGCCATCTCGCCGTGGGCGCGCCGCTGTTCGGGATTCTCCAGGCCGTTCGTCGCGCCGCGAACGCCGACGCATTGCCGCGGATCCGTCGCTGGGGATCGATCCTCGTCGCGACAGGAGGCGCCTACTTCCTCTGGGCTGCCCTGCGCCAGATTTGATGGCGACGACTGGATTCAGGCCGTGGATCAAGCCGTGACTTTCTACAGGATTTACACGATTGACGGGATTCCGAGGCAGGTCCGAAGCATCCTGTAATCCCGTGAATCCTGTTAATCCTGTCAAAAACTCTTCGCCGTGCCCGCCAGAATCCTGTCTGAGGACCAGCGGGACATTTTTCGACAGGATATACGGGATTCAACAGGATTTAGGAGGAGGTAGCTGGGATCAAAAATCCCGTGAATCCTGAAAATCCTGTCAAAAAGCCTCTTCCTCACTCCGCCAAGAATCCCGTCGTCAAGCGGCGGCGCGTTTGCCCAGCGCGGCAATCATGCTCTCGAAAACAAGTCGGCCGTCGGCACTGCCGAGGATGTCCTCGCTCGCGCGGTCCGGATGCGGCATCAGGCCCGCGACATTGAAGCGCTCGTTCGCGATGCCCGCGATGTTGTGCACCGAACCGTTCGGGTTCGAGGCATCGGTCGTGGCGCCCGTGGCATCGCAATATTGCCAGAGGATCTGGCGGTTGGCCTGGAGGCGTCCGAGCGTCGAATCGTCGGCGAAATAGCAGCCCTCGCCGTGCGCGATCGGGATGCGGAGCAACTTCCCTTCGGCCGTCGCGGACGTGAACGGCGTGGAGCCGTTCGTCGTTTTCAGGAAGACCTGCTCGCAATGGAACCGAAGGTCACGGTTGCGGATCAACGCGCCCGGCAGCAGTCCCGCCTCGCAAAGGATCTGGAAGCCATTGCAGATCCCCAGCACGAGCCCGCCGTTGTCCGCGAATTGTTTCACGGCCTGCATCACCGGGCTGAACCGGGCGATCGCGCCGCAACGCAGGTAATCGCCGTAGCTGAACCCGCCGGGAACGATCACGGCGTCGGGCGCGCCGATCGACGCGTCCTTGTGCCAGACAAGTCCGGACGAATGCCCGAGCGTGCGGACGGCGTGGACGCAATCCTGGTCGCAATTGCTGGCGGGAAACTGGAGGACGGCGAAATGCATGGCGTGGAAATCGCGGTTCGCGCGCGGCCTACTCGGCGATCTCGAGCCGGTAGTCCTCGATCACGGGGTTGCTGAGAAAACGATGGCAGGCCTCGTCGAGCGCCTTGCGGGCCGCCTCGGCGTCGGTGCCGGGGGCGAGGTCGATCTCGATGTACTTGCCCACGTGGACGCCGGCCACGCCTTGGTAGCCCATGTGTTCGAGGGCATTCCTGACGGTGATCCCCTGGGGATCGAGGACGGCTTTCTTCGGGGTGATGACAATCTTGGCTTTCATCGGTGCGTGGGCGTGAGCCCGAAAAACTGAAGCCGGACTCTGGGCAACGCCGCGCGACGCGGAAAGCGGTTTTTTGGAGCCGCGTAGCGCGGGCGTCCCCGCCTGCGGTATCCCCGGGCGTCCCGCCCGGGTCTGCCGTTTTCCTGCAGCCGTTGAAAGCGTTCAAGAACCAGCCAAATGGATTTCACGCCAAGCCGCCAAGCCGCCAAGAAAACGTGGACCGGACGCCGCTCCTTCTGCGCCACCTCGAAAATCACGGCTCTTGCCATTGATCCGAGCCGTCCCCCTTGGCGCCTTGGCGTCTTGGCGTGAAAAAATCCTCGCCTCCTTAGCCGTATCCATGCAGTAGCGGCCGAGGAATTATCTCACGCCAAGCCGGGCCAAGGCCATCCAAGGGGGCAAAGACCACCGGCGTGTCGTTTCACCGAGCGGTGGGATCCACTCTCTGGTTCCCGATACACGTTCCCGCCTTCTTGGCCAGACTTGGTCCCCCTTGGCGTGAGAGAATTCCCATGCCGCGACCGCAGGGTTCCGTCCCGGCTCGGTCGGGAATGCTTCGATTCTTGGCGTCTTGGCGCCTTGGCGTGATACCCAATCGAGTTCTTACTGCATGGATACGGCTTAGCCGTAGCTCTCACCCGTGCTTCCGCAAAAACTTCAACGCCACTTCCATATCCCTCGGCCACGGGCACTCGATGTGCACCGCATTGCCCGTCGCCGGATGCTTCAACGACAGCTTCCACGCGTGCAGCGCGAGCCGCGGGGTCAGCGCGCGCTCGGGTTCGTCGCCCTTCGGCCGGTAGTTCTTCTTGAGCTCGCTCAGGAACAGCCGTTGCCCGTCGCCGTACACCGGGTCGCCCAGGATCGGCAGGCCGGCCGACAACAAGTGCACGCGGATCTGGTGCGTGCGGCTGGTCAACGGATGGCACTCAATCAATGACACGCCGCCGAACGACTCCAGCACCTTGAACCGGGTCAGCGATTTCTTGCCGTCCTTCGACCAACGCATCCGGCCCGGTTGGCCTTCGTCGGGCGTCAGCTTCAGGTCGACCTCGAACTCCTTTTCCGGCGGCGTTCCCCGCGTCAGGGCGACGTGGATCCTTGCCGGCCCCTCGCCGCCGAATTGGTCCGCGAGACCGACGAATGTCGCGCGATCCTTCGCGAGCATCAGGATGCCGCTCGTCTCCAGGTCCAGACGGTGCGCGTTGCTGAG
>JANYDN010000177.1 GCA_025363585.1 Verrucomicrobiota bacterium | reverse complement strand
TATTATATAGGATTCTCCCCCCGTCCACCCACTCGCGCCCGCCGGGTACCTGGACCCGCAGTTGGAACGCGCCTTCCGCCAGGTTGCCGAACTTAAAATTCCCCGACGCATCCGTCAGGACCGACTCCGTCACCGTGCCGGCGGGGAATGCCGCGCCGGTCGGGGCGGGGGCACCTCGACCTCCCGTGCCCAGGGCCACCGGCGTCTTTGTGGTGTCCAACAGCGTCCAATCGAGTCGTTCCCGCGCCGTGCCCGCCGGTTTGAAAGCCAATCGGAAGGCGGACATCCGTCCGTCGGTGACGAAAAGATCGCAGGGCTCGGACGAGTCCAGCACCACCCGGTATTCCCCGCCCTCCGTCGCCGCATGCACCTGCTCGTCGCGGCCCGGCCGGTGGACCGTGATCCGGGCCGCCGGAACCGGTCGTCCCGTCGGATCGACGATTCGTCCCTCCAGGGTTCCCAGCACGCCGCCCGGGACGGTGTTGGCCGCAGCCACGAGCCGCCCATGATACCCGTTGGGCGAGGCATCGCGCCCGGGTCGCGCGGGGTCGTCGAAATTCCAGAGCGCCATCAACCCCGGCTCGTTGCCGGAAAGTCGGCGCAGCATGTTGTCCCGGATCTCCGCGGCGGTGCGGCGCGTCTTCCAGATCCGGACCTCGTCCATCCGGCCGTTCATATGAATCGGGATGGCTATCTGATAGCCATTGCGACCCATGCCATTTTCATCATTGGCCCTTAGACGGGAAAGGCTGGCGGTTTCCGGGCTTTCGCCCGCCGGCTCGCCATCAAGATATAACTTCATCCCGCCCGTACCGGTGACCAATGCCCAGTGAAACCATTGTCCCGGCCGCAGCCGGCCCGGAACCGAGATCTGGTCGCCGCCCGTGGTCACCCCGACCACCAGCGTCGATCGGTCCGGTGCCCCCCCCACGAACATCTTGCGGTCCTTGTCGCCAAGGCTCATGGCGGCCTCATAACCCGGCGCCGGCGGTTGCCCGGCGGTCCACTGCGTCCAACCTTCGATGGTTCCCTCGTTCAACCCGTCGAACGGCATCGGGGGAAGCGCGAGGTAGCTTCCGTTCCCGGGAAGTTCCAGGACGCGGTTGGTCGTGCCGGCAAGGGCGGTCGGTCCGGACGAGCCGGCGGCGGGAATCCCGTCGGGCCGCACCAATTCCACCACGACGTTCTCGAGCGGCGTCTTTCCGTCCAATCCGGTCACCCTTCCGGATGCGTTGGCCGCGGGGCTTAGCTTCCAATCCAAACCCGTCGCGCCGTAGGGGACCACCGGAACGCCGAGTTTCCGCCCGCCCAATCCCTCGGGCCCCGTCGCCTCGAGGTCCACGGACCCGGCCCTCCCGTAGAACACCAGCGGCAGCATCTCGTGGAAAAGGTTCGTCTGGCTCGCGACCTCGTCGTTCCCGACCAACGCACGCACCTTGAATCGATCGCGCAACAATCCCGCGTCCGTGCCCACCGTGAGGTCCAGCCGCGACCAGGGAAGGAGGGTCGATTCGGTCGGCAGCACCTCGTCCACCACCTTCGCCGCCCCGCCCAGCTTCCCGTGGAGACCCCGCGGCGAGACGTCTCGCGCCGTGCCGTCCGCGAAATTCCAAAGGCCCAGCAAGCCGGGTTCGGTGCCGGCGAGCCGACGGAAAAGGTTCGCCCGGATTTCCGCCTCGGGACGTTCGCCCGCCCAAAGCCGCAGTTCGGCGACCTGCCCGTCGAGGTCCGGATTCGCCCCGGGCTGGAGCACGTCCTTGAAAATGCTCCGGCCGATATAATTCGCGGCCTCGGGAACCTTTGGCGCGCGCCATCCCGTGGCGGATCGCGCGAACGAGACGAACCGCCCGTCCACGTACAGCTTTGACCAATTCGTCGCGGTCACCACGGCCAGATGATGCCATTGGCCGCCCACCAGGAATCCGGCCGGCGCACCGTCGGAATGCTGGTCGCCGGTGTATCCGTCCGGATAGCGTTGGATCAGGATTTCCGTCGTGTCCGAGGCGTGGACCAAGCTCAGTTCGATCGCGGCATCGCCGAACTCGAAAAACCGGGAGTAGCTGCCGAAGGTCCGGAACTTCACCCAGCCCTCGACGGTGACCACCCGGTTGGTGAAAAGCCCGCCAGGCAACCGCACGAAGGCATCCCTGCCGTCGAGATCGAGCACGCGCGTCGTGCCGCCGGCCGGCTGCGCGCGGAGCGATGGAAACGTCACGGACAGACCCGCGACGACGAACAGGCAGAACCACGACAAAAACCGCTCTCTCATGTGGGGAGTATCGCGGAGTCCACCCCCTTCGGGGATCCCCGCGATGACCTGTCCGGACGCTATCGCCCGCGGGGCGCCGTGGCCAACGCCAATCCGTGTCGTCGTCGCGTGCCGTCGCTCCGCCGGGCCATCCACGTTCCTACCGCCCCATGAGCCCGACTCGGAACAAGCGCGTCTCATCCGTGGCGGGGATTTCCAGACTTATATCCCGGGAGACGGCGGGATAAAACGGGGCGTTCGCCACAACGTCCAACGGCGTCCACGCGCCACCGGGCACGGTCGTCACCTCGATTCGATAGGCGACTCCCGCGGGTTGGTTCATATGCAACCGGACCACAGCGTTCCCCGCGGCGTGGTCCATGACCACGCTCCAGAACTTCGACGAATCCTTGGGATCCGTGCCCGCCAGGTATTCGAGGAGATCCACCGCGCCGTCGCCGTCGCTGTCGCGGGAGGGCGGCGGATTCCCCGACGAATCGCCCAATTGCGCCTTGGCCCAGTCCGCGAAGCTCACGCGGTCCGCGAGCGACACGATCCAATCGTGGAGCAACTGCGCGCCCGCCGTGTCGGGAACGCTCGTGGCCAACGGCGGCATTTGGCCGGGACCGCGCATGGACATCCGTTGGTAAAGCACCGAATGCGCGATGTCGCCCGGCACGACCACGCGATTGGCAAGGTCGCCGCGCGAGTCGTTGAGTTTCCCGGATATAATGTCCGCGAGATCGGTGGGAGTGGAATCCCGCGCGTCCCAGAACGCCGGCGCCGTGCCGCCCGGCCGGTGGCATTGCGAGCAATTCGCCGCGAGATAGTTCCGGGCCCGCGATTCCAGGCTCGCCGGGGTCCCGTCCGGCGCGGGGCCTGAAACGAGCGACGCCAACGGCGACAACGCCGGCGGCACGCCGGAGAGATATCCCGCCGCCGCGATCCGCGCGATCTGGGACGACCCGGTTGCCGCGTCCGGCCGGTTCAATTGAGCGGTGGTGAATCCGAGCGAACCGCCGGCGACGGGCGTGTGGCACGCGAGGCATTCGCCGCGGCCAGGATAATGCCACGTCTGCGAACGGATGGTCGCCCCGTCTTGGATTTCCAGCACCTCGTCCGCCCCCGCGTCGGGCACCAACTCGGCGTTGGTCGCCGAATTCCAGCGATAGGTCACGCCGTACAAGCCGTTCGATCCGTTCACGAGGAAGCGCGTCTCGAGGCGCCGGCGGCTCGCGGGATCGCCCACGGTCATTTCCATTTCGAAATGCTTCATCCAGACCGTGCCTATGGGGCTTTTCCACGCGCCGTCGGCAACGACGCCGACGCGGTTGGTTCCGGGAACGAAGAACCAGCGCGACTTCAACGCGCCGTCGGACCAGAACGGAAGCGCGACGTCGTAGGGCTCCATCGCCGCCACGGGCTGTAGCGCGGCGACGTCCGCGAAGGCGCCGGTATCCGCGAGCGTGGGTGGGATCGGCGCCCCCGTGAACGCCCCGGTATAATCCAGGCGCAGCAGCCGGTTGCCGCCGAGATGCGCCGCCAGGACGTCCCCGTTGCGGGGATCGGTGCCGTACGCCGAGATATTGGGACTGTTGGCAATGCGCACGACGGTGGCGTGGCCCGTGGCATCGCGCCGCAGTGTCCACACGTTCGCCGAGACATAATCCGAGAATATATAAGCCCCGACCAACGCGGCGATCCGCGTGCCGCGGTAGACCACGCCTCCGATGACCGAGTTGCCTTGGTAGGCTTCGGAGCCGTGACGGTAGGAATAGACCGGCGGCACGAATCCATACTTCGGGTCGGTTAGGAATCCCGCCGGCGCGCCGTACGGCCCCGCGGACGTGGCTTCTATATAAGACCATCCATGGTTGGCGCCGCGCCCCGTGACGGCGACCGATTCCCAGGTGTCCTGGCCGACATGCCCGACCCAGAGTTCGCCCGTCGCCGGATCAAACGACATCCGCCAGGGATTCCGCCAGCCGACCGACCAGAACTCGGTGCGCACCGCGGCCGGGTTCACCGAATGCCCGTTGAAGGTCGTGGCACCGACGTACGGATTGTCCGCCGGCACCCGGTAGGCGCCCGGCGACGCCGCGATCGCGGCGTGCGGATTCGGTGCGAGTGAACCCGGACGCGCGTCCACGTCCAGACGAAGGATCGCGCTGAAGAAATCGTGGTCGATCTTCTGGCCGTTCTTGAACTGGTCGTTCTGTCCACCCTCGTCCCCAAGGCTGACATATAGGTATCCGTCGGGCCCGAAGTGGACGTCGCCGCCATTGTGGTTCCCGGCGAGGTCCGCCTGTTGGAACAGGATTTTCTCGCTTGGATCGGCGACGTTGGGGTTGGCGGCGGAGACATGGAACTCGGAGAGACGATCGTGGTTTTGAACGGCGCCGCCGCCGGTCGAGGCGTTGACGGTGCGGTAGATGAAGAACCGGCCGTTCTTCGCGTACTCGGGATGGAGCGCGAGCCCGAGCAGGCCTTGCTCCCCGCCGTACACGGTGTTGCCGGTCAGATCGAGGAACGTGGTGCGGTTGGGCAACGCCAGATTGGTGATGACGCTGATGCGACCCGGTTCCTCGACCACGAAGAGCCGGTTGGTTTCCTTCGGCGGCGAGGCGATGGCGACGGGAACGTTGAACGTCACTCCCGGGAAGGCGGCCACGAAGGTATAACCCTGGGATCCGGGCACCGACGGGAGATTCAGGGTGGCATTGGGATCCCGGTCCCGCGCCATGGCGGTGGAAGCCAACGCCAACAGACCGATGACGATCGAGCGCCACGCGATGGGGTTCCGCATGGTGCGACATTGGCGCGAATCCGCCGAACGGCAAAGGAGGGAATGGCGAGCTGCCGGGAGGCCGCGGCGCGCCTCAGCCGTATCCATGCAGTAGCAGTCGAGGAATCATCTCACGCCAGGCCAGACCAAGGCCAACCAATGGGTGCAAAGACCACCGGATGTCATTTCACCGAATGGTGGGATCTATGTTGGCGCCTTCATGGCGACTTCGCCGGCCTTGGTCCCCCTTGGCGTGAGACATTCCCATTTTCCGAACGAATCGTTCGGGCTCGGACCCAGACCGTTCCATGCTCTCCTTCGAATGCGCGGCGCGCGAGGTCGCCCGAGCATCGCGCGACAAGGGTGCCAATGGAGACCCGGCAACAGGGCTTGCCACTGCCCCGGCACGGTGGCGAAGTAGCCGCGACGCATCCGGGCCCATAGCTCAATGGTTAGAGCAGGGGACTCATAATCCCTTGGTTGCAGGTTCGAGCCCTGCTGGGCCCACCAATCGTCCCAGTGTCCGACGCGCCTTCAGAGTCGCGGCTCCTGCTGGAAACCTGCTGGGTACAGCGACCGGCCATGAGAAGATCGCCGAATCGGTTTCGCGGCCGGAGAAACTGCAACCCTCTCCCGACACCCTTGTTTTGGGGCGGTTGGTGGGCTAATCCCACGCCGTGCCTATAGCCACCACAGATTCGAAGAGTCGGGTAAGTCTGGGGAAACTGGCGACCCCTGGTGTGGTATGGGATGTCCGTCAGGTAGGCAGGGAGGTCCACCTCGTGCCCCTCGAGCCCGTCCGACGACCACGGAAGCACTCGTTCATGGAACACATGCGCCGGCTCCGGGCCCTCGGGTTCGAAATGCCGCCGCGGGATCACAGCCCGATCCGGGATCCCTTCAAATGAAGTACCTTGCCGACACGAACCTCCTCTCCCAAGCGATCAGTCCGAAATGCGATTCCCGGGTGGAACGCTGGCTGGACGAAAAGGGGGACGATTTCGGGATCTGTTGGGCCACGATCGCGGAACTGCGGTTCGGGGTCGAGCGTATGGCTCCCGGCAAACGGCGCGACGCTCTCCAGGTCGGGGTCGACGAGATGATCGCCGACACCCCCGTGGTGCCGTTGACGGATGCCACGGCCCGAGCGTTTGCCCGCTTGGCAGCCGAACGGGAATCGCGCGGCCGAACCAAGCCTTTCGCCGACACCGTCATTGCGGCCGTCGCAATCGAGCACGGACTCACGGTCGCCACCCGGATCACCGCGGACTTCCCGGACGTCCCCGTGGTCAACCCTTGGGACGAAAAAAAAACCGGGGATCGCTCCCAGGGGGAATAGGGGCGTGGGACGCGCCTCGGTTTTTTCCGGGAACGCCCGTCCGGCCTGCCGGTCGAGGGGGTCCGGAGAGAGAGCGATCAAGAAGGGACGGCGCGGCTTGGCGTTCATTGCCCAAACTTCGGCCCCTGGACTTACGACATCTGGCTCTTGGCCTCCGCAATCCCCAACGTCGTCTCCGGATTTTCCCTTGCCGCGCGCAAGCGCCGCACGCTTTCCGTTGTCGCCGCCGCCATGAATTGCATCCACGTGCCATTCGAAACCCTGCTCGGGGTCTTCACGATGATCGTGCTGATGAGGGATTCGGTCGTTAAGTCGTACGACCCCCGATGACGCCCTTGCCATCGCGCCTCGGCGGGCGTTGATTATCACGCGTCGAAACCCCCTTGAACCCACGATGAATCCAAGACTCACCAGCGAACCCGGGATCTCCGGCGCGTCGAGGAGCGGCCTTCCCTACCACATCCTCGGGACCGTCCAGCAAACCGTGGTGCTCGATCTCGCGCCCGGCCGCGGGGTTTTTTCGGACACCGGGGCGATGTCCTGGATGAGCGCCAGCATCGACATGCAGACCCGCGCGCGCGGGGGTCTCGGCGGCATGTTCAAGCGCGTCGTCTCCGGCGCCACCGCGTTCCTGCTTTCTTTCGAGGCCCGCGGTTCCGCCGGGCACGTCGCGTTCGGCGCGGATTTCCCCGGGCGCATCGTGCCCATCGATCTCGATCCCGGCGAATCCCTCGTCATGCACCGACACTCGTTCGTCTGCGCGGAGGACGGCGTGGCGCTGGACATCTTTTTCAACCGCCGGATTTTCTCCGGGCTGTTCGGCGGCGAGGGATTCGTCCTGCAGAAACTCACCGGACCGGGAATCGCGTTCGCGGAACTCGACGGCGACGCGGTGGAATACGCGTTGGAGCCGGGCGAGGTGCTGAAGGTCGAGCCCGGCCACGTGGCGATGTTCGACGCGACGGTGACCTTCGACGTGGTGCGGATCCAGGGCATCACCAACATGCTGTTCGGCGGCGAGGGATTGTTCCTCGCGACGCTGACGGGCCCGGGCCGCGTGTGGCTGCACTCGATGTCGACGAGCAAGGTGGCGCATCGCATCGCCGAATACCTACCGGGCAAAGGATGACCACGGGCGCTGCCGTGGGATGCAACCGTGGGTGGCACCGGCCCGGTGCCACTTTCGACCAATGCCGCCAGCCGCGTGCCAGCCGCGGTGACGGCGGGGCCGCCGTCACCCACCCAAGTTGCCCGTGACGCGCGGGCTTTCCTTGGGCCGCGATCCTGATACCAACCCCGGATGAACTCCGACACCCGCGACAACGGGCGACCGACCCTCGCCTCGGCCATGACGACCGGCGCGTGGCGATTCGCCGTGGTGAGCGTGTGCGCGTTCTCCGTCTGGGCTTTCGCGGGACGGCCCGTCGGCAAGGCGATCGGCGAGGGCGGGCTCTACGCGGTGATCACGCTCGTCTTCCTCGCGCTGGCGGGATTGCTCATGCACCCGCTGGCAAGGGGGCCGCGCGCGGTCCAGCGGTTCTATTCCGTGTTCGTGCCGGCGTTCGTGGTCTACGCGGCGCTCTGGTCGGTGGCGTGGTTCACGATGGGATTCGGCGCCGGCGAATGGATCGGCGCGGCCGCCGGCAGCCTGGTGTTCGTGGCCATCTGCGCCTGGCGGCTCGGTTCCTTCCGGTCGTTCGCCGCGGTCGCCGCTGGGTTCTTCGTCGTCCACACCGCGGGATATTTCGCCGGCGGATACTGCATGGGTTGGCTCAAGAGTCCGGAGGCCGCGCAGGCGTTTTCTTCCGTGCCGAAGCGGGCGTTGGTGCGCGCGGGAATGCTGGCGTGGGGCGTGGGATACGGACTCGGGTTCGGCGCGGGACTTGGCTTGGTGTTCCGCGCCTTCCAATCCGGCGCGGAAGCGAAGGCGGGGAACACGGGAAAGTAGCGACGCAACCACGGCCTCCAAACGTAACCTCGCCCTCGCGATGGGCGTCCGTCGTGATGCCGGTCCATGGGGACGGCGACAATGCGCTTCACGATCCAGAATCTCCGGCACGCGGGTGCGTTCCTTGCGGGACTTCTTCTCGGTGCGAGCTCGATCCGTGCGGCCGAGATCGATCCGGCGGCGGCCCGGGATTTTTGGTCGCTCCGGATGCCGCGCGATGCCGCGCCGCCGAACGTGCGCGACGACGCGTGGCCGCGCACCGACGTCGATCGGTTCCTTTTGGCGCGCATCGAGGCCGCGGGCCTCGCGCCGGCGGCGGACGCGGATCCAGCGACCCTCTTGCGTCGGGTCACCTTCGATCTCTCGGGTCTTCCGCCGGAAGCCGGGGAAGTCGAGCGATTCGTCCGCGAACCCTCGCGCGATGCGTACGAGAAGATCGTCGACCGGTTGCTGGCGGCTCCGGAGTTCGGCGAGCGGTGGGGTCGGTACTGGCTCGACGTCGCGCGCTACGGCGAAAGCACCGGCAAGGAACGCAACTACGCGTTCCCCGAGGCATGGCGCTACCGCGATTGGGTCATCGACGCGGTCAACGCCGACCTGCCCTACGACCGCTTCGTCCGCGAGCAAATCGCCGGCGATCTCCTGCCCTCCCGCGACGACGCCGAGCGCGACCGGCACGCCGTCGCGACGGGTTTCCTCGCGATCGGTCCGAAAAGTCTCAACGAACGCCGGCAGGAACAATTCGCGATGGACGTCGTCGACGAGCAGATCGACGTCGCGACGCGCGCCGTGCTCGGGATGAACATCGCCTGCGCGCGTTGCCATGACCACAAGTCGGATCCGGTGACGCAACGCGACTACTATGCGTTGGCCGGGATCTTCCGAAGCACGGAGACGCTCTATGGGACGTCGACCAACCGCGGGAACCGGCATCCGTCCGGATACGTGTCGTTGGCCAACGGCGCATCGGGGACGAACACGCCGGAAGCATCGCGGGCAATGGGCGTGCATGACGATCGCGCGGTGCAATGCGCGCTGCTCGCACACGGCGACGTGGGACAACGGGGCCCGCGGATCCCGCGCGGGTTTCCCTCCGTGATCGGCGCGTCGGCGTCGCACGCGATTCCCGGCGACGCCAGCGGGCGGCGGGAGTTGGCGGACTGGATGCTGGATCCCGCGAACCCGTTGCCGTCGCGGGTCGAGGTGAACCGCGTGTGGCTGCATCTCTTCGGCCGCGGTCTGGTCGCGACGCCGGACAATTTCGGGCGCACGGGACTACCGCCCAGCCATCCGGAACTGCTCGACCATCTGGCGGTGGAATTTGCCGCCGACGGTTGGTCGGTGAAACGCCTGGTGCGGCGCCTCGTGACGAGCCGCGCATACCAACTCGATTCGCGGGCAGCGGAAGCAGCGAAGACGCGCGATCCGGAAAACATCCTGCTATCGCACGCGCCGATGCGGCGCCTGGATGCCGAGGCGATCCGCGACGCGATGTTGTCGGCGTCGGGGTTGCTTGATCTGCAACCGCCGCACGGGTCGGCGGTGACGCGTCTTGGCGACGGCCCGGTGCGACGGATGGGAACCGATCGGCGCGAACCCGCGGCGCGCAAGCGCAGCGTATACCTGCCGGTGGTGCGCGGGTTCGTTCCGGAAGCGATGGAGCTTTTCGATTTCGCGGAGCCGAGCCTGCCGATCGCGGAACGCGACGTGACCAACGTGCCGGCACAGGCGTTGTACCTGATGAACTCGGCGGCGGTGGACGCCGCGGCACGCGCGCTGGCACGACGCGTTCTGGACACGCGGGCAACGGACCGCGCGGGAAGGATCCGTTGGCTTTGGCTGGAGACGCTCGGACGCGCGCCGGCCGAGGCAGAGGTGCATCGGGCGTCGGAGTTCCTCGATGCCAACGGAGGGCCCTTGCGCGCATGGCCCGTCCTCGCGCAGTCGATGTTGGCCTGCGCGGAATTCCGGTGCCTCAGATAAGGGAAGAGATTCCATGAATGCCTTGCAACAAAGGGTTGGGGAAGCGGGCGAGAGTCCGTGTGGCAGCCGATGTGAATCGGCGGACATTGCAAGGCACTTGAGCGGCGCGAGCGGAGGAGGGCAGGCGTCGGTCCACCGTCTCACGACGTCGGCCACGCAGGGCTCCCGACGGGGTTGGTTGCAAAGCGTGTCCGCGGGGTTCGGCTGGCTCGCCTTCGCGGGTCTCGCCGGCGCTGCGCAGGCGGCCGGGGGCGGCGCCGTGACGGCGACCGGATTGCATCACCGCGCGCGGGCCAAGCGCGTGATCTTCCTTTGCATGCAGGGCGGGCCCTCGCAACTGGACACCTTCGACTACAAGCCGCGGTTGCAACGGGACGACGGAAAAACCGGGCACGGACGCGGCGGCGCGACGTTGTACGGATCCCCGTTCGAATTCCGTCGTCACGGCGCGTCGGGATTGTGGATCTCGGAATTGTTCCCTCGGTTGGCGCGGCACGCGGACGACCTGTGCGTGGTGCGCTCGATGCGGACGGACCTGCCGAACCATCCGCAGGCGTTCGTGCAACTGCACACCGGCAGCGCGCAGTTCGTGCGGCCCTCGATGGGCGCGTGGGTCCTGCATGGGTTGGGCTCCGAGAACCACAACCTGCCGGGATTCGTGACGGTGAACCCGCCGCCGCAGTTCGGCGCGCAGAACTACGGGAGCGCGTTCCTGCCCGCCTCGTGCCAGGGAACCCGGCTCACGGCGGGTCGCGGACCGGGCGCGGAGTACACGCTGGGCAACCTGCGGCATCCCTCGCTCCGTCCCGACGCGCAGCGGCGGCAACTCGATTTCGTGCAGTCGTTGAACCGCGATTTCTCGGCGGGCACCGACGCGCATCCGGAAGTCGAAGGAGCGATCGCGTCGATGGAACTCGCCTTCCGGATGCAGACGGAAGTCCCGGCGGTGCTGGATTTGAAGTCGGAGTCGGCCGAGACGCTGGCGCGGTACGGGATCGGCGGCGGCGAGACCGACGCGTTTGGGCGGCAGTGCCTGTTGGCGCGGCGACTCGCCGAGGCCGGCGTGCGGTTCGTGGAGTTGGGACACGGCGGTTGGGACCAACACCAGAACCTGCGCGCGGACCTGGCGAAGAACTGCCGCCAGATCGACCAACCGATCGCGGCGTTGCTCGGCGACCTCCGCGCGCGGGGAATGCTCGACGACACGCTGGTGGTGTGGGGCGGCGAGTTCGGGCGAACGCCGGACAATCGCCGCTCGGACGGGCGCGACCACAACGCGAAGGGCTTCACGTACTGGATGGCCGGCGGCGGCACGCGGGGCGGGCTCGCGTACGGGGCGACGGACGAATTGGGCTACGAGGCGGTCGAAGACAAGGTCCACATCCACGATCTCCACGCGACGATCCTGCATGTGCTCGGGATCGACCACGAGCGGCTGACGTTCCGCTTCGGCGGGCGCGACCACCGCCTGACGGACGTGCACGGCGAAGTGGTGCGCGCCATCCTGGCCTAGCCCCCCAGCCCTAAGGGATAACGGGCCTTTGGCCCGCCCTATATGCGGCCCGAAGGGCCATTATTCCTGAACCCGACCCGCAGGGTTGGGGGGTTGGGCGGTGGGTATGAGCACCCCCGCGTCCTGACGGGACGCGATAAATTCGCCTTCACGACGGGCCTCCCCTACGGATTCGCCGCTCCTCGCGGTCCCCAAACCCGCGAACAAAACCGAACGACCATGCCCCAATCCCTATCGCGGATCCTCGTCCACTTGGTGTTCAGCACCAAGTATCGGGAACGTCTCCTGACCCCGGAAATACAGGACGAACTCCATCCCTACCTCGCCGGAACGCTCGACAACATCGGCTGCCCATCGCTCCAGGTCGGAGGCGTCGAGGACCACGTCCATCTGTTCTTCGGTCTCTCGCGTGTCCGCACCATCGCGTCGGTCGTCGAGACCGTGAAAACCAGTTCGTCGAAGTGGCTCAAGACGAAAGACCCGAGGCTCGCCGGGTTCCACTGGCAGTCGGGATACGGTGCGTTCTCCGTTCGGGCTTCGGGTGCGGATGCGGTCATCACGTACATACGGAACCAGCGGGAGCATCATCGTCGCGCGACGTTCGAGGAAGAGTACCGGGCGAGCTTGACGCGCCACGGTGTCGCGTTTGACGAGCGCTATGTGTGGGACTAAGGGATCGCGCCCAGCCCTGGCGGGCTGGGTTGAGGGATGTCGGGCCGTTGGCCCGACGGAACCGGCCCGCATCCGGCCCGCGCTCACCCGCCCGCGAGGCGGGCGCGCAGGACCTTCTTGTCGATCTTGCCCACGCTCGTCTTCGGCAACGCGGCGGCGATCACGATCGTGGTCAGGATCGCGCGCTTGTGGATGCTGCCGTCGTCGATCGACACGCGCAGGTGTTTCTGCAAGTCGCGCTCGGTCACCGTGCCCACCGCGTCGTCGCGCAGCACGACCTCGGCGTGCGGACGCTCGTCCCATTTGGCGTCGGGCACGCCCACGACGGCGACCTCGCGCACGCCCGGATGCTTGCCGAGCACCGCCTCGATCTCGAGCGACGAGATCCATTCGCCGCCGATCTTGATCACGTCCTTGAGCCGGTCGGTGATGCGGATGTAGCCGTCGTCGTCGAGATAGGCGATGTCGCCCGTGTGGAGCCAACCCCCGCGCCACAGGTTCTCCGAGGCCTGCGGATCGTCGAGATACCCGGCCGTGAGCCACGGCGCGCGCACGACGAGCTCGCCGATGTGGTCCTTGCCCGGCTCCAGTTCGACTCCGTTCGCGTCGTGTATCGCCACCTCGACCAAGGGCATCGGGAAACCCGTGCGCGTGTAGGTCCCAAGCTTCGTCTCCGCGTCGGCATCGACGTCGAGCGGCTTCACGTGGGCGATCGCGATGATCGGGCACGTCTCGCTCATGCCGTAGCCACCGAGAATGCGGATGCCGTGGTCGTTCGCCTCGCGCGCCACGCCCGGCGACAATGCCGCGCCGCCGATCACCAGCTTGAGCCGGCTCCAGTTGACCGTCTTGGACGCCGGATGATGCAGCAGCATCTGCAGGATGGTCGGGACGCAGTGCGAGAAGGTGATGCGGTGGCGCTCGAGCAGCTCGAGCAACATCGTGGGCTCGTACTTGCCCGGATACACCTGTCGCATTCCAAGCGCGGTCGCGAGGAACGGCAATCCCCACGCGTGGACGTGGAACATCGGCGTCAACGGCATGTAGACGTCCGTCGCACGAAGCGACAGCGGATCGTCGTACATCGCGAGACCCATGCCCGCCGTCAGCGTGTGAAGGACGATCTGGCGATGGCTGAAATACACCCCCTTCGGATTGCCCGTCGTGCCCGTCGTGTAGAAAACCGTCGCGACCGTGTTCTCGTCGAAGTCCGGCCAGGACTCGACGGGACGCGCGTTGGCGACGCCGCTCTCATAGTCGCCGTCGGTGTCTTCCACGGCGGGGGCCACGTCGTCGTCGGAGATCACGACGACCTTGCGGACCGCGGGCATCGCGTCGCGGCAAGCCCGGACGAGCGGCAGGAAATCGACGTGGACGAAGAGCACCGTGTCGTTGGCATGGCGGATGGTCCACGCCATCTGCTCGGGCGTGAGCCGGACGTTGACGGTGTGGATCGCGGCCCCGGTCATCGGGACGGCGAAAAAAAGTTCCAGGTAGCGATGGCTGTCCCAGTCGAGGACCCCGACGCGGTCGCCGGGCTTCACGCCGAGGTCGCGGAGCAAGCCGCCGAGGCGCTCCATTCGCGCGAGGAGTTCGGCGTAGGTCAGCGTGCGCAGGTTGCGGTACGTGACCGTCTCGAGCGGGGCCCAGCGGCGCGCGCGATGCAGCAGATCCCGGATCAACAAGGCCGAACCGGGCCGCGCGGTGGTGACGGCAAGTGGCGAGTCCATGGAAGAAGTGCGCGAGCGTTGCCGAAATGCCGGCTTCGCGAAACCGGAAGTTTTTCCAGCGGCCGTACCGCTGCGCCCGAGGATTTTTACAGGAGGTAAGGGAGAAAAGGGAGGTGTCGGCTTGTTTGCCACCAAGACGGAGCGGCAAACCCGACCTCCCTTCTCTCCCTTTCCTCGTGTGGAAAAGTCCTCTCGTTGCCTCAAGCACCGAGATGCGCGCGGGCGTCGAGAACGCGGCCGATGCGGTCGAGGCCTTCCGTCAGCGTCGCGGTGGCAATGCCAACGCCGATCCGGAAGTGGTCGGGGCTCCCGAAGAAACCGCCGGGGACGACGGACGTCTCGTGGTGTTCCCGCAACGCGCGCGCCAGGGCCTCGACCGATCCCTCGCGCAACCGCGGGAACACGACGGTTCCACCGGCCGGCGGGACGCATTCGAGTTCCGGGCGCGACGCGAGGAACGAGCCGAACAGCGCGTGGTTCGTCGCGAGCAACCCGTGCGCGCGTTGCCGCAGCACGTCCGCGCGGGCGAGCGCGAGGACCGACTGCCGTTCGGCGGCGTGCGACGGAACCACGTGGAACAGGTCGGTCAGCCGCCACGCGGCATCGGCGACTTCTTCCGGCGCGACGATCCATCCGCAACGCAGTCCGGGAAGGCCGTACACTTTGGTGAGGCTCGAGGTGACCACCACGTTGGGCGAGAGATCGCATGCGGACGACAACGGTTCCGCGAACGCCGCGTCGAGGTACACCTCGTCCACCAACAGCCACGCGCCGCGTTCCCCGACGATGCCGGCAATGTGCCGCAGCAGCACGGGGTCGAGCGCGGCGCTCGTTGGATTGTGGAGATTCGTCACGACCACCACCCGCGTCCGCGGCGTCATCCGTGATGCGATCTCGTCCGGATCGGGAACACCGCCACGGGCCGGATCGCGGTCGAAGCGGACGACCTCGAGGCCGAGGAAGCGCGCGGTGTCGCCGATCAACCCGTAGGTCGGGTGCTCGACGAGGACCGCGTCGCCGGGATCCGCGAGCACGGCGAGCGCGAGGTGGTTGGCGAGGGACGTCCCGACGGTGTGCACGATGCGACGGGACGGGACGCGCAGATGCGTCGCGAGCGCTTCCTGCAGCGGAGGCCATCCGTAAAAGCTGGGACCCGTGAAATCGCCGCCGTCGATGGGCAGCGGGAATTCGCCGGGACCGACGGAAGCGACCGCGCTGGCGGCAAGGCCGAACCGCGCGGCGGCGCGGGTTTTGGCCCACTCCATGTAGGGCGAATGGATCGGGCGCGAGGCGAGCCGGGGCGCGGCGGACATGCGCCGGAGAGTGCGGCGCGCGGACGCGGTGGGAAGAAGGAAAGCACGCGGCGCGACGCACCGGAATGCGAGCCGCGTCAGAACTCGAAGCCGAGCCTGAGCCGGATCTCGGTGCGCTCGCCCTCGTCGAGGTGCAGGCCGCCCTTGCCGCGCGTATCGGGCCAGCCCGCGACTTGCGGCAGGACGGTGAGCGACGCGTACCAACGGTCGCGCGCGTAGAAGAGCGTCGGCCCGAGATGGAACATGACGGCCCCGGCGTCGTTGAGATTGGAATGGCCGAAGACGGAGCGGACGCGTCCCTCGACGCCGATGCGCCAGCGGTGGTTCAACGCCCAGCTTGCGCCGAGCGATCCCTCCATCCAGAGCTCCGATTCCCATCGGCCGCCCTGGCGTTCCCACTCGGGTTCGACGGTGTAGTTGAACGCGGTGATGAGGCGTCCCTTGAAGAAGTTCTTCTGGAGGATGAGACGGGTCTCGAGCTCGATCTCCAGTTTCCGTTCGCCGGAAACGCCGCCGATGGTGCCGTAGCCGGGTTCGAAATAGAGCGCGACGCCGAGCGGCGCGGACTCCGGCGAGGCGAGTTGGTATTTCAACTCGAGCGAGGTGCCCGATATGCCGAAGCGGTTGCGGTCGTCGAAGGTCTCCGAACTGCCGGTGGCATCGTGGAGGAAATGGTAGTTCGACGTCAGGTACACGGCGGTCTGGAAGCGGTCGGAGACGCCGTACTCGAGCTCGGTGGCGAAATCCATGCCGAGGTAACGGCCCGTCTCCTTGCCGATGCGCGCGGTGCTCCACTGGGTGATTTCCCACTCTCCCTTGGGCTCGACCTGCGCGCCGCGGACATAACCGAACGGTTCCTCGTGGGCCTGCGCGACGAGGCCCGCCGCGGCGGCGAGCGCGGGGACGAACCAACGACACTTCGAGAATTGCATCGGCGCCACGATGAAGGAACCGCGGCGATCCTGGCTAACGGGCGGTTGCGGATAATTCCCGACGGATTGCGAAGTCCGCCATCTCACGATGGCTGCCACACCACCCACCCATGTTGCGGTCGCGTCACGCCGCGAACTGCATCGCGTGGAGACGCGCGTAGGCGCCGCCGCGCGCGAGCAATTCCGCGTGCCGGCCTTCCTCCACGATCCGGCCCTTCTCCAGCACGATGATGCGGTCCGCGTGCTGCACGGTGGAAAGCCGGTGCGCGATGCACACCGTGGTGCGGCCGCGCATCAGCACCTCGAGGCCCGCCTGCACGGCGCGTTCCGACTCCGTGTCGAGCGCGCTCGTCGCCTCGTCGAGGATCAGGATCGGCGCGTCCTTCAGCAGCGCGCGCGCGATGGCCAGCCGCTGTTTTTGGCCGCCGGAAAGAAGCGCGCCCTTGTCGCCGATGACCGAGGCGTATCCTTCCGGCCTCGCGACGACGAAGTCATGCGCGTGCGCGTGGCGCGCGGCGGCCTCGATCTCCGCGGGCGTGGCGCCGGGACGACCGAGCCCGATGTTGGCGCCGATGGTGTCGTTGAAGAGGAGGACTTCCTGGGTGACCACGGCGATCTGCGCGCGCAGGTCGTGCTGGAGGCAATCGCGGAGATCGACGCCACCGATGCGCACCGCGCCCGCGTTGGGATCGTAGAAACGAAGCAGCAGGCTGGTGAGCGTGGTCTTGCCGGCGCCGCTGCCGCCGACGAGCGCGACGAATTCACCGGGCCGGATGACGAGGTCAAAATCACGGAGCAACGGCGTGTCGCCGTATCCGAAGGTCACGCGGTCGAAACGCACCTCTGCCCCGGCGGCGTGGAGTTCGACGGGTTTCGCGGGATCGCGGACGTCGGAATGCTGGCCGAGCAGCGTGAACACGTGCTCGCTGGCCGTGCGCGCCTGCTCGAGTTGGCCGTGGAGCCGGGTCAGCGCCTTGAATCCGGGATACACCAGCACCATCGCCCCGAAGAAGCCGATGAAGTCGGCCAGCTTCATCCCGGGCGCGCCGCCACGGGCCACGTAGAGCAGCACCATCGCGATCCCGACGGCGCCCATGACCTCGATCACCTGGCCCGAGGCATCCTTCGCCTGGATGCTGCGGAGCAGTTGGCGCGCGATGCGCCCGGCGGTGGCGGAGAAATCGCCGGAGAGTTTCTTCTCGAGGTTGTAGGCCTTCACGACGCGTTGCGAGGTGAACGCCTCGGTCATGATCTGCGTGAGTTCGGCGGAGAGTTCGCGGGTGCTGCGGACCGAGCGGCGGATCCGGCGCGTGAAGACCGCGATGGGAATCGCGCACAGCGGGAAAACCAGCAGCGCGATCAGGGTCAGGCGCGGCTGCTGCCAGAGGAGCCACCCGACGAGCGCCACGATGGTGACGGGATCGCGCATCATCACGCCGAACGACTCGGAGATGACGGTCAGGAGCGCGTTGCAATCGTTGGCGATGCGCGAGATCAGCTCGCCGACGCGGGCGCGGTTGGAGAAATCAACGGACAGATACTGGAGATGCGCGAACAGCGCGGAGCGGATGTCGGTGACGGCGCGGATGCCGACCCAGTTCATGAGATAGGCATTCGTCTGCGCAAGGATCGCGCGGAGCAACGCGACGACGGGGAGCAACGCGATGACGACGGTGAGGGCGCGACGGGAAACATGTCCCTCGGCGAAGAGAGGGACCCATTCCGCGAGTTGGGCACGAAGGCCGGCGGGCGCCCACTTTAGTTTTGCCAGCATGTCGCTCAGCGGATTCTCGCCGGGCGCCGCGAACACGACCTTCGGGACGAAGTTGACGGTGCTCAGGAAGACGCCGGTCATCACGCCGTAGGCGATGCCGCAGGCCACGCCCACGAACAGGCGGATCCGGTACGGATGCACGTATTGCCAAAGCTGGCCGAGAAAGCGGAACACTCTCTGCCAGTCTCGGGAGAGAAGCCCGAGTGGCAAGGCGGGTTTTGGGGCCCGCTGGCGCGGGAGTTTCAAGATTCAAGTTTCAAGTTTGAAGCCGGCGCAGGTTGTCGAGTGACGGCAGGGCCGCCGTCACCCACGCGGGCTTCATCCCCTGCCGCTTCAAACTTGAAACTGAAAACTTGAAACTCACCCCCTCCCCTACGGAGTTCCAAGTTGCCGCGGCCACGGTGTGGAACGAGGTTCCGCGCATGGCCGAAAGTCCGGTCCAATTCCATCGACGCCAAGACGGCGGGGCCGCGCCGCGTATCCGGCCACCATCGCCACAGCCCCCCGCGCCGGTCGTTTCGCCGCCTGCCAACGGGCTCCGAACCCGCCTGCGCGTCGGCGGCATCACCTGCCAGCATTGCGTCCTGACGGTCACCAACGCGCTCGCTGGCGTGGCCGGTGTCGCCCATGCGGACGTCTCGCTCGAGGCCGGCACCGCGGTCGTGCAATGGAAACCCGGCGTCGCTCCCGATCCCGAACTGGCGACGCGATCGGTCCGCGACGCCGGCTACGAGGCAACCCCCATCGCGGAAGGCGCGGCGGAGGCTCCCGCGTCGAATCCGTGGCGCCTCCCGCTTTATCTGGGCGTGCCGGTCACCGTGGTTTTGCTGGCGGGCGACTGGGCCTTCGGGCTCGGGATGAACCCCGCGTTCCGGTGGATCGCGTTCGCCCTCGCGCTTCCGGTGCAACTCTGGCTTGGCGGACGCTTCCAGCGCGGCGCGTGGAACCAACTCCGCGCGGGCGGCGCGAACATGGACACGCTGGTCGCGCTCGGATCCACGGTCGCATTCGTCTATTCCGCGGTCGTCGTGATCTCGGGAACGCCGGGGCACGTCTTCTTTGCCGAGGCCGCCACGATCCTCACGTTCGTGAGCCTCGGGCATTTCCTCGAGGCACGCATGGCCGCGCAGGCCGGTTCCGCCGTGCGCGCGTTGCTCGAGCTCGCGCCGGCCACAGCGCGACGCCTCGCGCCCGACGGCTCGGAATCCGAAGTGCCCGTGCAGACGTTGGTCCCGGGCGACCTCGTCGCGATCCGTCCGGGCGACCGCATCCCGGTGGACGCTCTCGTCGACGACGGGAATTCCGCCGTCGACGAATCGTTGCTCACCGGTGAATCGATACCCGTCGAGAAGGAAGCCGGCGCGAACCTATTGGCAGGCTCGATGAACCAATCCGGACGATTGGTGGCGCGCGTGACCGCGACCGGAGAATCGACCTCTCTCGCGCGGATCGTCGAACTGGTGCGTCACGCGCAAGGCACCCGCGCGGGGGTTCAACGCCTCGCGGACCGCGTCAGCGCGGTGTTCGTCCCGGTGATCCTGCTGGTCGCGCTCGGCGCCGGCGCGTGGTGGTGGCTCGCGCCGGAATCCGCGCGGGCCGCGCATGATTCGATCGCGGCGTTTCTTTGGCACGCGCATCCGCCGGAAACACCGCTCGCGGCGGGAATCGTCGTGGCGTGCGCGGTCCTCGTCGTGGCCTGCCCGTGCGCGATGGGACTCGCCACGCCCGTCGCGTTGATGGCGGGCGTCAACGCCGGTGCGCGACGCGGCATCCTGATCCGGGACGCCGTCTCGTTGGAAACCTGCGGCCGCGTCGACACGGTGGTGTTCGACAAGACCGGCACCCTGACCCACGGGCGGCCCGTGGTCGTCGCCGAGGAGGATCATCGCGCGGCGAACGAACGCGTGGTGCCGCTGGCCGAGGTCGCCGCGTCGTTCGCGCGCCATTCGCAACACCCGCTTGCACGCGCGCTCGCGGCCCTCGCGCCGGGTTCGCTCGAGGTTTCCGATTGGACGGAGCGCCGTGGCGCGGGCATCGCGGGCACGTGGTGGGGACACGCCGTCGAGATCGGTTCCATCGCGTCGTTCCGCGAGCGGGGACACGATTTCTCCGCGGCGTCGGGATTCGTCGAGGCGTGGCTTGCGAAAGGCGCCACCCCGACGCTGGTGTTCGCCGACGGAAAACTCTGGGGCGCGTTCGCGGTGCGCGACGAGGTGCGGGCCGAGGCGTCCGCGGTGGTCGCGGCGCTGCGCGGGTCCGGCATCGACGTCTACCTGTTGACCGGCGACCACCCAAGGGTCGCGGCCGCGGCGGCAACGACCGCGGGAATCGCGGAGGACCACGTGTTCGCCGAGGTGAAACCCGACGGGAAGGTCGCGGAACTCCGGCGTCTCCAGGCCGCGGGAAAACGCGTGGCGTTCGTGGGCGACGGCATCAACGACGGCCCGGCCCTCGCCGCGGCGGACCTCGGGATCGCGATGGCCGCGGCGAGCGACGTCGCGCGGGAAGCGGCGGGATTGGTGTTGCTGCGCGCGGATCTCCGTGCGGTTCCGGAAGCGCTGGCATTGGCCCGCGCGACGTTGCGGACGATCCGCCAGAATCTGTTCTGGGCCTTCTTTTACAACGCCGCGGCGGTGCCGTTGGCCGCGCTCGGAATGGTGAGCCCGGTATTGTGCGCGGTGGCGATGGGCCTCAGCGACGTGGTGGTGATCGGCAACGCGCTGCGGCTCCGGCGACGCGGCGGACGCTGACGGCAACGCGGCGGGCGCGGCACGACGGGATTATTGCACGCGGATCCGATACAGGCGGATCTCGGCGTCCGACGCCGTCGGATCGACCAGCGAAGCATTCGCGTCCGACGCGACCTGATCGACGACCGGCGTCCAGGAAGACGCATCGAACGCCGTCGATGTCTCGAGGAAATAGTGTCGCCCGACGATCGCGCCGAACGGGATCGTGGTGGCCGCGGCACCGGGAGTCGGCGTGCCCGCGACGAGCGAAGGGCCCAGGGCAACCACGATCGGCGCCGATGTGGTCGCGCGGGAGTTGGCGGTCGCGGTGACCGTGTACGAACCCGAGTTGCCGGGCCCGACCTTCGGGACGACGAGCGTCGGGTCGGTGGCACCGGCGACGGGGTGGGTGTCGAGGAACCATTGGTACGAAAGCGCGGAGCCGGCGGTTGCCGCGACCGTGAGCGTGAGCGTCTCGCCGGGATGCAACGTGTCGGCCGGCGACGCGACGAACGACTGGATCACTGGGGACTGCGCCGCGGGGTTGACGGTGAGGACGCCCGGGCCGCTGACCGCGATCCCGCCGCTGTTTTCGACGCGGCACGTGTACGAGCCTTGGTCGCCGATCGTCACCGGCGAGAACACGATCGAGGAATCCGTCCGCGAATCGAGCTCGATGCCGTCCTTGATCCATTGGTACGTCGGGGTTTCGCCGACGCTTTTGACGACGACCGACAACGTCACGTTGTCGCCCTCATTGACCGTCTGGGTCAGCGGATCCTGGGTGATCGTCGGTGCGACGCCGACGATGGTGAAGTCGACGACGGCATCGAAGGTAAACCCGCTCTGGTTGTTGTTTTGGTATCCCCGGAAGGTGGTCAAGTAAATCCCGGGCGTCGCGGTGATCGTTCCGGAGACGCTGCCCAGCGTGATGCTCGTGATCTTCATGCCGGCCGGGGCGCCGGAGATGATCTTGTAGGACTTCGCGGCACCGTACTCGGTCGAACTGATCTGGGCGCGGTAGCTGAGCGCGACGCCGTTGGTCCCGCGGACGGAGCCGGCGCTCAGGAGTCCGGTCGCGCCGGACAACGCGTGCGCACCGCCGGCCATGGCGGTGGCGGCCGTCGCCAGCCGCAGGAGCGCGGCGATCGGCTGGAGGATGCCCGTCAGCACGGGTTGGAAAGTCCGCACCAGCGGGGAGAACTGGAGGAACAGGGCCACGAACAACGACGGCAATCTGCGGTAGTGCATGGTGGGGTAATTTGAAGTGGGAATGGGAACCCGGACGGTTTCGGTCGCGCGGGTTCCCCGGGGAAAAAATCGGGTTCGATATCAATTGCAGCCGCAGCCACCGCCGCCGACGCCGCGTCCGCCCGAAGCGGCCTCGCGCGAGAACCAGACATGTTCGGAGAACGCCAGGCCCAGCGGGTCGCGGTCGGGACGCATCAATTCGTCGCCCAACGTGCCGCGTTGCCACGGTTTCACCGTCTGGCAACCGGACGCGCCCGCCGCGACGGCGACGAGGACGACGGCCATAAACATGCGGGGGTTGCGATTCGGCTTCATGGCATCTTTCACTTGGATTTCAGGATCGCGTCGAGCTCGACGGTGAGTTTGTGGCGCGTCTTCTCGCCCTCGAAATCGCGGTGGAGCGCGTGGACCTTGCCGTCGGGCGAGAGCACGTAGCTGGTCGGGATGCCGGCGACCCCGATCTTCTCGGCAAACCTTCCCTTCGCATCGCGGACCGTCGTGAAGGGGAGCGGGATCTTCTTGAGGAAGGCCTCCATCTTGCCCTTTTCCTCGTCGAGGTTCACCGCGATCACGACGACGCCGCGGTCGCCGTATTCCTTCTGGAGCTCGGCGTACATCGGCAGCGCCTTCTTGCAGGGCACGCACCACGACGCCCAGAAGTCGACGATGACGATCTTGCCGGCAAGGTCGGGCAGCGCGCCCTCGAAGCCGGCGGCGGCGAGATCGGGAAACGCGTCGCCGACGCGCACCGGCGCCGCGACCGCGGCGTGCACTAAAATCAAAACGGCGGCCAATGCCGCCCAGAACGGGCTAGGTCGATACGAATTCATGGAAGCGGGATGTTGTGACCGTGCCCTTGCGGGTGACGATGCAGCCATGGACACCGGGGGAAGATTCCAGCAGACGCCGTCCCTCGACGGGTCCGAGCACGCACGCGGCGGTGCTCAACATGCCGGCTTGGGTGCAACTCGGGGCGAAGACGCTCGCCGCGAGGACGTCCTGGTCGACCGGACGGCCCGTACGCGGATCGACGATGTGGCCGTAACGCCGGCCACCCGCGTCGAACCCGCGGAGATAGTCCCCGGACGTCGCCACGGCGCCGTCGCGAAGGACAAGGTGGGTCCACGGTGTCCCGGGCCGAAGCGCGTCCTCGAGTCCGATCTTCCATGCCGGACGCCCGTCGGAAGGGAGACCGAGCACGCGGACGTCGGCGCCAAAATCCACGAGCGCGGACACGACGCCCGCCTGCGCGAGAAGCAGGATGACTTGGTCGACGGCGTATTCCTTCCCGACCCCGCCAAGATCGATGGCCATGCCGGCGCGGGGCAGACGAAACCGTCCCGGCACGCGCTGGACTTGGCGCCATCCCACCAACGCCAGACCCGACGCGACCTCGGCGTCGGTAGGAATCCTGGCCTTCTTCCAATCCCAAAGCCGGATCACGGGAAGCGCCGTGGGATCGAGGATGCCACGCGTCATGAAGACGAGTTGGTCGCAGAGCGCGACCAGCCGTTCGGCTTCCGGATCGAGCGCCATCCACGGGCCTCCGGCGGCGGCATTGATCTGCGACACCAACGAATCGTCGAGGAACCGCGAATACTTCGCCTCGAACCCGGCGACCCATTCGAGGACCGCATCGGACACGCGGCGGGCGCCGACACGGGGCGTCGCGAATTGGACGCGGCACTGGGTTCCCATCGCGGCGAAGGTCAGTTCGTTGGCGTTGCCCTGCTCGACCAGCCGCGAGCTTCCGCGAACGCGGGCGAGGACCGACGCGATGGGCCAAGGCCGCGGTGCCGCCACCGGCAATCCGCCGTCCTTGGGGCCCCCGTCGTGCGGTCGCGTCGTCATGGTCAGAAGGTGGCGCCGAGCCCGATGCTGAAGACGTGCGCCCTCGGATAGACCGATTGCGGCGTCACGCCGTCCAGACCGTGCATCTCGTAGCGCTGGTACCCGAGGTTCAGCGTGGCCTTCTCGCAGAGCTTGATGGCCACCGTCACGCCGTACGTGAACGTCTCGAGTTCGCTCAACCGATAGTCCGCGGAATAATAGCGGGGCAAGGTCGGGACGGAAACGATGTTGAAGTCGCCCGGATGCGTCAGGACGTCCGATTCAAAAACCCCGTCGCCTTCCACCGCGTACGGCTGGTCGTCGGGCGTGAACGCGATCCTCGATCCCGCCAGCGCCGGATCCGAGTTGATCTTCGTCATGTAGAAATCCGCCGCGGTCTGGCGGTGGTAGCGGAACATCGGCGAGACCGTGACGCGCTTGAACAGGCGTTGGTGCCACGTCACTTCCCCTGTGTTCGCGATCGTTCCCCAGTCGTCGTGATGGAACCGGTAGCCCAGGTCGAGGCTCGCGTCGACTTGCGGTACCGCCTGGTTCAGCCCGAGGAAAAGGACCTGCTTGAACTTGTGGTGGGGCCGGTGCTCCGAGTCGAACGTGAACGTGTCGAACGCCGAATCGCCGGCCGGCGGCAGGTCGAACACGAACCCAATGCCCTTGTACGGGTCGGCGAGAAAGCCGTCCGAATAGCCGAACGTCAGGTTCGCCGTCATCACCGTCTTCGGACCGAGGATCTGGTTGAGCCCGATCATCGCGTCCCACGAACCCTTGTATCGCCAGAACGTGGAATCCGAGGACTTGCCGACGCTGTCGTTGTTCCGCGCGAGCCCTAGGATGAGCGTCGTGTTGCGCTCGTTGAAATCGATGGCTTCGGTCAACGAAAGCCCAAGCGACCGGTAATCGCTCTCCTCGCTGTAGGAGATCTGCGGCGTCGTCGTGGTGCGGCCGGCGCGGATCGCGGTTTCCAGGAACCCGGCGTTGCGCTCGTCCTTGATCGTGACGAGTTCCGGCAATGTCTTTCCCGCCGCGTCCTTCACCAGCCCGCCCGTGGGCGTCGCCCCGGAGATGGCGTCGTTCACGTACGATCCGTGCAGGGCGACCTTGCTCTGGAGATCGTACTCGAACCACACCGAGTGGGTCTGCACCTTGATGCGGTCAGAATCCTCGATGTAGTCGGAAAACCGGTACTCGGCGCGGTTCTCGGCCTGGGCCCGACGCAATGGCCACAGCGCCAGCAACAGCGCGAGCATGCCGGTCGCGGAAGCCGCGCGGAGTCGCGGTCGGTTCCCGCCGGCCGTCGCCGATGACGAGCACATGTGCATCCTTGGCGAGCAGGATACACACGGACCGGTTAGTCGGCGCGAACGAACACCGTTAGAAGATTCTTACTTCGTTTGGGATCCATGCGTCCGCGCCGTTGCGGTCAGTTCGCCTTCTTGGCCGGCTTCGGGCCCTTCTCGTCCAGGTTCGCGACGAGCTCCGCGTCCGTCGGATTGGAATCGACGCCGCCGGCCGGTACCTCGAGCCCAGCGAGCCATACGACGGCGTTCAACAACACCTTGCGTTGGCTCGGATCGGACCAGTTCTTGTGGGTGTGCCCGCCCGTGAAACCAAAACCCCGTCCGCCTGAGGGACGGTCGAAAACCCACATCATGGTCTCCTCGCGACCACTGGACGCCACGATGTGGTCGTAGGGTCCGGCGGGATAGACGTACGGCCCCTTGCGCACCGCGTCGCTCGGCGTCGAGACCAGGATCGGCGTCACGCCTTTGCCCGCGGGAACCCAGCGCATGTTGAAGTACCATTCGTCGTGCGTGGCGAACGGCTTCACGCCGCGCGTCACCGCATGTTCGGGAAATTTTTCGAAGCTCGGCTTCCACATCGGGTTCACGCTGAACTTGTGCTCGTAATACCCGCCGGCCCAGCGATGCATCGCCTCGCCGGGATCGCCTGCCGGCACCTCCACGCCATAATGCGCGAACCCAAGGCCGACCCCCTGTTTCGCCAACCGGTCGAACAACGCGAGGCGGTCGCCCTGGATCGCCGGGTGCCCGCCGCCGCCGTCCGCGTAGACCACCACGGCCGCGGCGTCGTCGAAGACCGAGTTGTCGTCGACGGTCTTGCCGTCCACCACCTTCGTCGGCCAACCGTTGCTGGCGACGACGACCTTCAGTCCGGGAAACCCGGCAAGGCACTTCTCGAACAGCAGCGATCCCGCGCGGAACTCGTGCATGCCCGGCGGATGGCTCGGGCGACCGGCGATCACGACGACTTTTTTGTCGGCCGCGTGGAGCAACGGGCCGGCGAGCAGCGAGAACGCCGCGAACGCGAGAAGACGGAACGGGAATTTCATGCGGTGCCGACAGCTTCCCGCGAACGCGCCGGCGGGCAAGGAGAGATTGCCGTTCCCGGAACTCGTCTTGCGGATCACGCCCGTTCGTGCCATTCAATCGATGCAAATTCCCCGCGTGTCCCGCGGGATCGACGCGACCCTCATGAAAGCCATTTTCCGCATCCTTCCGTTCCTTTCCGCGATCTGGATCGCGTCGTTCGCGGGCCTCGCACAAACCGACGGACCGCTGCCGGTCTACAAACTGGCGATCATCCAGCCCAAGGCCAACGCGATGTTCCCCGCCGGGTCGCCCATCCCGATCGTCGCCACCGCCGTCAGCAGCGGCGAGGCGGCGTACACCCTCGATTTCCTGGCGGACGGCCACTTCATCGGCAGGTCGCACATCGACACGCTGGTGGCCGTCCCTCCCGGCGTTCCCGTCCGGCACGAGTTCGTGTGGAATGGAGCGGCTCCCGGCATCCACGCGCTGACGGTGCGCCACATCGACGCCTCGGGGAATCTCGCCACGTCGGATCCGACCAAGGTGAACGTCCTGAAACTCCTGACCGGCGGGCCGTCGTTGGTCTGGCTGGGACCCCTTCCGGGGGACACCGTCAAGACTCCCGGCATCGTGCCGCTCGTCGTGACCACGTTCGATCCGCTCTCTGAAATCCGACGCGTCGAATTCCACGAGGGAACGGTTTTGATCGGCGTCGCCGAGATTCTCACCAAGGACGCGATCTTCCCGGGCCGCCCGCGGACCCTCACCTGGCCCTGGACGAATCCGCCGGCGGGACCTCACGCGGTCGTTGCCACCGCGGTCTCGGCCGACGGTACTAAGCTGGAGTCGGCTTGGAAATTCCTGGTCCAGGGTTCGACCGACACGCCGGTGGCGACGGTCTTCGCCGAGAAGGCGAACGCGTCGGAATCAGGCGATCTCAAGAGCCGAGCGTTGATCTTCCGCTTCGCGTTGTCGGCCCCGGCGGCGCACGACCTCGCCGTGTTTTATTCCCTGGGCGGCACCGCGACCCCGGGTCTCGACTACGTCGCGCTCGCGGGTCCCAACGGCCCGTTCATCGACCCGACGACGCTGTTGCACGTCCTCATGCCGGCCGGCCAAACCGGGACGACCGTCACGTTTTGGACGGTCGCCGATTCCCTCGCCGAAGGCACGGAGACGGTCGAACTGAAGCTCGTGGATTCGCCGTCGGCGGGAATCCTTCCCACGTACGTCCTCGGCGATCCCGCGCGCGCCCGCGGCGAGATCATCGACGGTCCCGTCATCGATCCGGCGACGATCACTTGGATCCACCCGGCGAACGGCGCGCGTTTCCCGGTTGGAACACCGATCGAGTTGAAGGTGACAGCGCGGGACCCGGCGGGACTTTTGACGCACGTGGATTTCCTTGCGGGCGACCGGTTGATCGGCGGCGGGGACTGGAGTTGCATCACCTGCAAAATGGCCCCGGGCGCGGAGCTTCCCATTTCTTTCGTCTGGAAGGACGCGCCGGCCGGCATCCACACGCTCCACGCCGAGGGAATCGACGCGGCGGGAACGCGGGTGACTTCGGCGCCCATCACGATCGTGGTGGAAGACATCGTTCCGCCCAAGGGAGCGGCGATACGGCATCTGCCGGCGTCGGCCGCGGGCGGGACGGCGTTCGCGGTGACGATCGACGTGACCCCGGCACCGGGAACGCAGGCGTGGGTGATTCTGGATCACCCGCCTTTCCTGCACGAGGGCGGCGCGGTGCCTCCGCCGGACATGCCGTGGTGGCACGTGACGGGAGTCGACGACGGGGTCTTCGACGGGCCCAACCGCGCGGTGAAATTCGGGCCGTTCTTCGGCGATGCCCAGCGGACGTTGACCTATCACGTCACGCCCAACGACGCGTGGGTCGACCAAGCGGTATTCGACGGGGAATACGTGGCCGATGGAAACTCCGCCCCGATCGGCGGGGATCTGCTGATCCAAGGCGGCAGGCGGCATCCGGCGGACATCGCTCCCGCGGACGACCGGATCACTGCGGAGGAGTTGACGTCGTATGCCGCCGCGTGGCGTTCGGGCAAGGCGTGGGCGGGCGGAACCATCCCGATGGATTTCGTGACGCGCGCCGGCGAACTGTGGAGCGAGGGAGAGACCTATCGATTCGATCCCTCTGCGGGCCCGGCGCCGCTCTGGTGGGTCAGCGCGCCTCTCCTGGTGCCCTCGACCGGAGGCGACGCCTCGGCCGGAACCGGGCCGGCCCGGCCGCCGCGCCATTCCGGTCTCGCGACGGCGTCGTGGACGCCCGGGACCAACGGCTCCGCTTCAATCCTCGAGTTGCGTCTCATCCCGGGACCAACGGTATCGGCCCAGGCGCTTGAGGTCCGCGTGGCGACGAAGCCCTCGACGATCACCGCCGACGGAAGCTACGACGCGGGCGCGGGCGTCGTGCGCTGGGGGCCGTTCACGGACGGCAATTCCCGGACGATGCGCTGCACCTTTGCCGACGCCGGCAAGGCAACTTTGTCGGGCAGGGCCTCGTTCGATGGCCGGCCGGTTGCGCTGGTGAAAGCGCTGGCGACGACGGGCGGATCGGGCGGTCCGCGATTGGTGGCGATCGGCGGCATGGAGGGCGGCATGGAAATCGTGGCGGAAGATCCGGCGGCGGAACCGGGCGCGACGCTCCGTCTGGAATACAGCACCGATCTCAAGCATTGGGCGCCGCTGGGCGATTTCACGAACGGTTCCGCGGCGTCGTTTGCGCACGATGCGTTGCCGGCGACGGACGTGCCGCGTTTCTACCGGGCGACGCGACAGTAAACGTGGCGGACGTCGTGAGACGGCGGAACCGGCGGCCGTGATCCGGTCGTGATCCGCGATCTCACGATCGCTGCCACGGCAAGCAGGTCCACGATCTCACGATCGCTGCTACGTCTGGGTCCGCGATCTCACGATCGCCGCCACAAAAACTCGCGCCGACCCGGCCGGATTTGGTTTCCTCCGCCGGGCCGCCGGTGCGGCCCACGTGTCATGTCGAGCGAACCAACGTCTGATGGGCGATTCATCGCGCCGGAACACCCGCAGTTCAGCGGGTTCATTTTCAAGATCCAGGCCAACATGGATCCGCGCCACCGCGACCGCATCGCGTTCGTCCGCGTGGTGAGCGGCAAGTTCGAGCGCGACATGACCGTCCTGCACGTGCAGTCCGGCCGCAAAGTGCGCCTCAGTTCCTCGCACAAGCTCTTCGGCAACGAACGCGAGACCGTCGACGAGGCGTATCCCGGAGACATCATCGGGCTCGTCGGGCACGACGGATTCGGCATCGGGGACACGCTGACGACGGACGCGTCGGTCCGGTTCGACGAGATCCCGCGGTTCACGCCGGAGGTGTTCGAGTACTTCCACAATCCGAACACGGCGAAGTTCAAACAATTCCGGCAGGGGCTCGACCAACTGCTGCTCGAAGGCGTCGCGCAGGCGTTCCATCTCAAGGACACGGCGAGTCGCGTGCCGTTGCTGGCGGCGGTCGGCCCGTTGCAATTCGAGGTGCTTCAATTTCGTCTCGAGACCGAGTATGGCGCGGAAACCCGGCGCGAACCGGCCCCGTTCACGACCGTGCGTTGGCTTCCGGAAGGCACCAAGCCGGAAGACCTCGACGCGTTGTCGCTGCCGACCGGCGGGCGTTTCGCGTTCGACCTCGAGCAAAACGCGGTGGCCTTGTTCCCGACCGAATGGTCGATGAACTATTTCGCGCAAAACAACCCGACGGTCGCGCTCGCGCCCTTGGCCCCGATGAAACGGCACTGAGCAATGGGAACCGCCGGCACTTTGCTCCGCCACGCCGATGCCGACGCGCTCGCGCTCGCCGTTGCCAAACGATGGATCGACCGGATCGAGGGCTCACGCGCCGCCGGCTCGCGTCATCGCGTGGCCCTCCCGGGCGGGCGGATCACCCGGCGCTTCCTGTCTGCCGCCGCGCACGAGGCCGCTCGGCGGTCGGTCGCGTTGGACGGCGTCGACTTCTTCTGGGGGGACGAGCGCTGCGTTCCACCGGACGATGCGGAGAGCAATTATCGGTTGGCGGACGAAGCGCTCTTCCAAGTCGCCGGTATCCGCGCCGAGGGAATCCACCGGATCCGCGGCGAGATCGACCCGACGGATGCGGCGCTCGAGGCCGAGGCGGACTTGCGTCGGGTGACCGCGGCCAAGGCCGGCGAGCTGCCCGTGTTGGACCTCGTGTTTCTCGGGATGGGCGAGGATGGCCACGTGGCGTCGTTGTTTCCCGGGGCTCCGCCGGAAGTGACCGAAAGCCGCGCCACGTATCTTGCGGTGACCGGGCCCAAACCCCCGCCGCGCCGGATCTCGCTGACCTTCGCGGCGATTCTCGCGGCGCGGGAGGTCTGGGTCATGGCGTCGGGAAGCGGCAAGGAGGAAGCGTTGCGACGTTCGATGAATTCGGGAGGAACGTCATTGGCGCGGGTCATCGAAGGGCGTTCGCAGACCCTCGTGTTCACCGACATCGAGCCCGGTTGAGCCCTGCCCGCCGCGATTGTTCCCCGCCCATCCGGCGACACGCAGCAAGCGCCCACCAAAAAACCCAACGATATAAGTCGCGCAATGCAACGCCCGCCTTCATCCAAACGTGCTTAGTCGCCGAAGGCCGGCGTGAAATCCCCTGTTTTGTTGGCGACCCAAACGCTTCGCCCCTTGGGGAAATTCCCTTGAACAGAATGGGGGGCAGCCCGGTCTTTCATGGCGTTGGTTGGATGGGTGTCCGCTAAGGGTTGGCAGAGAGGTCTTGCTAGGCGGTGAGGTTGCGGGCACCGAGACTCCAGTTGGCCTCATCGCCGATCTGAGCGTCTGGGTGAAGGCGTCAATGACCTCGTCACCATGGGCCGGGCCCGCAAGGGTTCCGGCCCTTTTCTTTTTTCCGCCTCGGAGCCCGCCTGAAAAGCACGAAAGGGGTCCTGCGGCGAGGGCCGAGCGGACCCTCTGTCCCGCGGCCGCGCAGGGGCGTTAACCCAAGGGGCGATGGGTTCAAATATGCGTGGGTGGCCGAGGGATTGCCGCCACTAGACGCCAGCCCTGCGATTCGAAACCAGTCGCCAAGGGGCGGCAGGAATTGCGCGTCCATAGACTTGTAGCCGGGACCGGCAATAGATATCCATCAGGCCGGAACCCCGTGGTGGAACGCCGCGTGGGGGCACGCGGCCTACAACGGGCTCTCAGCTCGACGCCGGCCCGGGGCCCTTCATCAGTCGGGCGTGCAACTCGGCGGTCAACGACTCGACCCGTTCGGCGAGATCCTTGGTGACCGAGGTCAACCGCGTGTTTTGTTGCAGAAGATCGACCAGCATCGCGGTCTGCTGCGCCGCGAGTGCCTGTCGCTCCTCGTTCGCCCGCGCGAGATCCTCGCGATGCAACGCATCGGCGTCGGCATGCGCTTTGTCCCGATCCGCCTGGCGGGTTTGGGCCAGCAGGATGAGTGGCGCCGCGTAGGCCGCCTGCAGGCTGAACGCGAGGTTCAGGAGGATGAACGGATACGCGTCGAAGCTCACGACGCCGGCGACGTTCAGCGCGATCCACACCACGACGATCGCCGTTTGGCCCACGAGAAACGCCGGCGTCCCGAAAAACCGCGCGAACGCCTCCGCCTTCAGCGCGAACCAATCCTGTCCGAACGCGGACGCGAGATGCAGGTGCGGCCGGTGGAAACGAAAGTGCGGGCCATCGGACGAATGGGTGGCGGCGGGCGCGGACGACTCGGGTTTCATGGCGGCGTGGGTACGGGGTTTGCAAACGCAGCATGGACGAAATCCACCGGCACGGGGACGGCATTCGTCAGCAATTGTCCCTTGGGCAATCCGAAGACCCGGATCATCCCCTCGAATCCCGCCGTCGCGAGACGGTTTCCATCCGGGGCGAATGCCAGCGCGAACACCGCGCCGCCGTGCCCTTTCAACGTCGCGGTCCTGCGGGCGTCGGCCACCGCGTGCACGCGGACCTCGCCCGCCGGCAACCCGGCGATCGCCATTTGTTTTCCGTCCGCCGAGAACGCCAGCGCCGTCGTCCCGCCGTCGAAGTGCTCAAATTCCCGGATGAAGTTGGGATCGCGTCCCGGATCGTTGTTGTCCGGCTTCGCCTCGGCCTTGTACATCCGCACCCGCGCCTCGGGTCCACCGAACGCCACCCAGTCTTCCAACGGATGCCGCGCCATCGCCACCACCGGTTCGATCTCGCGGTTCACCCCGTCCACCAACCTCCCTTCCGGCACCGTCACCAGTTTCAACGCGCGGTCCCTGCCGCCCGTGACCATGCGACGGCCGTCGCGGAGGAACACCGCGCCCATCACCCAGTCCGAGTGCTGCGCGAACCGCGTCTCCTCGTGTCCGTCCGCCGCCGAGATCACGCGCGCGATTTTGTCCGAACCCCCGCACGCCAACCGCGTGCCGTCGGGCGACCACGAAACGCCGAGGAGCGAATCGTTCGCCAGCCGCCATTGACCCGAACGTTTGCCCGAATCGACCTCCCACACCTGCACGATGCCGGAGACCCCCGGCGTTCCGCCCGCGACCGCCAATCGTTTCCCTTCCGGCGAGAACGCCAGGCTCTCGGGTCGCGTCGCGCTCCCGGGCCACCGCGCGATCCGCGAGAGATTCGTCGCGTCCAGCAACACCACCTCGCGCACCGCCGCCACCGCCAGAAAACGTCCGTCGGGAGAGAATGCCATCGACGGGATCACCGGCGGCGCGGCGTACCGCGTCGGACCCAAGTCCACCTCGGGAGGCGTGTCGTCCCTCGCTCCCTCGCGGATCCATCGTTCCAGCAATGCCACGCCCGCATCTTGAAGGCGGTCGCCTTCCTTCGGCATCGCGGCGTCGGGACCGGAAACCTCGCCGAGCAACGTCCCCGTCTTCGGATCGCCCGGCACCACCGCGGGCCCGTGTTTCCCGCCCTTCAGCATCGTCCCCACCGACGTGAGATCGACCCCGCCCTTCTCTTTCCCGGGTCGGTGGCAGCCGTTGCAGTTCAACCGCAGCAGCGGCGCGACGTCCCGCGTGTACGAAACCGCCGCCGGCGTCGCGCCCAACGCGGCCGAACCCAACGCCGAACCCAACGCCAGCGCGCGGAATGCCGACCCGATCCATCCGCGGTTTCTCGACTCCGTGTTCATCGCACGCGCAGTTGCAACACGTACTCGTGCGTGGCCGCCGCCTTCTCGTTCGCGTAGCTCACCGCCACGAAATAATCGCCCGTCGCCGCCACTTTGCGATCGATCGACGGATCGCGTCCGAACGCGTCGTCGTTCGACGCCACGACCGCGCCGTCGCCCGTGTAGAGCGTCAGCATCGCGTCGAGCGTCGACCCGAACCGCGCCGCGAGCACCTCGGCGTGCAGCGTCTGACCCGACTCCAACTCCACGCGGAACACGTCGACGTCGCCGGAACTATCGAGCGCCCCACGGAGATTGACCGGCGGTTTGGCACCGGGCGCCTCGCGGAAACCGTTGTTCGGTTCCTTCTCCCCGAGGACCCATCCCGCGGGCAGCACGACCAACGGGAACGAAGCCGACGCGCCGTTCGGACCCTCGACCACCAACGCCGTGTTCGTTCCCGCGTCCGTTCCCACGGGCAGGGTGAACTCGATCTCGAGCCGCTGGTCACCGACCCGCGCCGCGTCGAAGCCCTCGATCTTCACCGCGTCGCCGCGCGCGCCGAGCACGACGGGCGCGTTGGATCCGGGTCCCGTCAACCGAACCGAGGTCGCGTTCGTCAACGCCGTCCCGCGCACGCGCAGTTTGGCCAAAGTACCGACCTCGATGCCCAACGGCTGGACCACGAGCACGCGCGGTGGATCGGGTTTCTTCTTCGCCGCGTCCTTCGCGTCCTTCGCGTCCTTCGCATCGTCCGCCGCCGGCAACGCAAGCGCAGCGAACAGAATCCCCGCGACGGCACCGGCCGCCACGAAGGATCCATTTCGGACCGGGCACGCTCGCGTCGGGCTTCGCCGCCCCGGAAAAATGGGCCCCATCGCGTCGACTCTCACGCGAACAACTCGGAGATCATCCCGCCTTGGTCGAGGATTTCCACGGGCCGGCCCTCGGGCGTGTGCAGGACTTTCCGGGGATCGATGCCGAGCGATTCGAAGACGGTCCACGCGACGTCGGCCGGTCGCACGGGACGATCAGTGACGAACGCGCCGTCCTTGTCGGTCGCCCCGACGACCCGCCCGCCCTGGACGCCCGCGCCCGCGAACAGGAGCGAACCGGCGCGGCCCCAATGGTCGCGGCCCGCGTCCTTGTTGATCTTCGGCGTCCGGCCGAATTCGCCCATCACCAACAACAGCGTCTCCGAAAAAAGGCCGCGCCGGTCGAGATCGGCGACCAACGCGGACAAACCGCGGTCGAGCTCCGGCAACTTTTTGTCGAGGCCCTCGAAGATCTTCGCGTGATGATCCCAACCGCCGTAGTTGACCGTGACGAAGCGGACGCCCGCCTCGACGAGGCGCCGCCCCAACAGGCACGACTGGCCGAATTCGGTGCGCCCGTATTCGTCGCGCACGGAGTCCGTCTCGCGATCAAGCGCGAACGCGTTCTGCGCCGACGTGGACAGCACCATCTCGGTGGCCTTGCGCGAGAACTCGTCGTAGGTCGCGATCTGGTCGTTGCCGTGGACCTTGGCCGCCAGATTGTCGACCGCCTTGAGCAATGTCTGGCGTCGTTCCCCCGAACCTTCGGGCAGCGGCTGCGTGCGGGATAGATCGCGGACACGCCAGCCTTTCTCGTTCGGGTCGCCCGCCTTGAAGGACTCGTAACGCCCGCCCAACCACGCGCTCCGACCCAATTCCCAGGTGAACGACGGGTTCTTCGGCACCGCGACGTACGGCGGCAATTGGCCGGCGAATCCGGTCTCGTGCGCCACCACCGAACCGATCGACGGATGGTCGCCGAACGGCGAGCCGAACCGCCCGCTCAACACCCAGTTCGTCGCGGTCTCGTGATGGTCGTTCTCGTGGGTGCCCGAACGCACGAGGCACACCTTGTCCATCATCCGCGCCATCCGCGGCAGCTTCTCCCCGACGTGCAGTCCCGGCACCACCGTGCGGATCTCGCCGTACTTGCCGCGGATTTCCGAGACGGCGTCCGCCTTCGGGTCGAACGAATCGTGATGGGACAATCCGCCCCCGAGATACACGAGCAGGACGGATTTCGCATGGGCACCGCGACGCACCGAGGGCGCGGCCGTCGCGGCCGACGCCGACTGCGCGGCCAGCAACGCGGGCAGCGAGAGTCCGAGCGGCGCGAGCGCGCCGACGCGCAGGAAGTCACGACGCGTCACGCCGTCGCACCGGGTGCGGGCAAGTCGTCCGAGGGCAATGTCGAGCATGGCGGGTGTGGTTTGCGCGGCGGGGCCGCGTCAGTGGTTGAAGGCGAATTCCTTGGTGTTGAGCAACGCCCAGAAAAGATCGTCCAGCGCCTCTTCCGGCTTCGCTCCCGCGATCGCGCCGTCGATCGCCGCGCGTTCCGCGGGCGTCGGCATCCGCGACAGCGTGCAAAGATACATCTCCCCGACGACCGCCTCGGTCGGTCGTTTCGCGCGGAGCAACCGGCGCAGGCGACCCTCCCCGTCGGCGACCTTGCGCGCGACGTCGGCGCCGTTCTGCAGGTAGAGCAATTGCGGGAGCGTGACCTCGCCGTTGCGCTCGCACGCGCACGCCGTCACGCGCTCGCTCCGCCCGAAGAGCCCGAGGAAATAGCTCTTCACCTGCGGTTCCGGCAATTGCACGGAACGCAATCCCACCGGGTAACCCTCGAACCGATCCGGAATGTCCGTCGCGCGCGCGATCGCGTCCGCCAGGACCTCCGCCGGCAAACGCCGCGCGAAGTAGTGCGAGTGGAACCGACGGTCGTCCTCGTTTCCCTTCGTCGTCGCCGACGACAGTTGGTACGTCCGCGAGTTCAGGATCAACCGCATCACGTGCTTCCAGTCGTGGCCGTGCGACACCAACTCGCGGCCGAGGAGATCCCAGAGTTCCTGGTTGGACGGCGGGTTGCTCGCGCGGAGGTCGTCGACGGGCTCGACCATCCCGACGCCCATGAAATGCCGCCACAGGCGGTTCACCAGCGCACCGCGGAAATACGGGTTGTTCGTCGACGTGATCCACGACGCGAGTCGTTCGCGCGGATCCTCCCCGGGCGTCCATTCCAACGGCTGGCGATCGAACGTGCGCGCGTCGAGGTTGCGTCGCAGGCGCGGTTGCCACGCCTCGGGCTTGCTTGCGTCCGACTCCTCCATCTCGCGCTTCACCTTCGCGAACTCGCGCCGCTTCTCCTCGGCTTCGCCCCTCGCCTTCGCCGGATCCGCCGCCGTTCCCGACAACGCGGACGCCCTCGTCTCGTCGAGCTTGGCGCCGAGTTCGGCGAGGCGGCGTGATTTTTCCCAATGCTCCTTGTTGAACGCCACCAACTCGGTCGTGCCCGCCGCCGGCTCCTTCCGGTCGAGATGCATCCGGCTGAAGAACGCGGCGAAGCGGTAGAAATCATCCTGCGTGTAGCGCTCGAGCGGGTGGTTGTGGCAACGCGCGCAGCCGATCCGCGTGCCGAGAAACCCCTGCGCGACCGCGTCGGTGGCCTCGGATTCGACCGGCGGCTTCTCCCCGACCAGCGTCACGAAGTATCCGGCCTCCGGCACCGCCTGCACGTCGCCGCGCGCGGTGAGCACGCGCCGCGCGAGGACGTCCCACGGCGTGTTCGCCGCGACTTGGTCGTGGAGCCACGCGTGGAAGCCGCGCACGCCCTTGGTCCCGCGGACGTCGTGGTCGCGTTCCTTGCGGTTCTGGAAAAGATCCGCCAACTGCAGCGTCCAGTAGTCCGCGAATTCAGGCCGGTCCAACAGCGCGTCCACCAACTTCGCCCGCTTGTCCGGCGTGGCATCCTCCGCGAATTGCCGCGCCTCGGCGACGGTCGGCAGCACGCCCAGCACGTCCAGCATCGCGCGCCGCAGGAACGTCGCGTCGTCGCAACGCGGGGACGGCGGGATCCGCAGGGCCGCGAGCTTGGCGAACACCGCGTCATCCACCGCGTTCTGCCGTTTCGCGAACCGCCACGGCTCGATCTCGCGCACGAACGGGACCGTCACGCGGATCACCGCCACCAATCCCTGATAGTGCGCGCGCACCGACGTTTCGCCGGGACGCAGCGTCTTCACCTGCCCGTCCGGCGTCACGGTCGCGGTCACGACGTCATTCGAGAAGAATTGCGCGAGCCACGTCACGTCCCGCGCGTGCCCGTCCGCCCAACGCGCCCGCACCAGCAATTGCTGCGTCGAGCCCACCTGCCACGTCCGCTCGCCCGGATAGACCTCGAGCGCGACCGCCGCCGCGTCCGCTTCGTCTCCCGGTCCCGGGGCGCGCGCCGCGACCCAGTCCACCAGGGTCCGGTGGTACCGCGAGTCCTCCGCGAAGCGCACCAGTCCCTCGTGCGGCACGATTCCCAACGGCTTCGTCACCAGAAGGGATTCGCCCGGCACGGCGGGATTGATCCGGCGCCCGCCGAGTTCCTGCGTGATCCAGGCGTGGTCGAGCTCCGGCGCGTAGCCGCGAAGGCTGAGGCGGAATCCGTTCTGGCCCGCCATTTTCCCGTGGCACCCGCCTTGGTTGCAGCCTTGGCGCGTCAGCAACGGCTCGATCTCGCGACGGAAATCGGGCGGCGACTGCACCCGCGCGCCACGGACCGCGACGGGGATTCGATTCGTCAGGAGTTCCCCGTCCCCGTCGTCGATCACCCTCAGTTCGGCCGTCCCGTCGCCCACCGGTCTGATCCGCCGGTCCGGACCCACCGAGAAGACGGACGCATCCGAAGTCACCAATCGCACCGACAGCGTACGGTCGATGGATGGATTTATCCCCATCCTGGTCCACGCGACGATGCCCGACGAATCCGACGCGCCGGCGAGGTCGATCCTGTCGGGGCCCGAATGAAGGACCGTCGTGCCCTCGAACGCGGCGAGCCGCGTCGCGATCACGGCGACACCCAGCCACACCGTCACCGCGCGACGGCGGATGCAGGCGAGGGCCACGGGTGACTTTCGAGCGGGGGACACGTTGGAGCGAATATGGCCGCGACCCGGCCTGCGGCCTAGGCGGAAAACGGCGTATGTTAGGACGAATCCAAGCGTCCGGCATCGCGCACGAGTCCCGTCTCCATCCAACGCCGACGGGGACACCACCTCAGCGAATCGCCGGCTCTGCCGGCAGCGGCAACGACTTCACGATTTTCGACACCGCCGCCGGATGGTCGATCTCGGCGAACGGCTCGGTCAATTGCAGCACCATCTCGTCCATCGCCCGCAGGGAAAGGGTCCAGCCCAACGGGAGGACCACGTTGGTTCCAGGGCGTCGGTACAGCCGGAATTCGTCGACGGAATCCGGCGCTTCCGTCTCCACCCAGGCGAAGGAAAACCGGCCGTGGGCGTCGCGGGTCTTCAGCAGGGCCTGGACCGGCGCGAGTGTCTCGTCGAGAAAACCTCCCCGCGGCACACGGCCCGGCGGCTTCGGGTTCTCGCCGAGATCGATCGGTTCGTTGTCGATCAGGATCCAGTGCACGTCGACGTTGGTCCAACCCATAGTCTCGATGATGGCCACGACCTCGGCCGCGGTCGCAGCGCCCGAGTTCTCGAAGTACCCGCCGTCGACGATCCGCGAGTCGCTCTTGGGAAACCGTCCCGCCGGGCTGAAGTACGTGAACCGCGCGCTTTGGTGCGCGGCCGTGCTCAGCCGGATCGGCGCGTTGGAGAGCTTCAGAGAGGCCGGGATCACGTCGATGAAATCGCCGCTCGGGATCTTGCTGGGGTCGAACGGGCTCTTGGGAACGATCTCGAGGTCGCTGGTCAGGATCCGTCCGCCCGTCTCCACGGAAGTCCCGTTCAACAACAGGTGCGGCATGATCCGATTCCGGTCCGCGCCATCGCGATACAGTTCCTCGATGCTATGGTCGAATGCGTTGGTTCCGACGACGGCATTCCAGGGTCGGGCCCACGCGTCCTCCAGCGCCCGCGCGCGGTCGAGGCTTTCGAACGGCACCGGGATCGCGCGCTGGAGCATGTCGCCGTACGCCATCCGCGAGAGATCCGCCGAAAGGAAGTCCTCCTGGAGCAGCGTTTTCGAGGCTTCGAAAAACGATCGTCCATGGAGGGGCGGATGCGCCAGCAGGGCCGCAAACGTCAATTCGCCGAGCGAGCCGCCGGAGACGCCGCTCATCGCGAAGCAATGGTCCGCGAAGCTCGTCCCGTTCGTCCGCGCCTCGTCCTCGATCCTTCCCAGCACGATGGCGGTCCAGTACGCCGCGCGAATCCCGCCGCCGGCCGATGCCACGAGGTAGAGCGGGCGGTGCTCGTTCGTCATCGGATACTTTTTTTCGACGCGCGCTTTCCACTCCTTGAGCGCCTCAGCGATGTCGAGTCGGTGGGTGACACCGGCCATTCGCTCCGGTCCCAGCACGCGGATCGTGTGGTTGTCGTTGAAGTAACCGGACGCGATGACCAACCCCGCGAGCATCGTGAAGATCGGCACGCTGTAGCGGTGCCCCCAGTAGATCAGGACGCTCCCGAGTGAGATCCAGATGGCGATCGCCACGAGGACGATCGCGGGCGAACCCAACAGCCCGCCCAGGACGACCGGCGCGCACGTCAACGCCACGAAGACCGCCACCGACACGACGACGGACCCCACGATCCATCGCCGGGCGAACCGATTCTCCACGGTATCCGCCAGGACCGACGAGACGCGCGCCTGGGACCCGGCAGCGCGAAGGTTCCGGTCGATCCGATGGTAGAATTCGAAGCTCGTCCACAGGATGCCGGCGATCCACGTCGATATGGCCGCGTGCCAGCCGGTCGCTCCCGGGTCCATCGACGCCGTGATCACGATGCTCACCAGAATCGCGAGCGGGACGGACTTGCGGACCGGCGCGTCCCCGTCCGCGATGCCGCGGCGATTCCGGATCCAGGTGTCGACCACCAGGACGAACACGATGAGAAGTCCCGAGGTGCCCCCGATCCCAAATTTCCACGGGGGACGGTCGCCCGGGCCCAGAAAGAGGAAGGCAACCGACAAACCGATGGGAGGGATCACCCCGCAGGTCCGGCGCATCACCATCCGGAGCCGGTCGGCTTTCGCCGCGGATGCCGGATCCGTCTCGGTGGTCCCGAAGTCGCAATTCAGGAGGAAGCGCGCCCAGGCCCAACTGGTGCCGCCTGCAAGGAACAGGGCACCGAAAAGAAGGAAGCTGCGCGTCCACGTCTCGTCGGGCGGCGAAACGGTCCGGCGAAGGAGTTCCTGTCCCTGTAGAACGACGCAAAACAGGATGGGCACCAAGGCCGACGCCAAAAAGCTCGCGCGGGCCGGTTCGATGACCCGGTAGGCAACGCGCAGGGTTTTCCACCAAACGGTGACGAGGTAGGTGGGGGAATTGGTTTTGCCGTCGTCTGTCGGGTTCATTGGGGGGCGGGTTGCGTACCCGGGATCCGTCGGGGGGTCAAACGCAGGCGGGCGACCTTATCTTTCGGTTAAGGAAAGAAACCCCGCCCCGGGCACGCGGCTCGGCCTTGAGGGGAAGGGATCCCTGCCAATGCCCGCTTGGTTGCGACGGGCCATTCGTGCAGGGTTCCCACCATGCCGTTCGCCCGACCCTTCCTCGCAGGCCTGCTTGCCGCGGGTCCCGCCGTGCTCGCCGCCGACATCGACAAACCGAAAGACGCCGCGGCCGCCGACGCCCCGGGATTCCGCCAATTGGTGAAGGACGACCGGTCGATCTCGCCGGTGCTCGCGCCGACGAGCCGCGAGGGACAGGCGCGCATCCGGCAATTCAAGACGATGCCCGGGATGAAGGTCGAGCTGTGGGCGGAGGAACCGATGCTTGCGAATCCGGTCGCGTTCTCCATCGACGAGCACGGCCGGGTTTTCACCTGCGAGACGTACCGGTACCGCACGAGCGTCCTCGACATCCGGCACTACATGTTTTTCCTGGAGGACGATCTGGCGGCGCGCACGATCAACGACCGGCTCGCGCTGATCCGGAAATGGTTCGGGCCGGAGGGCGAGCAAGCGCTGGCGCGGGAAACCGAGGTGATCCGGTTGATCGAGGACACGGACCACGACGGCGAGGCGGACAAATCCACGGTCTTCGCGGACAACCTTTCGTCGCCGCTCGACGGCATAGCGTCCGGCGTGCTGGCGCGCGACGGCAAGGTGTGGTTGACGGACATCCCGAGCCTGTGGCGATTCGTCCCCGGCAAGGCGCAGCCCCGCAAACCAACGTCGTTGGCCTCGTCGCCGCGGGTGGCGGACGGGTTCAAGGCGGAGGAACTGGCGCGTGGTTTCGGGTTGCGGTTCAACTTCACGGGACACGACCTGCACGGGCTGAAATTCGGGCCCGACGGAAGGCTTTATTTTTCGTGCGGCGACCGCGGCGTGCACGTGGCCACGCGGGAAGGAACCGTGGTGGACGTCCCGGACGAGGGCGCGGTGTTCCGGTGCGAGCCGGATGGCAGCGGTCTCGAGATCGTGCACCGCGGGCTGCGCAACCCGCAGGAACTCGCGTTCAACGAGCTCGGCGATTGGTTCACGGGGGACAACGATTCCGACCAGGGCGACCGCGAGCGCTGGGTGCAGATCGTCGACGGCGCGGACAGCGGATGGCGCGTCGGCTACCAGCACGCGCCGCTCGGCAACGCGGGTCCGTGGAACATGGAACGCCTCTGGGTGCCGCGGTTCGACGGACAGGCGGCCTACCTGCTCCCGCCCGTGGCGAACATCGGCGACGGCCCGAGCGGGTTGGTCTACGACTACGGCACCGGCCTCGACGAACGCAGCCGCCAGCGCTTCTTCCTCGCCTACTTCAAGGGCACCAGCGCCAAGAGTGGCATCGGCTCCATCGCGGTCCGGCCCGCGGGCAGCGGCTACGAGATGTTCGCGCACGACGAGTTCCTGTGGAACACGCTGGTGCCGGACGTGGACATCGGTCCCGACGGCGCGTTGTGGTTCGCCGATTGGCACGAGGGTTGGCCGAAGAGCAACAAGGGCCGCATCTACCGCGCGACGTTCCCCGACAACAAGGACCCGGTGATCGCCGAGACGCGCCGGTTGATCGACGAGGGAATGGCCGCGCGGCCGGAGGACGAATTGATGCGGCTGTTCGCGCACCGCGACCTGCGCGTCCGCCTGGCCGCGCAGTATGAATTGGCGAATCGCCTCCGCGTGAACCGCGGCGCCAAGGGCGGCGCGTATCCCGTGGCCGACATCGAGCGGCGCCTCGGACGCATGGCGCAGGACGGACCGAACGAGTTCGCGCGCATCCACGCGGTGTGGTGCCTGGGCATGGAAGGGCGTTCCTCCCAATGGCGGCCCGCGTTGCTTTCGGTGCTCCGTCCCGAACACGGCGAGACCGCGGTGCAGGCCGCGCGCGCGATCGCCTGGTGGGCCGGCGAAAGCCGCGCCCGCGACGCCCGCCTCGCGAACCCGGACCATTCCGCCCCGTGGAACCGCTTCCTCAACGAGGCGCTGGGCGAGCTTCTGGCCGGCGGCAATCCACGCCAACGCGCGGCCGCCGCGGAAGCCCTGGGGCTCGCGGGTTGGAAAGGCTTCGACGCGGCGTTGCGCGAGGCCGTCTCGTCGCATCCGGTCGATGCCGACCCGGTGTGGCGTTCGGTCGCGGCGACGGCGTTGTCGCGGCATCCCGCGGCGAAAGACTTGTCGGCGTGGACCGCCAGCACCAACCGATCCGTGCGCCTCACCGCGTTGCTGTCGCTTCGCCGGACCGGCTCGGAGTCGGTGCGCGCGTTGCTCGACGACCCCGATCCGTGGCTCGTCCTGGAAGCGGCGCGCGCGATCAACGACACGCCGATCCCGGGCGCCCTTCCCGCCTTGGCCAACATGGCCGACGCCGCGCGCCTGCCCTCGTTGCTGAAACAGTTCGCGGCGCTGGCGACCACCAACACCGGCGCCTACGAGGTCGCCGCGGGAACGATCCGCGACCTCCGCGCCGCGCAGCCGTTGCCGTGGACCAACGCGCCCCTCGACCAGCTTTCCCCGATGTTGCTGCGCGTGGTGAACGCCAACTTCCGCGTCGGCGATGCCGAATCCGCCGCCCGCCTCGCCACGCTCGCCACCCGCGCCGACCTTCCCGAATCGATCCGCGCCGACGCGTTGAACGCGCTGTCGCAATGGGCCAAACCGCCGGCGCGCGACCACGTCGTCGGCGTGTACCGACCGTTGCCCGCGCGGGATCCGCTGCCGGCGCGCGACGCGTTGGCCGGGATCCTTCCCGCGGTCCTCGACGCGACGGCGACCCGTGCCGGCGGGCCCGCGGCGATCGCGGCGATCGGTGCCTCCGCACGGCTCGCTTTGACCAATTCCGGACCGGTGCTCGCCGGCGTCGTGCGCGACACGAACAACGCGGTGCCCGCGCGGGCCGCCGCCCTGCAGTCGTTGGCCGATGTCAACGCCGCGGAAACGGCTGATCTTCTCAAGGTCGCGTCGGCAGATCCCGCCGACACGCTCCGCCTCGTCGCGTCCCGGATCAACGCGCGCCTGAATCCCGGCGACGCCGCGGGACAACTCGCGGCGACGCTGGTGTCGGGCACGCTCGCCGAACAGCAATCCGCGTTCGCCTCGCTCGGCGATCTCAAGAGCGAGGCCGCGGACGCCATCCTCGCCGAGTGGCTCGACAAGCTGATGAACCGCGCGGTCGCGAACGAGGTGATGCTCGACCTCGTCGAGGCCGCGGGAAAGCGAACGTCCGACGCGGTGAAATCGCGGTTGGCCACCTACCAGGATTGGAAATTGCCGAAGGACGAATTGACGCCGTACCGCGAGGCGCTCGCCGGCGGCGATGCCGCGCGCGGCCGGAAAATCTTCTACGAGAACGCGTCCGTCGCGTGCACGCGTTGCCACCAGATCGGCACCGACGGCGGCGGCAACGCAGGCCCGTCCCTCGTCGGCATCGCGACGCGCCAACCGCGCGAGTATCTCCTGGAATCCGTCGTGTTGCCGAACAAGCAGGTCGCGGCGGGATTCGAGACCTCGATGATCACGCTCAACAACGGCCAGGGACTGGCGGGCGTGGTGAAATCGGAGACCGACGCGGAGATCGTCCTGCTGTCGCCCGAGGACGGGGAGGTCCACCTGAAAAAAGGCGACGTGAAGACCCGCGAGAAGGGTCTGAGCGGGATGCCGGACGGGCTCGGGCAATTGATCACGCGCCAGGAATTGCGCGACGTCATCGAGTTCCTCGGGACGTTGAAATAACCTTCGTGGGTGACGGCTGCCCTGCCGTCACCTTTGGGTGCATGGCTTGACACAAACCCTGCTCCGGTGACGGCAGGGCCGCCGTCACCCACCCCCGCGGGCGTTGCGCGAGGGCCCCGGCGTTGGGCATGATTCGTCCATGAACTTTCCCCGCCTGTCGCGCCGCGCGCTCCTGCGTTCGTCCGCCGTGATTCTCGCCGGCGCCGCCCTGCCCGCGTGGCATGAGGCCGAGGCGGCCGATCGTCCCGCGCCGACGACCCCGCTCTCCGCGAACGATCGTCCCGGAATCCTGCTGGTCGGCTGCGGCGGGATGGGTTCGCACGACCTTTCGCTCGCGGCGAAATTCGGGGACGTCGTCGGGCTTTGCGATCTCGACCAAACGCGGCTGGCGAAGGCCGCGTCGTTGTATCCGAAGGCGCGGACGTTCGCGGATTTCCGCGAGGCCATGCACGCTCCGGGCACGCACGTCGTGATCAACGGCACGCCCGACCACTGGCACACGCTGGTGAATCTCGCCGCGGTCCGCGCGGGTCTCGACATCTACAGCGAGAAGCCGCTGACGCTCACGATCGACGAGGGCAAACGCCTGGTGAAAGCGGTGCGCGCCGGCAAACGCGTCCTGCAAACCGGAAGCCAGCAACGCAGCGACAAACGATTCCGCCTCGCCTGCGAGCTCGTTCGCAACGGGCGCATCGGCCGGCTCCGGCACGTGCTCACCTCGTTGCCGTCGGGCCAACACGGCGGACCATTCGCGTCGTCTCCCGTTCCCGCGGGACTCGATTGGGACCGATGGCAGGGACAGACGCCGACGGTCGACTACGTGACCCAGCGTTGCCACGGATCCTTCCGCTATTGGTGGGACTACAGTGCCGGGACGCTCACGGACTGGGGCGCGCACCACAACGACATCGCGCTTTGGGGAATGGGACTCGAGGACTCCGGTCCGGTGTCGACGCACGCCGAGGCGCTCCTGGCGCCGATCCCGGGCGGGTTCTCGTTCCCGTCCACGTACCGCGTGGAATACGCGTACGCCAACGGCGTGACGCACACCTGCCAGACCGTCGTGACCGAGGGCCCCGCGGGCAACGTGATCACCGAGCCGCCGTTGCCGGGACAAATGGCCAACGGCGTGAAGTTCACCGGGACCGACGGCTGGATCTTCGTCTCGCGCCTGAAGATCGAGGCCAGCGATCCGGAGATCCTCCGCGAACCCCTCGTGCGACGGACCGTCAACCTGGCGGCGAGCGACAACCACATGGGGAATTTCTTCGGGTGCATCCGGTCGCGGCGCGATCCGGTGGCCCACGTGGGCATCGGACACCGCAGCGTGAGCGTCTGCCACATCGGGGCGATCGCGCTTCGGTTGGGACGTCCGCTGAAATGGAATCCGGCGCGGGAGGAATTCACCGGGGACGCCGAGGCCAACCGCTGGCTCGCCCGCGCGCAACGCGCGCCCTACGACTACGCGCACGTCGCGTAGCGCCCGCGGCATGAGGTGGAGCGGCGGTCCCCCGCCTTCGCCGAGCTTCGGCGCGCAGGCCGGCTGCGCGCAAAGCACCGTCCCGGTGCGTCTCGCCGCGAGGTGCGGGGCACGGGCGGGCTTGCTCCGCCGAAGCCCGGCGAAGGCGAGGACGCCCGTGATTTGTGCAGGCGAGGACGCCCGCCCTACGCCGCACCCACGGCGGCCCGCCGCGGAAAGCACCGTCCCGGTGCGTCTCGAAGTGATTTGCGAAGGCGAGAAGCCCGCGACGACCACACGTGGGACGCGTACGCCACGCCACGCAGCGCTGGTGTCCTATTTCGAGGTTTTCCAAACCCTCCACGCGAACGCGGCAAACACCGCCCACATGAGCGGAAGCCAGAACTTCAAAGCCATGTCGCTTGGGCTTCTCAAAACCGTCGCGGAAATGGCAATGCATGCGCCCGCCAGCAGCAGAACCTTGAAGGCCCTCACGTCTTTCCTTTCTCGATCCGCACTGACCACTGACCACTGACCACTGACCACTGACCACTGACCACTGACTACTTGGCCCCTCAATCCAGCACATGCGGCGGCAACTCGCCGTCCGCCGCCACGACGCGGTACCGCAGTTCGATCGGCTTCGAGGCCTTCATCCGCAATTCCGCCGGCGCGGTGACGGCGGGATTCAACAGCGCGATCGAAAGGGCATTGTGCCAGGTCGTCGCGGGGTTTTGGTCCGACGACCGCACCCCCACGTACGCGATGCCGTTGTCGGGAAACGCCATCCGGTACGCGTACCACGGGCTCGCCGGCCAGTTCGCGTCCGGATTCGTGTGGACCGGCGAGGGAAACACGGCGGCACCGTCGGGACCGATCGGCGAGAGCGCGGCGTCCTTGCGCAACCGCACCGCGAAACCACCGAACGCCCAGCGCGAAAACGTCGTGTCCGCCGTCGGCGTGAGCACGTACACGAGGTCGAGGATGTTCGCCGTTCCCTGGCGCGTCACCCGCGCGTCCAAACGCTCGCGCATCAGGACCATTCCGTCCGCCATCCATTCGTTCTCCGCCACGAAACGCGCCCCGTGCGCCGTCGACGTCAGGTTGCGCACCGCCCGGTTCACGATCGCCCGGTTCGTCCGCGGCGCGTGCTCGCCCCATCCCCAGAAATCCGCGTCCCGCGCGCCGTGCATCTCCACGAACCCCAGGAAAACCCCGCGGTGATGCGGATGGTCCTTCGGCCCGATGTCCGTCACCACGCGTCCCGACGGCGTCGCGAGCGGATGGAAGTAGCCCGCGGATTCCGACGCGCAGGGCGAGTCCTTGGGACGCTGGAGTTGGTACCGCAACGTCTCGCGGCCCTCGGGTCCGACGATCACGACGGAGGCTTCGTCCCGATGGATCTGGAACCGATCCGCGCGGGCCATGGTCGCGGGAACGACCCAGAGCAGGAGGGCGGCAAGACCAGGCAGCGTTGGAAACCGGGACATGGCGGGAAAGGGGACTCAGCCGGTGACGGGACCGCGGGGACGACGCACGGCGACGTCCTGGGGAGCGCGGCTTTTGGCGATCATGTTGTCGGGGAGGATGCCGCGCCACGCGATGCCGGGATAGACCAGGGCCCCGCGGCCGATGATGGAGCCCGGGTTGAGGACGGAATTGCAGCCGATCTCGGCGAAGTCGCCGATGAGGGCGCCGAATTTGCGGAGGCCCGAGTCGATGCAACGCCCGTCCATCTCGATCCAGATGTTGTCCCCGTGAAGCTTGAGGTTGGAGACGATGGCCCCGGCGCCCAGATGGGCTTTGTGGCCGAGGACGGAATCGCCGACGTAATTGAAATGCGGGACGGCGGCGCGGTTGAACAGCAGGGTGTTCTTGAGCTCGCACGCGTTGCCGACCGTGCAGCCGTCGCCGAGGATCACGTTCTCGCGGATGAAGGCATTGTGCCGGATGTGGCAGTTGTCGCCGATGATGGCGGGTCCGACGATCATCGCGCCGTGCTCGACGATGGTGCCCTCGCCGATGGAGACCTCGTTGCCGATGAAGACCTGGCCCACCGCGCGGTGCCGTTGGATCGGCCGGACATTCTCGCGGACGTAGTCGGAAAGCCGCTTGAGCACGTCCCACGGAAATTCGACGCCCTCGAAGAGTGATTTGTGCTCCGTCTCGTTCAAGTCGAAGAGGTCCCGGGGCGTGTAGAGCATGTGCCGAGCCTAGAAATTGTTGGGGACGGGGCAATGCGAATCCGGGGGGAAAAGCGGGGCCTGCTCCCGTACCCGGAAGGGCGTCGGCGCTCCCAGGGCGGGACGCATCCGTCGGACGCGCGGATTCTTCCGTAACCTCGGGATCGGCCCGATGTAGCAATGGGTGGAAGCCAGTTGTTCCCTTGCAGATCGCCCGTCGTCCGGCTTCCGCGGCGTGCGAAACCATACCGGCCGGAACCCGCCGCAGGGTCCCTGCTGCGCCTGCCTCGGTGCCGCGCTCAATCCAACCTGACTCGTTTCCCCTTATGCACCACGGCGCACGACCCTGCATCCCCCCGCGGGTTCCGGCCCTCTCTTTTCAATGTCTTGGGTTCCCTCGCGCCCGAAAAGCGGTACCCTGTGCGGATGGCATTCAGTTCGCTCGCCCTTGATTCCAGAATCCTCAAGGCCATCCAGGAGGTTGGCTACACGGAGCCGACGCCCATCCAGACCGCCGCGATCCCCCCGATCCTCGCGGGCCAGGACATCGTCGGGATCGCCCAGACCGGCACCGGCAAGACCGCCGCGTTCACCCTGCCGCTCCTATCCAAACTCGCGTCCGCACCCGGCGCCCGACGTGGCATCTCCGCCCTCATCCTCGCCCCGACCCGCGAACTCGTGGTCCAGATCGACGAGAACGTCCGCGCCTACGCGAAACACCTTCCGGTGCGCATCGCCTTGGTTTACGGCGGCGTTTCCGAGAAGCCCCAGATCGACGCGCTCCGCGGCGGGGTCGACATCGTCGTCGCCACGCCGGGACGCCTCATCGACCTGATGGGCCGGCGCCACGCGGATTTCGCGTCGCTCCGTTTCCTCGTGCTCGACGAGGCGGACCGCATGCTGGACATGGGGTTCCTACCGAGCATCCAGCGCATCGTCCAGGTCCTGCCGCGCCAACGCCAGACGCTGATGTTCTCGGCCACCCTTTCGCGCGAGATCGAGGCATTGATCCACAAGTTCCAGCAAAGCCCGAAGATCGTGCAGATCGGGCGCCGCTCGAATCCCGCCGAGACCGTGACGCAGTTCGTCTACGAGGTGCCGCGCCACCTCAAGATGTCGCTCTTCGTCCATCTCCTTTCGGATCCGAAGATGAACATGGTCCTCGCCTTCGCGCGGACCAAGCACTCGGCCGACCGCATCGCGAAGCAACTCGAGAAGAGCGGCGTCCGCACCGCGACGCTCCACTCGAACCGCTCGCAAAACCAACGCCTGCGCGCGTTGAAGGACTTCAAGGCCGGACTCGTCCGCGTGCTCGTGGCCACCGACATCGCGTCGCGCGGCATCGATGTCGACGCGATCTCGCACGTGGTGAACTTCGATTTCCCGATCCACGTGGAGGATTACGTCCATCGCATCGGCCGGACCGGAAGGGCGCACGCGGTCGGCGATGCCGTCAGCCTCGTCACGCCCGACGACCGCGCGCACGTGCGGGCTCTGGAGAAATTCATCGGGCGCGGTCTGGTCCGCAAAAAGGCGGAGGGATTCGACGCAGACGCGAAGCCCGTCGAGGAGACCGCGCCGCGCCGCGAGGATTCGCGCCGACCCGACCGCCATCGCCAGGAGCGCCACGATTCCGGCGCGCCGCGCCGACGCGAGTCGCCCTCCGAATCGCACGCGCCGCGCCCGCAGTCGCCGCAGCGTCCGCAGGGCTCGTGGGATCGCGCGGCCCGCCCGGAGTTCCAACGGCCTTCCGCCCGCCCCGGCCCCGCTCCGTTCGCCGGCCAACCCCCGCGCCACTCGGATTCGCGTCCGCCGGCCCGCGGTCCCCGTCCGGACGATCGGCGTCCCGCATCCGACGGGCCGCGGTGGCAGTCGCCGGGCGCGCCCGACAACCGGCCGCAATTCCGCGGTCCGCGGGACAATCAGGCGCGGCCCCATGACGCGCGTCCGGTCGATTCCAGGTCCGCGCCCCGCGGTGGCGCGCCGATGCGTCGCGACGACGCGGCTCCCGGTGGACGTCCGCCGTTCCGTGGGCCCGCGCCCACGGGTCCGCGTCCGGGTGGCGGCGGTGGTTTCCGTCAGGACGGGCCGCGTTCCCAAGACCGGCGACCCTCGACCGGCCCGCGCCCCGCCGCCGCACCGCGATCGGACTCGACGCGTCCGCCGGGCTGGAAGCCGCACACGAAGTTCCGGGACTAGGCGGTGGGCCCGTGCCAGAAGCCTGGCCCGTGGCTTCGCATGGCTCCAGTGACGGCAGGGCCGCCGTCACCCACGCGGGTCTGGGCTGAGCCACGGTGGGTGGCACCGGCCCTGGTGCCACTCGGCGGTGGTTTTCGGTCCACGGAATCCGAATGTTTTTGGAGAAGGAAACGAAGGACGGACCAGCAAGCGGCCGGCCTTTTTCCGTGCCTTCGTTGCCTTTTGTAAAAATCCCCGTCCCTCACCGCCTGACGCGGCCCGACGGACCTCCGCCCATCAACATCTCGATCTCCGCGCGCGTGCTCAGGTTCGCGTCGCCCTCGATCGAATGCGCCAGGCAGGACGACGCCGTCGCGAAACGCAAGGCCGTCGCGGGATCGCGGAGTTCCGGGGTGTTCAGCGCGAAAATCAATCCCGCGGAAAACGCGTCGCCGCCCCCGACGCGATCCACGATGTGCGTGATGTCGTAGGGCGCCAGGTTTCCGTCGGGCCCGCTCGGCGCCACGTGGAATTCCCCCGACGCGGTCTCGAAGAGGAATCCGGCCCACCGGTGATGCGACGCCGACCGCGTCTCGCGCAACGCGATGGCGACCGCCTGCAAAGCGGGAAACCGCGTGTGGAGTTGGCGGGCGACGTCGAGCATCGCCTCGGGATCGGGACCGTCGTCCGCGCGCGCCGTCGTCCGCGGACGGATCCCGAGCATTTCCGCCGCGTCCTCGCGTCCGCCCACCAGATGCGTCACCTCGGGAAGAAGGCGCGACATTTGTTCCATCGCCAACGCGCGCGGCGCCAACGCCGGGTTCCATCTCCAGAGTTTCGCGCGGAAATTGAGGTCGCACGAAACCGGAATGCACAAGCGACGCGCGGCCCGCGCGGCCGCGAGGTTCGCCTCGGCCGCGGTCTCCGAAACCGCGGTCGTGATGCCCGTGAGATGCAGCCAACCGGCGTCGCGCAGGATCGCATTCCAGTCGTACGCGTCGGCAGGAGTGACCGAGACCGAGCTTCCCTCGCGGTCGTACACAACGTTCCCGCCGCGTTGGTTCGCGCCCTTCTCCAGGAAATAGAGTCCGAGCCGACCGGACGGCACGCGGAGAACGTTCCGGACGTCGATGCCGTGCCGCCGCAGGCTCGCCACGCACGCATCGGCCAGTTCGTTCGTCGGCAACGCCGTGACGAACGCAGACGGCGCGCCGAGCAACGCGAGCGACGTCGCGACGTTCGCCTCGGCACCGGCGAACTCGACGTCGACATGCCCCGGCATGGCCTGCGCGAAACGGAGGTAACCGGGCATCGAGATCCGGCCCATGATTTCGCCGAAGGCGACGATCGTTTTCATGCGTTGGAATTTCCGCGAAGGGATTTGGCAAGATCGGAGACGGCGCGGGCATTCGCGCGGATGAGCGCCCAGTCGCCCGCGGCGATCGCCTCGCGAGGCGCGATCCAGGAACCGCCGAGCGCGACGACCGACGGTTCGCGGAGATAGTCCCCGGCGTTCCGCGCGTTGATCCCGCCGAGCGGGAGATAGCCGATGCCGAGGTGCGCGTACGGCGCGGCAATGGTCTTGAGAAACCGGACGCCGCCGAGCGGTTCGGCCGGGAAAAACTTCAGCAACGTGCAGCCGAGTTCGACGGCGCGCTCGATCTCGCTCGGCGTGCAGATGCCGGGAGCGAACGGGAGTCCGGCGGAATCCGCGGCGTGAACGACGGACGGATTCAACCCTGGCGCGACGCCGAACGAACCGCCCGCATCGACGACTTCCGCGATCTGGTCGGGACGCAGCACCGTTCCCGCTCCGAGCCCGATGGCGGGAAACGCGCGGCGGATGCGACGCATCGATTCGAGCGCGGCGGGCGTGCGAAGCGTCAACTCGATCAAATCGACGCCTCCCTCGAGCAAGGCCCCGGCGAGCGGTTCGGCGCGCTCGGGATCATCGATGACGACCACGGCGACGACGCCCGCGCGGCGGAACCGTCCGAGCAACGGGGCGGGAAACGGCGACGGCATGGGAAGAAAATGGAAAATGCGCGGACGGAAGTCGAGGCGGGTGGCGAGGGGTGGCCGCCGTCGTGAGACGGTGGGTCGAAACCAGTTGCCGCGCGAAGCGCCTTGGAGAGTGCGGTGGGAAGGAGCGGAGCGACGCCACACCGCTTTCAGGCGAGTTGCCGAATTCGCAAAAATCAATCGCAAGCAGGGAAGCCCTCGCTACGGCACGTGTCGTGGCCGCCGTGGTGAGACGGTGGATCGAAACCAGTCGGCCGCAAGAAGCGGCTTTGGAGCCGTGCGACGGGAAGCGCTCGCCTACTTCGTCCGGCGAGAGCCGGACTATGGCGGCCAGGCGAAAGCGCCACACCGCTTTCAACGATGTTCCGCATCGCCGGCCTCAAAGCGGCGTGGCGCCATCCGATGGCTTCCCGCCGCACTCCAAAGGCGTCCCCGCCGCGGGAACGCGGAAGACCCAATCGCAGGCGACGAAGCCCGCGCTAGGGACTGCGGATCCGCCGTGTCACCACGGCCGCCACGAGCAGTGGGAGGAACGCCACCCCACCCCGGTGGACGCCGCGCGGGATGCACTGTAAGACTGCGCGGATGTTCCCCGCCCCGCGTACATTTCTCCGCGCCTTGCTCGCGGCCGGAATGGTCGTCGCCGCGGCGGGCGCGGTTCCAGCCGTCGGTGCCACGAACGACGTCTCGTTCCGGCGCGACGTCATGCAGATCCTGAACCGCGCGGGATGCAACGCGGGCGCGTGCCACGGCAACGCCAGCGGCAAGGGCGGTTTCAAGCTGTCGCTCCGCGCGGAGGATCCCGTCGCGGACCACTCGGCGATCGCGCTGGGCGAGGGTGGCCGTCGCGTGGATTCCTTCGACCCCGATCACAGCCTCGCTCTGCTCAAGGCCACCGCGGCCCTGCCCCACGAGGGCGGACGACGTTTCGCCGCCGACTCCCGCGAGTACCGGACGCTCCGCGAATGGATCGCATCCGGACTGCCCGACGACGCCACCAACGCCCCGGTTCTCGCCCGGCTCGAGGTGACGCCGTCGTCGGTGGTGCTCGTCGAACCCAAGACCAACGCCCACATCCACGCGGTCGCCGTGTTTGCCGACGGCGCGCGGCGCGACGTCACCCGCGAGGTCGTGTACGAACCCACCGGCGCGAACGTCCGCGTCACGCCCGACGGCGACGTCCAGCGCACGCAGTCCGGCGAGGCCGTCGTGTTGGTGCGCTACCTTTCCAAACAGGAACCGGTGCGCGTCGCGTTCGTGCCGGCGCGTCCCGACTACCGTTGGGCCGGGCCGAAGCCGGCGGGATTCATCGACGAACATCTCTTCGCAAAGCTCCGCACGCTGCGACTAAACCCGAGCGCCGACGCGCCCGACACGGTCCTGGTCCGGCGTCTGTACCTCGACCTGCTCGGCATGCCGCCGACCGCCGACGAGGCGCGCGCCTACGTCGCCGACCGACGCAAGGACAAGCGGTCGCGGCTCGTCGACGCGTTGATGGAACGTCCGGAGTTCCCCGAATTCTGGGCGTTGAAGTGGGCCGACCTGCTGCGCGTCGAGGAACGCGCGCTCGACCGCAAGGGCATGGTGGTTTTCCACCGGTGGATCCGCGACGCGATCGCGGACCACATGCCGATGGATCGGTTCGCGCGCGAACTGGTCTCCGCCCGCGGCAGCACCTACGCCAACCCGCCGGCGAACTTCCATCGCGCGAACCGCACGCCCGTCGAGCGCGCGCTGGCCGTCTCCGAGGTCTTCCTCGGCACGCGCCTGACCTGCGCGCAGTGCCACAACCATCCGTTCGACCATTGGTCGCAGGACGATTACCACGATTGGGCGGCGGTGTTCGCCCGCGTGAACACCAAGGTGCTGCGCAACGACCGGAAGGACGACAACGACAACCACGAGTTCAAGGGCGAGCAGGTCGTGTACGTCGCGGCGAAAGGCGACGTGAAGAATCCGCGCACCGGAAAGCCCGCCGTGCCGCGCTTCCTCGGCACCACCGGGATGGTCGCGCCGGGCAACGCCGACCCCGACGGCGACGAACTCGACGCGGTGGCGCGGTGGCTCGTCGTGCAGCCGCAGTTCCCGCGCGTGATGGCGAATCGCATCTGGTTCCACCTGATGGGCCGCGGCCTTGTCGATCCCGTCGACGATTTCCGTGCCACGAATCCCGCGTCGCATCCGGAACTGCTCGACGCGCTGGCCGACGACTTCGTGCGGCACGGCCACGATCTGCGGCGGACGGTGCGGCTCATCGCGACGTCGCGGGCCTACGGCCTCGACAGCACGCCGGACGCGACGAACGGATCGGACGAGTCCAACCATTCGCACGTCGTGGTGCGGCGGCTCGGGGCGGAACAACTCGCGGACTGCCAGGCCATCGCCCTCGGCGGCCACCTTGATTTCCCGGGGCAACCGGCGGGCACGCGCGCGTCGCAGGTGCCCGGCGTGGCGCCGCAACGCGCCGGCAAACGCACGTCGACCGACCGCTTCCTCGACGCCTTCGGCAAGCCCTCGCGCGTGCTCACGTGCGAGTGCGAGCGATCGGACGCGGTGACGATGTCCCAGGCGTTCCAGATGGTGAGCGGGCCGATGTTCCAGGAATTGCTCGTCCAACCGGACAACCGTCTCGGCAAACTCGCCGCGTCCGGATTGTCGGTCCCACGGATCGCCGACGAGCTTTTCTGGTCCGTGCTTTCGCGTCCGCCCACGCGCGGCGAGACCGCGGCCGCCGAAAAACTTTTCGCAAGCGCGCCCACACCGCGCGCCGCGCTCGAGGACCTCGCCTGGAGCCTCGTCAACGCGAAGGAATTCGTCCTGCGCCGATGAACCCAAACCCTTCTTCCGACCTCGATGCCGCCGTGCGCCGCGTGATGACGCGCCGCGCCGCGCTGCGTGTCGGTGGCCTAGGCTTGCTGGGCCTCACGCTCCCGCGCATGGCCCGCGCGGCCGGTCCCGCGGGCATCGCGCGCGCCGCCGCGAAGGCGAAGTCCGTGATCTTCCTTTTCCAGTGGGGCGGCCCGAGCCATCTCGAGACCTTCGACATGAAACCGGATGCGCCCGAGGGAATCCGCGGGTTGCACAAGCCGATGGCCTCGAACGTCGCGGGCTTGATGGTCAACGAACGGCTGCCGCGGATGGCCAAGGTCATGGACAAGGTCTGCCTCGTGCGGTCCGTGCACCACACCATGCGGAACCACAATTCCGCCGCGTACTACGCGCTCACCGGACACGCGCCGCCGCTCGACGACATCCGCCTGAAGGACTCCCTCGACTTGTATCCGGCGTACGGATCGACCGTCGATCGACTCGCGCCGCTGTCGGATCCGGAGTTGCCGACCTCGGTCGCGTTCCCGCACGTGATCAGCGACGGCTCGGTGACGCCGGGGCAGCACGCGAGTTTTCTCGGGCGCGAGCACGATCCGTTTTTGGTGCGGCGCGATCCGAACGCGACGGATTTCTCGTTGCCGGAATTGAGCCTGCCGGCGGGCGTGAGCTACGAGCGGTTGTCCGCGCGGCGCGAGTTGCAGAAGTTGGTGGACCAACAATCGCGGTTGCTCGACCACTCCGCGCCGGCGCGTGGATTGGACGCCTACTACGACAAGGCGATGGCGATGCTGCATTCCGACAAGCTTCGCGGCGCGTTCAACCTGTCGGCGGAATCCGAGAAGGCGCGCGAACGCTACGGTCGCACGACCTACGGCCAAAGCTGCCTGATGGCGCGGCGTCTCGTGGAGGCCGGCGTGAAGTTCGTCACGGTCTACCTCGACCAATCCATCGGCGGCCAATCGATGACCGAGGGCGGTTGGGACACGCACGGGTTCAACAACACGCGGATGTTCCCGATCATCGAGAAGCGCCACCTGCCGATGATGGACCAGACGCTCCCGACGTTGCTGGTCGATCTCGACGAACGCGGCCTGCTCGATTCGACGCTGGTGGTGTGGATGGGCGAGTTCGGAAGGACGCCGCGGATCAACGGCAACATCAGCCGCGACCATTGGCCCGATTGCTACACGGTGTTGTTCGCGGGCGGCGGCACGAAGCGCGGGTATGCGTACGGCGCGAGCGACCGTCACGGCGCGTATCCGGCCGAGAACATGGTCCGGCCCGACGACGTCGCGGCGACGATGTACCACCTGCTCGGGATCGATCCGTCGGCGGAAGTGCGCGGCCAGGGAAACCGTCCGGTCTCCATCACCTCCGGCACGCCGATCCTCGACGTCGTTGCGTAGCGCGGGCGTCCAAGTCGTGGCCGACGCGGTGACGCGGCGGATGTAGCGCGGGCGTCCCCGCCTGCGTTTGCCGTAGGGCGGCCGTCCCGGCTGCACAAACAAGGGCGTCCTCGCCCGCATTGAGCTTTCCCCACGCAAGCCGTGGCACCCGAGCCGGTGCCACCCACCGAGGCGGGGGCCTCAACCTGCGTGGGTGACGGCGGCCCTGCCGTCACCGAAGCATGCGAAGTCTGCCAGCAAGGGCTCCCCCCGTGGCGTTGCAAGGAAGTGCCGAGGACCTTTCCGCCGTACTCCAAGGCGCTTCGCGCGGAGACTGGTTTCTCCGCCGGCTCACCTCACGCAGGCGGGGACGCCCGCGACTACCGCAGGCGAGACACCCGTGCTACGGCCGCTTCACCGCGCCTTCGACGGTCACCGCGATCTCCCGCGCGTCCGCCGGCACTTCGATCGTCCCCGTCTTCCCTCCCGGCCAACGGATCTCGAGTTTCTCCGGCCTCGCGCCGCCGAACACCAACGTCACGTCCGGCTGCGACCAATATCCGCCGCCCGCGGTGATCGCCTGCGCCGCGCCGCCCACGCCGCCGCGCATCGGACGCACCACCGCGCCGATCGCGTCGGGATTTCCCGCCGCGCCCCGCAACCTCACGCGCAGCCCCGGCTTCGCGCGCAAATTGTGGAAGAGCGCGGTCTGGCCGCCGTTCTGGCTCACGACCAAATCGACGCGTCCATCGCCGTCGTAGTCCGCCGCGGCGGCGCCGCGCTGTTCGCCGTAGAGCACCACGCCCGATTCCTCCCCGGTCAACGCGCGGAATCCACCACGCCCGTCGCCCGACAGCAGTAGCCCGCGTCCCGCGTCCAACCGCGGGTCGTCGCGACGCACCGCGAAGAGATTCTGCGCGACGAACAGATCGGTGTTCCCGTCCCCGTCGAAATCCGCCGCGGCAAGTCCGAACGCCGGTGCCCACTGCGCCTCGGGTGGCAACGCGCGCGCCTCGAAATGGTCGCCGCGGTTGAGGAGCACCACCGACGCCAGCGTCGCGGCCTTGAGCGGCGTCCGCGGCGCGTGCACCCCAAGGATCGAGGCGGTGTCCGCCTCCGCGAACAACGCGTGCGTCGGGTACCGCGTCGCGAGGTCCTGCAGAACGCCGCCCAGAACGTTGCGGGCCCGCACCGGCCGCACCACGCCGGTTTCCATCACGCCTTCCACCACGGCGACCGACCCGTCGCCCCCGTCGGCCCATTCGACGCGCGGCAGGTGGTCGCCCCATGTTTCCCAGGACGAGTTCCGGCCGCGGTTGCCCACCACGAGATCCATGCGCCCGTCGCCGTCGAAATCCGCCGCGGCGACGCTGTTCCACCAACCTTCGAGCGCGCGCAGCCGGGTGATTCCCGGCGCGATTCCCGGAATGCCCGCGGTGTCCACTCCCGGATCCGTTTCCTTCCAGCCGGACGCGTCGCGATGAAAGACGCGGACCGGGCCGAGCTCGCACGCGAGGACGAGTTCGGGTTTGCCGTCGCCATCGAGATCGACCAGCAATGCATCGGCGACCGGGCCGACGGCGGCGAACGGCGCGCTGGCCGCCTCGTCGCGCACCAGCTTCCCACCGTCGTTGCGGAACCAAATCGAACCGCCGGGTTGCGGCCAACGCCGCGCCGTGAGCCGTGCCCCGGCGAAGACGTCGAGATCGCCGTCGCCATCCACGTCGCCCGCGGCGAGTGCGCCGAAACTCGCGCTGTTTCCCGCGAGCGGTTCGAACGCCGCGGCCACGCCGTCGCGCGGGACGAATCGCAACGCGGCCGGGGCGTTCGACTCGCCGCCGGAAACGTAGTTCGCGATCGCCGCAATCACCGAGTGCCGCCCGTCCGCTTCCGGCATCGCGAGCAACGCGCCCGCGTCTTCGGGCACGGGCGCCGATTCCCGCACCTTCGCAAACCCGCCCTTGCCGTCGCCGGCGAAAACGGAGATCGGCCCGCCCTTGCCGGACCCGATCGCGAGATCGACGTGTCCGTCGCCGTCGATATCGCTCCACGCGACGCCGGGCCCGAGTTGGGAATAACGCTGCGGCAACAACGGCTGTTGCTCGAAATCGTCGAACGCATCCTCGACGTGCGCGTGGCCCAGCAACGCGGAGACGTCGGCGAACAGTGGCGGCACCGCGTCGAGCTTCGGTTCGGGCGGCCCGTCGGCCGCGCCCGTCTCGTCGATCTCGTAGATGCGGTTCGCGCGGACACCGGTGACCTCGCTGCGCCTTCCCGAGCGCCAGCGGACTTCCAGCGTCATCGGCCCCGTGCCCGCCGCGAAGGTGCGCTGCATCTCGCCGTGCGAGAGGTATTGCCCGCCGGCGACGATCTCCTGGGTCTGCGTGACCGGACCGCCGCGAAGCGTGATTCGCGCGCCGATGCCGCCGGTGTTCGGCGCGAGGCCCTTCACGCGGACCGCGACTCGCGGCGCGATCGATTCGTTGCGGAAGACGAGGGGCGGTCCGCGCAGCGTGTTGGCCACGATGTCCATGTCGCCGTCCTCGTCGAGATCGACCGCGATCATGCCGTGCGCCATGCGATGGGTGTCGAAGCCCCACTGCTCGCTGGTGTTCTCGAACGTCAGGTCGTGGCGGTTGCGGAACGCGAACTTCGGCGGCTCAAGCGGCGGGAACGACAGCAACTGGTCCTTCGTCGCCTGCAGGCTTTGCCCCGGCTTCGGCACCACCTTCGCGGTGATGTCGCGGTTGTTGACGTCGTGAAGGTGTCCGTTCGAAACGAGCAGGTCTTCCCATCCGTCGAGATCGACGTCGAGGAACAGCGGGGTCCACGACCAACTGGTCGCCGCCACGCCGGAGAAATTCGCGATCTCGGCGTACGTGCCGTCGCCGCGGTTCCGGTAGAGCGCGTTGCGCGGGAGATCCTCGCGGTTCCGGTATTGGCCCGGCGAACGCGCGTTCGGCCCGGCTGAACCGATCGTGCGCAGATGCTTCCTCAGGTCCGGATCCAGCATCTCCACGGTGATGAAATCCATCCGCCCGTCGCGGTCGAGATCCGCGAAGTCCACGCCCATCGACGCGTAGCTCATGTTGCGCAACGCCATGTCCGGCGCCTCGCGGAAGTGTCCCTTCCCGTCGCCGAGCCAAAGATGGTCCGGCGTCTGGAAATCGTTGCAGACGTAAATGTCGGGAAACCCGTCGCCGTTCACGTCGCGGATCTGCACCGCTAGGCCAAAGTCCGGCGGCGGTGGAACCGGGCGCCCGGAGCCATCGATGAATGCCGATTCCCATGGCACCGGCGTGAAATGTCCCTTGCCGTCGTTGTGGTACAGCACGTCGGGATCGCCGTACTCGTACAACGTCCCGTCCACGATCCGCAGGCGGTTCGCGTGGCGTCCCGTCACCTGCGGCTGCCCGTTGATCATCCGCGTCGTGATCATCCCGCCGTCGCGCAGGATCGCCTGCACCGCGAAATTGCACCAATAGAGGTCGAGCGCGCCGTCGCCATCGAGGTCCGCCAGCGCGAGCGACGTCGATCCCGATTTGCCGCCGATGCCCGACGACGCTGTGACGTCGGAGAAATGTCCCTTGCCGTCGTTCAGCAGCAGCGCGTGCGGGCCTCCGAAACTGGACACGAGAAGGTCGGGCGAGCCGTCGCCGTTCACGTCCGCGAACACGGCGCCGGTCGAGACGAGGTTCGTGCAGGCAGCGCCGGAACCCGCGGTGGCATTGGTGAAACGGCCTTCGCCGAGGTTCAGGAACAATTGGTTCCTGCCCTCGCGATGGACGAAATAGAGATCGACCAGGCCATCGCCGTTGACGTCCGCCGCGGCCAGTCCGGCGCCGTTCATCAGGTTCTGGAACGCCTGGACGCGCTCGGGCGCGAGGGCGTTGGTGAAGTCGATGCCGATCGATGCCGCGTCGAGCAGCGTGAACCCGGTGTGGCCGGTCGCCGGCACCGGCAACGCGGCGCTGCGATGGCCAGGGCCCGGTTCCCATCGAAGACGGCTCTGTCCAAACGCGGCCAGGCACAACGCGAGCGCGGCGACGCGGATCGCCCGGTGGGCATGGCTGGAGGACCGTGGCTTCGACATGAGTTGGCGGAGCCAAATTATTACTGCCTTGCCCCCGGGGATGGAAGCGCGGCGGGGGTGGAATCAACCGGAAGCATGCGATGAAAACCAAACTTGGTATCACGCCAAGGCGCCAAGACGCCAAGGATCCGAGCTTTGGGAACCGGAATCGAGGCCCACCGTTCGCTGGGGTGATGGGAGCGACGGAAACGTTCCTTTTTGCCCGCTTTCTTGGCGTCTTGGCGCCTTGGCGTGAAAATCCTCCTGGCTGGATCCGGCTAGGGAGCGCTATCCCGACGGGTATCATTTCACCCACTTCAGTAGTCAGTAATCAGTTTTCCGTGGGCAGTCCACGACGTAGAGCGGGCGTCCCCGCCTGCGCAAAACACGGGCGTCCCCGCCCGTGCCCTGCTTCGGATCCGTTATTTGGATCCCAACCCAAGTGCCGTGCTTATTGTCGGCCTTCCTCCCCTTGGCGTGAGAAATTCCCCCTTGCCGAATGCATCGTTCCCGGCTCAGACATCGCACACCGCGACCGCCTGCCGCAGGGCCGCGATCTTGTCCGGTCCCCGCGGGATGAACTCGTGCCCGACGTGCCCCTTGTATCCCGCCTCCAGCAACGCCCGCATGATCGGCGGGTAATTGATCTCCTGCGCGTCGTCGAGATCGTTGCGTCCCGGCACGCCCGCCGTGTGCACGTGACCGATCCACGGCGCGTGCGCTCGGATCCGCGCGATCACGTCGCCGTGCATGATCTGCACGTGGTACACGTCGAACAACACCTTCACCCGCTCGCTCCCCACCGACTTCACGATGTCCACGCTCAGGTCGATGTCGTCGCAGAAATAATCGGGATGCCCCTTCATCGACGTGGGCACGCGGGAGTTCAGCATCTCCAGGCAAAGGTTCACGCCCCGCTTCTCGGCGTGCGCGGCGACCTTCTTCAAGCCGTCGATCATGTTGCGCCTGCCGGTCTCGCGGTCGAGGCCACGGCGGAATCCGGAGAACGTGATCACGTTGGGCGACCCAAACGCCGCCGCTTCGTCCAGCGCCCGCGTGCAGGCCTCCACGCACCCGTCGTGCTCCTCCACGTGCGCGAAACCCTTGTCGAAACTATGCCGTCCGAAGATCGCGCAGGTGAGTCCGTGCCGGCGAAGGACCGGGAAGTTTTCCGGCGCCACCAATTCCACCGAGCCCAGTCCCATCGCCTTCGCCGCCAACGCCAATTCCTCGAGCGGCATCGGATTGAAGCACCAATGACAGACGCTGTGCCGGATGCGTCCGTGCAACGCCGCCGAAGGCATCGCCTCGGCCGCGTTGGCGGAGGTCGCGATGGCGGTCGCCGCGAGGGCACCCGATGCAATGAAGGCGCGTCGTGGAACCGGATTCATGCGCGGAGATTGTCCGGGGCGACGCCGCTTGGAAAGCGTGCCGACGTGGCAGCCCTCGTGAGAGAGCGGACCAAGCCAGCTCTCCACCACCTTCCCAACATCCGCACCCGCTCGTTTCACTCCGGCCGCTCCATCGCGAACACCTCGCCCGACCGCATGTAGAATTCGCCGCCGGCCCGCGCCACCAGATCCATCGCCGCGATCCCCGGCCAAGCGTCCGGACCGATCGTGGCGTCGTCGACATGCAGCGACACGATCCGCCCGAACACGGCGTTCGCCGCCGCGGGTCCCTCGGCAAAACGGATCACCCGGTCGAGCCGGCATTCGTAGGCGATCGGCACGCCCTTCACCCGGGCCGGTTTCACGACCGCCGACGCCTCCGAAGCGACGTCGAACCGCGCGAACTCGCTCTCGCCGCGCGGCAACGTCGCCGAGGTCGCGTTCATCTTTTCCGCCAACGCGAACGGGACGAGGTTCACCACGAATTCCCCCGTCGCCTCGATGTTCGCCAGCGTGTCTTTCGGGCGACCGAAGCGATCGTTCGCCGGGCAAAACATCAGCGTCGGCGGATTCGCGCCCACCGGCGCGAAAAAGCTGAAGGGCGCGAGGTTCGGCACGCCCGACGCGTCGAGCGTCGACACCCACGCGATGGGCCGCGGCACCACCGTGTGGATCATCCAACGGTAGAAATCGCGGACCGACAGTGTCCCGGGATCCAGGCGCATGCCCGAGGCTCGGCCGTCGCCGCGGGCCTGTCCACCGCTTAGCCGGAACCCAGCAGTCGCGGCAGGGGAAATATTTCACGCCAAGCCGGACCAAGGCCATCCAAGGGGGCAACGACCGCCGCGGTGTCGTTTCACCGAACGGTGGGTTTCGGTGAACGCGTCCCAATCCACTCGAATGAAGCCTTGGCCGGCCTTGGTCCCCCTTGGCGTGAGATAATTCCTCAGCCGCTACCGCATGGTTCCGGCCTAGAGCCCGTCGACGCGCAGGCTCCATCGCCACACCCGTCCGTCCTCGGGATGCGTGATCTCGCCCTCGTTCCGAAACCCGACCCGCGCGAGTATCCGTGGGGACGCACCGTCCACGGGAAGCGTGTGCGCGATCACCCACGGGACGGATCCCGCGTCGCGCACGAGACGCACCAGGGCGATCGCGATCGCCGTCCCGTGGCCGCGTCGCTCGAAAGCAGGGAAGGTGTGGTAGGCGATTTCCGCCATGCCGTCCGCCGCCGGGTTGTTCGAAAACCCTCCCGCGCCGACGACCCTTCGCGCGTGGTCCACCGCGATCTGGCCAACCCAAGGCGGGGGTCGGGGAACGCGGCGTTCGTGGTCGAGCGTCTGCCGAACGATGTCATGGAGCGATCCGTGGACGTTCCCGAGGACCACGCGATGGCGCGCCTCGAAACCCGCCGCGCCGTCGGCGAGCGTTTGGGCCAATTCGGCATCGATGGGTATCAATTCGATCATGGGAAGCCCGGGCTCGAGATCGTTGCCGGCCGGTCCCGGAACATCTTCGGAAACATCTTCGGAGCCGGTGAACATGCGTCCCGACTGGATCGCCGTCATCTCCGTTCCCTTGGTCGGGCACACTGAAACTTTCTTGTTCGACGGGGTGTTGTCGTGAAAACAACCCGCGACCTTGGTGTTGACGCACCGGGGCAACGGGTACGACCTATCCATCGTATGAAACTGCTGGTGGCGATCCCGCTGTGGTGCCTGCTCTTCCTCGTTTGCTGGCCGTTCGCGTTGCTGGCCTTGGTGCTGCTCCCATTCCTCTGGCTGCTGTCGATCCCCTTCAAGATCTTCGGTGTCGTCGTGCGCGCGATCCTCGCGTTCCTCGAGGCGCTGCTGTTCCTCCCGGCGCGCATCCTGGGCTTCGGCAAGCGAACGAACGCGCCCGCAAAGGCGTGAAACCGGGTTCCACGCGGCACGTTCCGCCGGCGCCGCGGTCCAGACGGGCATGCGCGATCTCACCGATGTCCGCTGGATGAATGCCAAGGCCGTGCTGTTTCTGGTGCTCGGCCTGATGTCCTCGGGCTTGATCCTGTTCGAGGAACCGCGCGCGTGGATCGCAATGTTGCTCGCGTTGGCGGCCTGGTCTTTCTGCCGCGCGTATTACTTCGCGTTCTACGTGATCGGGAAATACGTCGACCCAAGCTTTCGCTTTTCCGGGTTGGGATCCGCATTGCGCCATGTGCTGGCGACGGGAAATAAGCCGCGTTCGAGATCCCAGAAGTAATGGACGTTGCCGTTGGAAAGGATGACGAAACGGCAATTGAGGCTCCGGGCGTATTTGCGGGCCTGTTCCTTGCCGTTCAGGGGGTTTTTATCCTCGGCTTTCGCCTCGAGAACGACGAGCGGAAAGCCCTTTTCGTTGAGGAGAAGGAAGTCAACGAAGCCCTTGCTGGCCTTCTCGAAGTTGGCTCCGAGGTTCTCCAGTTCAGCCTCGTTCTTGAGGCGGACAGAAGGCTCGAGACGGATGTTCGTGGGACCGGCGGGACCGTCGAAAAAGCGCCAGCCTGCTGCCTGGAGCAGTTCGTTGATCTTGATGCGGGCGGCGGCTTCTTTCATTGGCGGGGGATGCCACGGGAGCCTCCATTTTACCCGGTGGTGGTTTCCATCCGTCCGTACTGAGGCGAAGGAGGTGCCCCAGTATCCGAGAAGCCGGGTTGAACGCCAACAACCGTTTCAAACATGCCTGGCGCCTCGAAGGACTGAAGCCTTCCGACGCCGACTAGGCCACCTGGGAGCGTTTCCCGGGGGCTTTTTCGTCCCATGGGTTGATCACGGTGATGCCGGGGAAATGGCGGACGTTGCGCGTCACCACCGGAACGCCGGCATGTGGGACGTCAGCCACCCAAGCACGGCACGATCCGGCGACGCCTTGATGACCTCGGAGACGACGTTTGTATCCAGGAGGAAGTCACCCGAGGGGTTCGTTGCTGACGGGGGATTCGTCGGGTGGAGGCATCACGAATCCTTGTTCGTGAAGCAGGCGGCCGTACTCGATCAGCGATCGACGCGGCACACGGGCCTTGGGAGCCAGGCGGACCAGCTCGATCCGGTCGGGTGCCCGCTCGATCACCTGCCAGACGTCACCAGGTGCCGCCCGTTTCCCCAGACTAACCCTCCCCTTGGAATCGGTGGTGCATGTAGGCATGTGCGTGGGATTAGCCCACCGATTGGCCCAAATCAAGGTGGCTGGGGTGTGTGAGGAAGTGCCCACTCTCCCGCATCTCCTCCTCTGCACCTGGAGTGGATCGGATGTGTGTTGTGTATGTTACACAACTACTGCGTAAGCTGCAGCCTCAGCGGAATGCCGCGGCGTTCGGGTCGTGGACGTGGAAAAAGCCGAGGATCTGACTGGGGTTGGTGACGCAGATTTGGATGTGGTCCAGAGAACGGATGCCCGCGGTGGGGTAGATGGCGGTGCCCTCGATGAAGAAGGCCCGGATTGTGTCGAAGGCAGATTGTTTCTGTTCCCCCCGAACGTCGTGGAGTGTTTGGAAGACAGCGTGGTCGAGGAACCGACGCTCCAGCAAGGGGCCTTTGTTCTCCGCCATCGTGACAGAGGTGGCCTTGCATATCTCCGTGTAGGTTTGGTGGGCTTCGGTCACCAGGTCGACGTGGGCAGCCTCGATGAGGTTGAGGCAGTTGCCCATGTTGATGACTGCTCCGACGACTGCCGGCTGTGTGATTCGCCCGTCCTCTTTGCTGTCTTCGGCCCACCGCAGTGCTCGGGAAGGGCTTTCCTCCCAAAAGTAGATGCCTGGCCCAAGCCAGTGGTGCCGCTTTTTACCTGGGTCCGGTGGTACGGACCCATCCACGAGGCCATCTGCAACGGATCGATCGCAGCCGTGGTACCCAAGTACCAGGTTCCGCGAAAGCGTCATCGGAACTCGGGCTTCAGGCGGCCGCGGGCGTCGTGAAGGCCGGTAGCGCGCAGAAGCTGCAGCATTCTCGTCTTGTTGCTCAGGATGCGTCGCGCAGCGGCACGGAAATCCTGAAGCTCCTGTTCAGGAGTTTGCGGCTTCAAACGCTTTTGGACGGTGGCGGCAGGCATACCGAAGTGGGCCTACAATGCGGCGGTGGGGGGTGGCATGCAACGAGCCTTTTGCGTCCGCCCGTCCGACACCGAGTGTGCGTCTCACACAACATGCGGATGTCGGCCCGTATCTCGTTACTACGTTGGCGTGAGCTGGAGGCGATTGACGGACCCCACCTGCGGCAGGTTCTGGCGCAGTTTCCGGTGGTGACGAAATAGCAGGGAATGGTCTGACGATTCTGTATACGGCCTGAAAAGAAAACCCCGAGGGGTCATGCCCGGGGTTCTTTTTTTGGCCGAATCAAATTCTGGAGGTTGAGGTGCAGGATTTGGCGGCGCGTTCGAGGCGTGAGGACGGCTGGGGGAGGAGGAGCTACGCCGGTGAACTGAGAAAGTTGGTTTGGGGAAACCGTCGTTTTGACAGATTAAATGTCCGTTCGGCCTTTCTGACCGTCAACTGACAAAGGGAGTGGTCGGGACGACAGGATTTGAACCTGCGACGTCTTGGCCCCAAACCAAGTGCTCTACCGGGCTGAGCTACGTCCCGAACTGGCCCGAAGCTAGCCCCGCTTCTTTCGCGCCCGCAACCGCGATTTTTGGGGCGTGGGTTCCGCTGCGGTTGTCTCGCCTTCACCCCGCTCCACCGTCTCACGACGGCGGCCACGACACGCACCGTAGCGCGGGCGTCCTCGCCTGCGGTAGTCGCGGGCGTCTCGCCTGCGTCGGGCTCTGACGGCATGCTTCGGAGACACGCAGCGAGGAAAGCGGCGTGGCGTCGCTCCCATGGCCGCCGTAGTCCGGCTCCTGCCGGACGAAGGATGCGCTCCTTCCCGCCGCATCCCGCGACGGCGGGACGCTTCGCGCGGCCGACGGGTCTCGCTCCACCGTCTCACGACGGCGGCCACGCCTCCCGACCGCCCGGAACGCTTCGCCTCGTGGCCGCCGCGGTAACGCGGTGGATCGGCGCGACCCGATGTGGCCAAGCTTCTCCCGCTCCACCGTCTCACGACGGTGGCCACGCCCGCCGCTACGCCTTCCTTCGGTTCTCATGCCGGTATTGGCTCGGCGGCTTCCCGATCTCCTTCTTGAACACCACGCTCAGGTATTCCACGTGCTCGAATCCCGCGCGCTCCGCGATTTCCGCCAACGACAAATCCGTCTCCCCCAACAACCGCTTCACCCGGTTCAACTGCACCCGGATGATCTCCTCGTGCGGCGTCCGGCCCAGCAGCTTCCGGAACCGGTTCTCCAGCCGGCGCCGCGACTGCGGCACCGCGTCCAGCACGTCCTGCACGTTGATCCCCAGGCACGCGTTCTCCCGGATGTAACGCACCGTCCGCACGATCAACACGTCGTCGATCGCCATCACGTCCGTGCTCTGCCGCGTCGCGACGCCGATCGGCGGGACGAGGTTCACCAGGTTCGCCGGCTTCGCGCCGGACATGATCGAGGCCAGCAACGCCGCCGCGTCGTAGCCCGTGCGGTGCGCGTTGGGAATCACGCTCGAGAGCGGCGGGTTCGACAGCTCGCACAGCACCTCGTCGTTGTCGACGCCGATGACCGCGACCTCGTCGGGCACGTGCAACCCGTGCGCGCGGCACGCGTCCAGCACCTGTTGGCCGCGGAAATCGTAGCAGGCCATCACGCCCACCGGTTTCGGCAGCGCCTTCAGCCACAGCGCGATGTCCTCCACCTGCCCCGTGTGGTCGCGCGGGAACCGCTTCGACGGCTGGTACACGTGGCACGGCACTCCCGCCTCCGCCGCGATCCGCGCGAAATTTTCCCCGCGCCAATTCGACCAGTTGAACCGCGGGTCGCCGCAAAACGCCAACTGCTTGAAACCCCGTTCCAACAGGTGTTCGACCGCCAGCACCGCGATCGCCGCGTCGTCGGTCTCGAACCACGGCAGGTCCGGCAACAACCGTCCCGCGCTCACGTCCACGATCGGCACCCGCACCTTCTTCAACGCCCGCGCCATCGCCGGCGTCTCGATCCGCGCCAGGATCCCGTCGCCGTCCCACGACGCGAGCCAACCGGGCGGCCGGTCGCCCCGACCGTGCTCGGCGAGGTACAACGACCACGGTTGGTTCTCGTGCAGGTACGCGATGATGCCCTGGAGAAGGCCGCGCGCGTAGGCGTTCGACGTCTCGATCAACAGCGCGACCTTGCGGGACGCCTTCAAACGTTTCCCGGGATCACCGCGTGAACGCCGGCAACGGGACGATCTTGCCGCCCTTCAAAGCGGACTCGTGCGAGCACAGGCCCACGCAGGTCCAGTTGGCCGATTGCCGGGCGTTCGGGAACGGATCGCGGCCGCCCGCGACCGCCGACGCGAACTCGTGCGCCAGATGCGGGTGCGAGCCGCCATGGCCCGCGCCCTGGGTGAAGCTCAGGTGCGTCTTTTTCCCGAGATCGTACACGCCCTTCGTCGTGAACCGGCGGATCTCCTTCGGCAGCAGCTTGGCGTAGTCCGGCGACTTCACGTGCTTGGGAATCTTCGGCTCCGGCAACTTCGCGCGGTGCAACACCAGCGGCTCGTGCTCGATCAACGGCCATTCGATCGACGCCTTCGATCCGTAGACATCGAAGCTCTCGCGGTACTGTCGCGCCGTGTCGAAGAGCGAGCGGATGATGCGCGCGCTGAGATCGCTTTTCGCGAACTTGATGTGCGTGGTCTCGACCGCGAACGGCGAATTATATTTCTCCGCCAACTCCGGACGGATCGTGCCCGACCCGAAGCAACTCACGTATTCCGCGTCGAGCTTGAGCAAGCCGGCAACGGGACCGACGCAATGCGTCGCGTACCACATCGGCGGCAGCCCGGGCCAGTAGTTGGGCCAACCGTCCATGTCCTGCTGGTGCGACGCCTGCAGGAACTGGATCTTGCCGAGCACGCCCTTCTCGTTGAGTTCGCGGATGTAGAGGAACTCCCGCGCGTACACGACGGTCTCCATCATCATGTACTTGAGCCCGGTCTTCTTCACGAGCTCCACGATCTTCTTGCAGTCCGAAATGCTCGTCGCCATCGGCACCGTGCACGCCACGTGCTTGCCCGCCTTGAGCGCGGCGATCGACATCCAGCCGTGGTCGGGAATGGGCGAGTTGATGTGGACCGCGTCGACGCTGGGATCCTTGAGAACCTGCTCGAACTCACGGTAACGCGTCTTGATGCCGAACGCGTCGCCGATGGCGTTCAGCTTGTCCTCGTTGCGCTGGCAGATGGCGTAGCAGTTCGTTTCGGGATGGCGCTGCCAGATGGGGATGAACTCGGCGCCGAAGCCGAGGCCGACGACGGCGATGTTGATCTTGCGGTTGCTCATGGCGTTGACGTTCTGTGTCGTGACTCTTGACTCGTGACTCGCTGTTGCGATGGGAAACGCGGCGACGTTGCCATCGACGGGCGCCGGAGGAAATGAAGAGTTGCGCCCCGGGCCATGAGGAATTTTCCGGGGCACCGAGTTTCAAGTTTCAAGTTTTCGGTTTCAAGAGTCCGGCCCCTCTTGGTTCGAGTTGGCGTGAAAGTTATTCCTCGCCTCTCCGCCGGATCGCGGCGACACGAAGGACTCCGCGTTCCGCGTTCAGTTCTTGCGACGGACAATCCACATGCCCGCAAGCATCCCCACCCCCATCAGCAGCCCGCCGTGATGAGCGGTCGTCCGGGCAGCCCGATGTTGGAGAATTGAAACGTCCCCTGGCCCAACCCGGTCGTCGCCGCGAGGATCGCCACGCACGTCGCAAAGGTTCGGATCGCCCTCATGTCCTCGGCTACCACGGCCGGGTGTTCCATGAAACTCAACTCTTGGGAGGCGGTTGCAGTGGCTCGCGCCACCCGCGACCGTGGCCCGCCTCGTGAGTGTGGCGGGAGGGCTCGACGGCGATGTCGCGGTCCACCGACTCACGTCGGCTGCCACGGTTGTGCGGCCGCCTGAAACTTGAAACCCGCCCCTTGAATCCCGCTCATGCCCCTCCCTGAACACTGAAAACTGATCACTGAAAACTCCCCCGCTGCTGAAAACTTCAAACTTGAAACTTGAAACTCCTCCGCGCCCCGCTTCGCTCCGTCCCATGTTGCGTCACCTCGCGCGCCGCCTCGGCGCCTGGTTGGTCGTCGGGCTCGCGGCGGGTTCCTTGGGAGCCGCCGTTCCCGCAAGCGAACGCGCCGACCAGTTCCTCGGACTTGTCAACGCCGGCTACCAGGCCCTCTACCGCGTCGAGAACGAGGCCCTGTGGAAGTCGTCCACCGATGTTACCCCCGTGCATGACGCCGCGAGCGAGACCGCCGGACGCGCCCGCGCCGCCTTCAACGGCAATCCCGCCATCATCCGCGAGGCCCGCGATCTCCTCGCCCACCGCTCCGAACTCACCGACCTCCAGATCCGCCAACTCGAGCGTTGCCTCCTCAACGCCGCCGAGGGGCCGATGACCAATCCCAAACTCGTCGGCGACCGCATCGCCGCCGAGACCGCCCAGAACTCCGTCCTGAACGGATTCCAGTTCCATCTCGGCGGTTCCAACGTCGTCGCCAACGACCTCGACCGCATCCTCTCCAAATCCACCGTCCTCGCCGACCGCCGCGCCGCGTGGGAAGCCTCCAAAGCCACGGGCCCCGTGCTGCGCCCCGGTCTCGAGCGCCTCCGCGATCTCCGCAACGACTGCGCGAAGGAGATGGGTTACCACGACTACTTCGCGCTGCAGGTCGCGGGTTACGGGATGACGACCGAGGAGATGGTGAAGCTCAACGACGACTTCATGAAGGCCATGCGGCCCCTCTATCTCCAGCTCCATACCTGGACCAAATACACCCTCGCCAAGAAATACGGCCAGCCCGTGCCCAACCGCATTCCCGCCCATTGGATCAACAACCGCTGGTCGCAGGAATGGGGCGGGCTCGTCGACGCCGCCAATCTCGATCCCTATTTCGAGGGACGCGACCCGGGCTGGATCACGCGCACCGCCGAGGAGTTCTATGTCGGACTGGGTTTCCCGCGCTTGCCGGAGACGTTCTGGAGCAAGTCCGACCTGTTCCCCGCGAAACCGGGCGAGACGCGCCTGAAGAATTCCCACGCGTCGTGCTGGCACGTCGATCTCGAGAACGACATCCGTTCGCTCATGAGCGTCGAGGCCAACCCGTGGTGGTTCACCACCGCGCACCACGAGCTAGGCCACGCGTATTATTTCATCGCCTATACCCGACCCGAGGTCCCGCCCCTGCTGCGCATCGGCGCCAACCCCGCCTTCCATGAGGGCATCGGCGAGCTCATCGGCCTCGCGTCCGGCCAGATGCCGTATCTCAAGGCCAAGGGAATCCTTCCCAAGGACTACGCGCCCGACGAGGTCGCCGTCCTCCTCAACGACGGGTTGACCCACTCGATCCCGTTCCTCTATTGGGCGAGCGGCACGATGACGCATTGGGAGGCCGACGTGTACGCGGGCGGGCTTCCCAAATCGGAGTGGAACAAACGATGGTGGAAGCACGTCGCCGACTTCCAGGGCGTCGAGCCCCCGGGCGGCCCGGATTCCCGCGGGGAGGAATGGTGCGATCCCGCGACGAAGACGCATATCAACGACAATCCCTGCTACTATTATAGCTATGCGATCGCGACGGTTTTGAAATTCCAGTTCAACGATTACATCGCGAAGAAAATCCTCCGCCAACCGCCGCAGCGCTGCAATTACGAGGGCAGCCGCGAGACCGGCGAGTTCCTGCGCCGCATGCTCGCCGCCGGCGGCACGCGCGACTGGCGCGCGCTCCTCCGCGAGACCACGGGCGAGGATCTCAGCACCCGCGCCATGGTCGAGTACTTCGCCCCGCTCCAGCAATGGCTCGAGAAGGAAAATGCCGGCCGCAAGATCGGTTGGGAGTGACCGGACAACACGCCGCCGCATGCCCGTCCTTTCGGATACGCCCGCCGCCGAGGAACTCCTCGGCCCGCTGAAGCGTTGCTTCGGTTACACCGCCTTCCGCCCGCTCCAGGAGGAGATCATCCGCGACTCGCTCGCGGGCCGCGACGTGTTCGCGCTCCTTCCCACCGGCGGCGGCAAGTCGCTTTGCTTCCAGTTGCCCGCGCTCGTGCGGCCCGGCCTCACCGTCGTCATCTCGCCGCTCATCGCGCTGATGAAGGACCAGGTCGACTCGCTCCACGCCAACGGCATCGCCGCCACCTTCCTCAATTCGTCGCTCGCGGACGACGAACGTCGCGCCCGTTGGCGCGGCCTCAACACGCGCGCGTACAAACTCCTTTACGTCTCGCCCGAACGCCTCCTCGCCGGCTCGCTCGCCGACGACCTCAACCGCTGGGGCGTCCGCTGCGTCGCCGTGGACGAGGCCCATTGCATCAGCGAGTGGGGCCACGATTTCCGGCCCGAATACCGGCAGCTCGGCGAGTTCCGAAAAAAGCTTTCCGACATCCCGTTCATGGCGCTCACCGCCACCGCCACCGAGCGCGTCCGCGTCGACATCCTCAAGCAACTCGGCCTCCGCGATCCCGCCGTCTTCGTCGCCAGCTTCAACCGACCGAACCTCAATTACCGCGTCGAGCCCCGGCAATCGGGCGGACGCCAACTCATCGCCTTTCTCCGTTCGCGCCCGGCCGACGCCGGCATTGTCTACTGCGCGAGCCGCGCCGGCACCGAGACGCTTGCGGCGAAACTAGTCGGCGAGGGGATCAAGGCCGTCCCTTACCACGCAGGCCTCGAGCCCGCGACGCGCGCCAAAAACCAGGAACGGTTCCTCCGCGACGAGGTCCGCGTGGTCTGCGCGACGATCGCGTTCGGCATGGGCATCAACAAACCCAACGTCCGATTCGTCATCCACCACGACCTTCCCAAGAACATCGAGGGCTATTACCAGGAAACCGGGCGCGCCGGACGCGACGGGTTGCCGGGCGATTGCCTGCTGTTGTTCAGCGCGGGCGACGTGATGAAGCAGACCAACTTCATCGACGAGAAGACGGACCCGAAGGAACAGGCGATCGCGCGCGAGCAGCTGCAGCAGATGGTGCATTATGCCGATTCGGGCGAATGCCGGCGCGCGTCGTTGCTGCGTTACTTCGGCGAGATCTATCCGCAGCCGGACTGCGGTTCGTGCGACAACTGCCTCACGCCGCGCGAGACGTTCGATGGCACGGTGGCCGCGCAAAAATTCCTGAGCTGCGTGTATCGCGTCCGCCAGCGCGGCGGGTTTTCCACGGGACTCAACCACGTCGTCAACGTGCTCACGGGCAGCGACAGCGAGCAGGTGCGCCGTTGGGGACACCACGAGATCACGACGTTCGGCATTGGGCACGAATACGGGCGCAACGAATGGGCGGCGATCGGACGGGAACTCATACGGCTCGGCTTCCTCGCGCAGGCCACCGGCCAATTCCCCACCGTCGAACTCACGCCCGAGGGCATGGCCGTGCTCAAGGAACGACGGCCGGTGAAGCTCACCAAACCGCGCGAGGCGCCCAAGGCCGCGCGGACGCGTCGCTCGGGCGAGATCGAGTGCGACGAGTTGTTGTTCGAGAAACTCCGCCAACTCCGCAAACGCCTCGCGGACGAACAGGGCGTCCCGCCTTATATCGTATTCGGCGACGTGACGCTCCGCGAGATGGCGCGCGAATATCCGGAGACCGACGACGCATTGCGCGAGATCACGGGCGTGGGCGAGACCAAGCTCCGCGTCTACGGCGACGCTTTCCTGGACGAGGTCCGCGGCCACGTCCGCCTCAACGGCAAGCGCGCGTTCTGAAGCAAGCAACGTGGCCGCCGTCGTGAGACGGTGGACTGGCCGGCCGTGGCGGCGGGCGTCTCTGGCTGCGTCCGAGTTTCAAGTTTCAAGTTTCAAGTTTGAAGCGTAGAGCGGCCGTCCTCGGCTGCGCAAAACAAGGGCGTCCCCGCCCGTGCAGACCAGATGAAACGTGGCGTTCCGCCCGCGCGAAGCTCCACCAATTAGGTATAACCATTTGGAACCGGCACCCCACGCGAAGCAGCAACCCGTAGCCGCCGTCGTGAGACGGTGGACCAAGCCAACGCAGCCTCAGCCAGTGCAGGCGAGACGCCCGCGCTCCCAGGCATCTCGGAGCAACTGGCCTCTTGAAACTTCAATCTTGAAACTTGAAACTTCCAGCGCATCCCCGCCCCGCCCCCTCATGAACCGCACCGCAAAACTCGCCGGATCGGTCGTCCTCGGCCTCGCCCTGATACCTGCCATCGCCTGGGGCCTCGGCGAGATCGTCCGCGATCGCGATGACTTATATAAGGGGCGGACCACCTTCGCTTGGGCCGAGCTCGCCACCAACGGCGCGCCCGAACTCCGCGCCGAGGCCGTCGATGTCGCGCGCACCGTCATTGTTCCCGACCTGATCCATCGGATCCGCACCGACACCAACGAATCCCAGATCGTGTTGTCCATCGCCTCGGCGTTGAACTCGCTCCCGGGAATGGACGTCCACGCGACGGACTCCACGGGCCGTCGCACGCAGGCGATCCACGAACTCCATTTGTTCGGCACCAACGCGGCAGCCGCGATCCCGGTGTTGCTCGAGTTCGTGCGGTCCAACGACGAGGACCTTTGGGAAGGCTCCGCCGAGGTGCTTCCCGGATTGGGTGCCGACGCGGAAACCATGGTGCCGCTGTTGACCGCGCGGCTCACCAACGCCGCCGGCGCCGGGAACCCAACGATCGTCGAGGCTCTCGCGGGATACGGGCCGAAGGCCAGGCCCGCGTTCCCGGGGTTGCTCGGACTCCGCGGCGACCGCAGCTCGAAGGAAATCATCTGGGCCGTCCCCAAGGCGCTCAAGGCGATCGATCCCGAGGCCGCGGCCAGCGCCGGCGTGAAGTGATGGGGGAGTTTCAAGTTTCAAGATTGAAGATTCAAGAGGCCGGTCGCTCCGGGACGGCTCGGAGTGTGCCGTCGTGGCGCGGGCCGCGAGGAGCCGATGGCGCCTGTAGGCCGCGTGCCCCCACGCGGCGGGCCTTGGTGCATCTCGGCCCCTTGTATCGTGTATTGCCATTCGTTTCGGCGCCGGGTCAGGGGACCCGGCCTACAATTCGGCGCCAGACCGGGGGACCCGGCCTACTTTTGGAGCGCGGTGGGAAGGCCTCGGAGGCGGGGACGTCCGCGCCACGGCGACTCGCACTGGCTTTCCTTTCCTCCTACTCTCCTTCCACGCGCGCCCCACGGATCTTCGGCGGCCTCTTTGGCCGAACTCCCCAACTCGGCGCGTGGTTTGCTAAAGGAATTCCCATGTCTCGCACTTGCCGACGCCTTTGGGCCGTCGTTTTCGGCCTCGTAATCGCGGCCGTTTCCGTCCGTTCGGCTCCCTTGGTCGTCACCGAGATCATGTATCACCCTCCCGGGACCAACGTCCTCGCGGAGTGGTTCGAAGTGCATAATCCCAACCCCGCCGCCGTCGACGTCTCGGGTTGGCACGTCGCCAAGGGCGTTTCCCTCGTGCTTCCGGCCAACACCTCCGTCCCCGCCAACGGCTATCTCGTCGTCGCCGCCGACGTGCCCCTCTTCGCCTCCAAACACCCCGGCGTCGCCAATGTCGTCGGCGGCTGGACGGGGTCCCTCGGGGACAATGGCGACACCATCGAACTCCGCGACCTCGCCGACGTCGTGCAGGCCCAGGCCACCTTCGAGACCGAGGGCGATTGGGCCGTCCGTCGCATCTCCGCCAACGACAAATACGGCAAACGCGGCTGGGAATGGCACGCGGCGCACGACGGCGAGGGCAGTTCCCTCGAGTTGGTCAACGAGGCCATGCCGCTTTCCGAGGGCCAAAACTGGAAGTCCAGCACCGTCGCCGGCGGAACCCCCGGCCAACCCAACTCCGTCGCAAGCACCGACGCCGCGCCCCTCGTGACCGAGGTCCGTCACTATCCGCCGGTTCCCCGTTCGACCGACGTGGTTACGGTCGCGGCACGGTTGCTCGACGAAAGCGCGTCGGGCCTCGCCGGCGTCCTCCATTGGCGCGTCGATACCACGACGACTTTCACATCCGTCCCGATGGCCGACGACGGCACCCATGGCGACGGTCTGCCGGGCGACGGCATTCATGGCGCCTCGATTCCGGTCCACGCCAACGGCACCGTCATCGAGTTCTATATAACCGCCTCCGACACGGCCGGCCATGTCCGGACCTATCCCGCGTTCGAACCGACCGCCGACGCGCGCAGCCCGTACCTGGTCTACCAGGTCGACAACGAGGCTTATTCGGGCATCCAACCCTTCTATAGGATCATCGCCACCCAGGCCGAGAAGACCTATCTGGAAACCCAGGTCTGGAACGGATCGACCCTTAGCGACGCCCAGATCAACGGAACGTTCGTCGCGTCGGACGGGATCGTTTCCGCCGAGGGAACGCCCCAGGTCCGGTACCTTTCGAGTTTCCGCAACCGCGGCCATGGCACGCGTTCGTCGGTGCCCCACAACTTCCTCGTCAAGGTCCCGAACGACCGCCCGTGGCGGAACCGCACGGCGCTGAACCTCAACAGCCAGTTCACGCCCGGCCAGGTCCTAGGCAGCGCCATCTTCCGCTCGCTTGGCGTCCCGATGGCCGAGTCGCGGCTCGTGCAGATTCGCTGGGATGGCGTGAACCTTGCCTCGCCCAACGCGCCGCAATGGGGCAGCTACGCCGCCAACGAGGTCGTCGATTCCGCCCTCCTCAAGCGGCAGATCCCGGGCGACGCCAACGGCAGCCTCTACCGCGGCATCCGCGACTTCGACGTCTCCATCACGCCGAACCTCGTCTGGCATGGCCCGGATTACCGCTCTTATACCAATACCTATTTCAAGCAGAACAATGCCTTCGCCGACGATTGGAACGATCTCGTCGGCTTCATCGGCGTGCTGAACAACACGCCCGCCGCAACCTATGCGGCCGCGGTCCGCTCCGCCGTGAACGTCCCGGAGTGGATGCGCTATTTCGCGATCAACTCGCTTCTCGACAACCAGGAGACGTGCCTCGGCACCGGCGTTGGCGACGATTATATCCTGTACTTCCCGGCGAAGGATCCCCGCGTCCAGGTGTGGTCCTATGACATGGACTCCATCCTCGGCAGCGGCACCACGACCACGCCGACCACGACCGGCATCTTCAAGGCGGCCGACATCGCCGCTGTCTCGCGCCTCATCAAGCATCCGGAATTCGCGCCCGAATATTACCGGCAGTTGTCCGCGCTCGCCGACGGTTTCTTCGCCCCGGCCCATTTCGACGCCTTTCTCGACGAGTGGCGCGGCCAGTTCGACTCGACGCCGGCCATCGACCAGATGGTGAAGAACTACAAGGCACTCAACGCCGCGCGCGACGCCTTCGTCCGCTCGCAGATCCCGTCGGCGTTGACCGCGACCTCGTCGCTCGCCGTCGTGTCCGGTTTTCCCAAGAGCACCACTTCGACCACGACCCTCGTGGGCGACGCGAACGCCGCGCTCACCACGACCGTGAAGGTGAACGGCATCGCGGTCCCATACACGCCATGGACCGGGCGCTGGACCAATACCGCGGTGGCACTCCATCCCGGCGTCAATCGCGTCCTCGTCGAGGCCTTCGATGCCCAGGCCGCGCCGTTGGAGAAGCGCGTTCTCGACGTGTGGTATGACGATTCATCCGTCGCCTCGAAGAGCGGGAACCTCGCAACGAGCGAGGTCTGGACCGCGGCCGGCGGACCTTACCTGGTCTCCGCCAGCCTGACGGTCGGGGCCGGCGCCACGCTCACCATCCAGCCCGGCACGTCCGTATATCTCGCCGCCGGCGTCAATCTCGTCGTCGCCAACGGCGGGCGCATCCTGGCCGAGGGCACCGAGGACGCGCCGATCCATATAGGCCGCGCCCCGGGCACGACGGCCACGTGGGGAGGCATCGTGGTGAACGGCGGGCCGTCGTCGCCCGAGACCCGGATCACGCATGCCTATATCGAGGGCAATGGCTCGACCTGCATCCATTCCGCCGCCGGCACGCTGTTCCTTGACCACCTGGTCTTCGGCACGACCGACAAGCAATACATCTCGCTCGACGACTCCTCCTGGACCGTCAGCCATTGCCATTTCCCGACGCCGACGGCGGCCTTCGAACCGTTGCACGGGACCGGCGGCGTCAAGGCGGGAGGCCACGGCCTTTGCCTCCGGAATTATATCGGAGCGCCCAACGGCTACAACGACGTGTTCGACTTCACCGGCGGCAACCGTCCCGGCCAACCCATTTCCCATTATATCGGCAACGTCCTCATCGGGAGCGGCGACGACGGGCTCGACCTCGACGGCACCGACGCGTGGGTCGAGGGCAACATCTTCCTTCACATCCACCGCAACGGCGCGCCCGACAGTTCCGCGGCGGTTTCCGGCGGCGACAACTCCGGCAACACCTCCGAGATCACCATCATCAACAACCTGTTCTTCGACTGCGACAACGCCGCCACCGCGAAACAGGGGAATTTCTTCACGCTGATCAACAACACGATCGTCCACACCACCAAGGACGGCGGCCAGGACTTCGCCTCGGGCATCGTGAACGTCCGCGACACGACCCCCGATCTCACCACGCCGGGCAAAGGATATTATCTCGAGGGCAACGTGATCACCGACGCCGAGCAATTGGTCCGCAATGCGACCGACGGTTCGCCCGTCACGTTCGTCGACAATATCCTGTCGTTGCCATGGACCGGTCCCGGATCCGGAAACCGGGTGTTGGACGCCGGTCTCGTGCATGTCCCCGCCGTGTCGGAAACCCATTTCCCGGATTGGGAATCCGCCCAGGTCCTGTGGGATTGGTTCACGCCCGCTCCCGGCTCGCCCGCGGTCGGTGCCGGCATCGGCGGACGCGATCTCGGCGCGTCGCCCAAACTCGGCGTCTTTGTCTGGGGCGAACCCAAGGGCGTCACCGCCCAGTCGGACGCCACGATCCACGTCGCGCCACTCCGCACCGGCAACGGCATTCCCGCCGCCGGGTTTCCCCAAGGCAGTGGTTATATAGCCTATAAGTGGCGTCTCGACGGCGGCGCATGGAGCGCGGAAGCGCCGATCGCGACCGCGATCTCGCTCTCCAGCCTCCCGCCCGGCCAACACCAGGTCGACGTGTCCGGCAAACGCGACAGCGGCATGTACCAGGACGACCCATTGCTCGGCGACGTCGCGTCCGTGTCGTCCACCGCCGTTTGGACCGTCGATCCCAACCACGTCACGCCGCCGGCCCGGGTCGCCATCCGCCTCAGCGAAATCCTCGCGGTCAACCTGACGACGCGGACCAACGCCGGCACGACGCCGGACTTGGTCGAGTTGGAAAACCACGGTCCGGTCGCCGTCGACCTGGCGGGCGTGTCGTTGACCGACGCCTTCGGCACGCCCCGCAAGTTCGTGTTTCCCGCGGGAACAACGATCGGGTCCGGCGAATTCCTCGTCCTGTACGGCGACAACGCCACCAACGCCCCGGGCCTGCATCTGGGATTCGGATTGAAGTCCTCGGGCGACGACCTCTTCCTCTTCGACTCCGACGCCCGCGGCGCGGCGTTGCTCGACTCGGTGACTTTCGGCGTCCAGATCGGTGATGCATCGATCGGCCGCGGCTACGACGGCGCGTGGACGCTGTGCCACCCGACCCCCGGCGCCGCGAACCTCCCGGCCGCCGTGGGCGACCCCGCGCGCCTGCGGATCAACGAGTGGCTGGCCAGCGCGATCTTCACGAGCGCGAACGATTTCCTGGAATTATATAATCCGGACCCGAACCCCGTCGCGCTCGGGGGCCTGCGCGTCTCCGACGCTGCCTCGCAGCCCGACCGCTTCGTCGTGGCGCCGCTGAGTTATATCGCCGGTGGCGGTTACCTGCGGCTCGTCGCCGACGGCTCCACGGGCAAGGGCGCGGACCATCTTGGATTCAAGCTCCCGGCCGACGACGCCCTCCTCCGCCTGAGCGACGCCGCGGACAACACCATCGACTTGGTTTCATACGGCCCGCAGCGGACCGACGTCTCGCAGGGACGTTCGCCGGACGGGACCACGACGGTGCTTTCCTTCGGGCAACCGACCCCGGGCGGGCCCAATCCCGGCGCGGGGAGCGGCAATTGCACGCTGGCGGTGGAAAGCATCCCGTTGCTGCCACTGGGCGCGACCTGGCGTTACCAACAGACCGCGAACCTCGACGGCACGGCATGGAAGACCGTTGGATATAGCGACGCCGCGTGGCCTTCCGGTCCCGGTTTGTTGTCGGTCGAGGACTGCGGTTGTCTCCCGGCGCCGGGAATCAAGACCCCGCTCACGCTCGGCCGGACCACCTATTATTTCCGGACCCACTTCAACGTGGACACGAACCTCAATGGTTTCACGCTGAACCTGACCACCGTTCTCGACGACGGCGCCATCGTCTATCTCAACGGCGTCGAGGTCGCGCGGATCGGAATGGCCGCGGGCGCGGCGACCTATTCCACCCTCGCGTCGCGGAACGTCGGCAACGCCACCACGGAGTTCACGACGATCCCGTCCGCGGGGCTCGTGCAGGGCGCGAACACGCTCGCCGTCGAGGTCCACCAGACCGGCACCACGAGTTCCGACATCACCTGGGGCGCCGCGCTCGAGGCCACCCGGACTTATACCAATTGCAATGCCGTCGCCACCTCGCCCGTGGTCCTGAACGAGGTGCTCGCGCGCAATCTCACGCGCACGAACGCGGTGGGCGTCGTTTCCGACTGGATCGAGTTCCACAACCCGACGACGAACGCCGTGCCCCTCGCGGGCCTCAGCGTCACCGACGACCCGTCGGTCCCGCGCAAGTGGGTTTTCCCGGCCGGCTCGAGTCTCGCCGCGGGCGGATTCGCCAGCGTCCAGTGCGACGCGTTGCGTCCGGCGAACGACACCAACACCGGCTTCGTCCTCGAGGGCTCCGGCGCCACGGTCTATCTCTTCGACGATCCCGTCCGCGGCGGCGCGTTGCTCGACGCCGTCTCGTTCGGCGTCCAGGCCGCGGACTTCGCGATCGGGCGCGTCCCGGACGGCGCGCCCACCTGGCTGCTCACGCTTCCGGGCGAGGCCGTGGCCAACGTGCCGGCCGGACTTGGCAATCCCGCGCTGGTGCGCGTGAACGAATGGATGGCGGATCCCGCGGCCGGACCCGATTGGTTCGAGTTATATAATTCCGACTCGCGACCCATCGCCTTGGGCGGGTTGTATCTCACCGACAATCTCGACGTGCCGTTCACGTCGCCGGTCCAACCGCTGTCGTTCCTGGGGATCGGAACCGACGCGTGGCGCCAATTCATCGCCGACGGCAAGCCGGACAACGGCGGCAACCACGCCAACTTCAGCCTGAAGAAGTCGGGCGAAGCCGTGGGAGTGTTCAGCGCCGCGGGCCAATTGCTCGACGGAATCCAGTTCGGCACGCAACAGACCGGCATTTCCGAAGGACGCTTCCCGGACGGTTCAGACAGCGTGATCCCGTTCCCGGGCAGCGCCACGCCGGGCGCGGCAAACAGCGTGGTGGTGGTGACGGACGCCGACAACGACGGCATTCCCGACGCGTGGGAAACCGCGCATGGGCTCGATCCCCACGATCCGTCGGATGCCGCGGCCGATCCCGATGGCGACGGTCTAAGCAATCTCCAAGAATACCGCGCCGGGACCGATCCGCACGACGCGAACAGCGTCCTGAAGCTCACGGTGGACACGACCGCTGGCATCGCGCTGACCTTCGCGGGCGTGGCGGGCCACACTTATACCTTGGAGTATCGGGCGGAACTAGGCACCGGGACCTGGACGAAACTGGGTGTCGTTCCGGCGTTGACCACGGACGGCCCCGTGAGCGTTCCCGATCCGGACGGTTCCGCGGAAGCGCGCTTCTACCGCGTCTCAACTCCCTAAGACCGCGGAGTACGCGGGAGGCTTATATTTTTAACCACGGAGCACACGGAGCACACGGAATTGGAGACCCAAACTCGGACATTTTGTTTCCGTGTGCTCCGTGTGCTCCGTGGTCACATTACATACTGGGGATCCGGGGTTTCGTGACACGGAGCCGCTTCATTTCTTACCACGGAAATCACTGAAATCACGGAATTGATGACCTGCATGCCGTGGTTCGCATTCCGTGATTTCAGTGATTTCCGTGGTAAAACTCCGAGGCATGCCCTGAAGCCTTCCGGTGTGTGTTTTTCCTTCCGTGTGCTCCGTGTGCTCCGTGGTTAAACCCCCCTGGGTCCGGTTCCCGCAAACTCCGTGGTCTCGCGTCACTTTTCCGTGGCATGGACACCGAGGCTTAGCCATCCGTCCACGTCGCGGTCCTGCTCGCGGTTGGCGAATCGGATCGGTGGTCCTTTCGGCAGCGGGTTCGGGATGCGCATCGCCAGGACAGTGGTTGCGGCCGGCTTCTCCGGCAGTTCCACGATGGCCTCGTGGATGATCTCGCCGTCGCCCGGTATCAAGCGCCGGATATCCCAGTCGGTGCGCCAGCTCTTCGCGACACCGTTGGCGTCCAACCATCCCAACTCGACCGGCCACTCATAATAAAATGGCGCGACACCGGTGTTGGTCGCAGTCACGCGGATCCGGAGCCCGGCCGCCATCCGTTCGAACTCCACCTGCCGCACATGGAATTCATATCCCGCGCCCTTCGCGGCCTTCAGGAAGCGATCGCCGAGTGCCCGGGTCAAGTCACGCTGGTCGGGATAACGGAGGCAGCTATAATGCTCGCGACGGATCAAACCCGCGAGCCGGTCGTCGGAGATATCCCTGGGATCAAGTTCCCGGACCGTTTCCGATCTGAGGAACTCGGGATGGATGCGGCCAATCACCGGTGCCCGCCGCCATCGGTCGAGCGCCTCCGGTGCCGCACCGACCAAACGCTTCCTGAAGAAATCCGGGGCCTTCCAGAACGCAAAGTTCTCGTCGTGATACCCGAAGTCGGCCGTCGCCGCGTTGGTGGAAGGCGCGGGTATTAGAAGACGCGTCGCATGGAACGCCTGCCGGTACGCCTCGAACACCGCGTCCCGCGTTTCCGGCGTCACCTCCAATGAAACCCCGGATCGGCCCTTGTAGGCCCATCCTTCGCCCCATTGCCCGAGCAAGCCGGTCTCGACGAAACCGATGCGTGGGTCGCCATCATAGCGCGCGCCGAATTCCCGGACGAACCGGACGAGGGCGTCCCGCGTCGCCGGATGCGAGTAGACCGGCACGAGGAAGCCGTCCGCACTGCGCGCGGTGGCTCCAACGATGTTCGTGAGATATCCGGGCACCGGGTTGTCCCGTGACCAGCCGTCGAGGAACGGACGTAGGATCGAGTGATGTCCGCGTCGTGCCACGCGCTTCAGGCGCTCCTCGACATTAGTCCAATCGAAGCCGTCGGGCGCGGTCATGACATGTCCGACCCAGATCCAACTCCAGGCGAACGTGCCGTCACGGTCGCGTCCCGCGTCGATGCCACGGAGGGGCTGTGGATTCTCCTGCGGGCTATATTCCAGCCGGACGACCTCGGCTTCGGCGTGGGCGACCACCAGAAAGAATCCAATCGCGACCACGAAAAGCCGGACTCCGAGCATGCGTGCTCCGACGGACCACGGACGCGGCGCATTCACGGCACGCCACGGACACTTCAATCAATGACCACGGGGCAGCTTCTTTTTTTAACCACGGAAATCACTGAAATCACGGAAGTGAAGACTCCCATGTCTTTCATTCCGTGATTTCAGTGATTTCCGTGGTAAAATCCCAGCTCTGCTCTCCACGCCTCCCGTGTGGTCCGTGTGATCCGTGGTCAATTCCCCTGTCAGTTGGTCGGCCGTCTCAGTGTCCGTGGTCGATCCCCATCGCGTGGTTCCAGGCGTGCAGGATGTTCTCCACGATCTCGTCCGTCCCCACGCCGTTCCTGACCTGCGCGAATAGGAACGGGCCTTCCCCTCGCATCCGCCGCGCGTCGCGCTCCATCACGCCCAGATCCGCCCCGACCGCCTCGGCAAGGTCCGTCTTGTTGATCACCAACAGGTCGCTCTGCGTCAGGCCCGGTCCGCCCTTGCGAGGGATCTTGTCGCCGCCCGCCACGTCGATGACCTGGATGGTATAGTCGGCCAGCTCCCGGCTATAACACGCCGCCAGATTGTCCCCGCCGGACTCCACCAACAACAGGTCGGTGCCGAACGCCCTCTGCAATTCCTCCAGTGCCATCAGGTTCGCCGAGATGTCGTCCCGGATCGCCGCGTGGGGGCATCCGCCGGTCTCGACCGCGCGGATGCGTTCCGCGGGAAGCGCGTCGTTCCGCACCAGGAACTCGCCGTCTTCCTTGGTAAAGATGTCGTTGGTCACCACCGCGAGGTTCACCCGGCCCCGCAATGCGCGGCACAACCCGAGCATCAACGCCGTCTTTCCGCTCCCCACGGGACCGCCGATCCCGACCGTGAACGCGCGCTTCTTGTAGTCGCGGTCGATCGGCACCTCGCGCTCGTCGAACCGCCCCGCGTGTTCCATCGGCTCGTGCGTGTGGCCGTGGCCATGGCCGTGGGGGTGCGTGTGCGGGTGTCCGTGGCCGTCCAAGTGCGGTTGTGTTTTCATGCGATGCTTTCCCCGGGCATTGGCTCCATGTCTAATTGGATATGATCCACGCGGGGTTTCCCGTTAGGTTTGGAACAATCGTGAATAAAGCCGGTCCTGCGCGCCCTGCCAGATATCCAGCATGGGCGAGGTCTGCGCCGCGTCCTCCGGCGGGATTTCCAACCCGAGCCGGACCGTTTCCTCGGCCCGCGCGGCCATCGAGGCCTGCACCGCCTGCCCCGCCATGGGACCCACGATGTTCAGCCGTACCGCCGCCGCGATCCAACCCCGCAACTGGACGAAGACATGGCCGCGCGCCGAATCCTCGAGGCCGAATCCCATCCGCGCGCACAGCGCACCGAACACGGGGGCGCCATGGAAGAATTCGGGCGCCGACAAAGCCCCGATGACCGACGCGCCGAACCCGCGCTCGACCGCCAGCCACAACGCCCGGCCCTGCAGTCGGCTCGCGCGGTTCGCCACGTGGTTCGACAGGAATGCCTCCGTCAGTGAATCCAACTCCGCCAGACGCCCCGGCTCCGTGTGTGCCGCGCACGTCCACGGCAACGCCGCGTGCGCCAATTGCGCGAGGCTCGCCTCGATCCAACCCTCGAGCCCCGCGCGTCCGGTCACTTCCCCGTGCTGGCGCGCGGCCTCGAGCCCGCCCGAGTGCGCGAAGCCGCC
>JANYDN010000167.1 GCA_025363585.1 Verrucomicrobiota bacterium | reverse complement strand
GCCTTCCGTGATTGCCGTGAATTCCGCGGTCGAAATACTTCGGGTTCCCCATGGCAACCCCTCGGCGATCACCAACCACGGAACCGGGCCGAGGAATTTTTGACCACGGAGCACACGGAACACACGGAGGAGAGACGAGCCAGTTGCGGTCTGCGTGTCCTCCGTGCTGACTCCATGCCAGGGATCAACACATTGACCACGGAAATCACTGAAATCACGGAACAGAAACCCTCGGTTCGCCTTCCGTGATTTCCGTGATTTCCGTGGTCGAAATACTTCGGGTTCCCCGTGGCAACCCCTCGGCGATCACCAACCACGGAAACGGGCCGAGGAATTTTCAACCACGGAGCACACGGAGCACACGGAGGAGAGACGAGCCGGTTGCGGTCTGCGTGTCCTCCGTGCTGACTCCATGCCACGGATCAACACATTGACCACGGAAATCACTGAAATCACGGAACAGAAACTGTTGGCTTACCTTCCGTGATTTCCGTGATTTCCGTGGTAAAATATTTCCCTGCTCCCCGTGGCAGCTTCGGCTTTCCGTGTGGTCCGTGTGGTCCGTGGTAGGAATCTTCCAGTCCACTTCCGCGGTCATTCGACGCGCCGGGTCTGTGCCTGCGATTGGCCTCCGTGGACCGCGATCGGTTCGACGTCCACCGAAACCCGCATTCGGTGGTCGCCGCTTCCCAGCAGCACGCCGCGCACCGGGCTCACGTCGCCGAAGTCCCTGCCCCATGCGACCGTCACGTGCCGCTCCGATGGCATCAGGTCGTTGGTTGGGTCGAAGTCGATCCAACCCGCGCCCGGGCACCAGGCCGACACCCACGCGTGGGAGGCATCGGCACCGACGAGGCGCGGTTTTCCGGCCGGCGGGACCGTCTCGAGATACCCGCTCACGTAGCGTGCGGGAAGGCCGGCACCGCGCAACGCCGCGAGCATGACGTGCGCGAAGTCCTGGCAGACGCCGCGGCGTTTGGCGAAGGCTTCCTCGACCGGCGTGGTGACCGTGGTCGCGGAACCATCAAACACGAACTCGCGGTGGATCCGGGAATTCAACCCGAGGACAGACTCCAACCACGGGCGTCCCGGGGCGAACGATTCGCGGGCCCACTCGCGGATCGGGGACGAACCGCGCACCCACGGCGATTCGAAACGGTATTCCCCCGCGGCGGTGGCCTCGTTCCAGCCGGAGGAGGCGCACGCGGACGCGACCGCTTCCCACGCGGGCAATCCGGACGCCTGGGGCGCCGGGCGCGGCGCGACGTCCACCGTGCTTCGCGCGATCACCTCGAATTCGCGGTGCGCGGACTCGATCGTGACGAGCACGGAATAATTGCCGAAATAATCCGTCCGCGCCGCCTCGACACCGGGCGCGGGCCGCACGCACAGCTCGTGCGAGACGCCCCGCTGCCACGGCAATTCGCGCGGCTTCAACTGGACCACGTGGTGCGACACGGACACCTCGCGGTCGTAGACGTAGGACGTCCGGTGGATGACTCGGTAGATCACGGCGTGAACTCAACCCAACTCAACTGGCCCGCAGGACCGCGTGGCTGAAGTAGTGGTGGGTCAATTGGTCGGAAACGCGGCACAGGCCCTCCGCCAGGCGCGCCATCAGCGCGTCGAGCGTCTCGGTGGACGACGCGAGCGCCGACACGTCCACCGCGTGCAGGGCGTCCGACAACGCCATCAATTCCCGTTCCTCGGCCGTGCCGTTCCCCTCGCCGTCGCGCGGCAGGAAATCGAGGTGCTCGTGGAGCGTCTCGAGTTGGAACGCGAGCGAACGGGGGTTGGTTTCCTCCGCGAGCAACAGGTCCAACACCGTGCCCACGTGCATCTGTTCGAAGTAGCGGCGCCGGTAGGTCATGGTCGAGTCGGCGATCTCAAGCAACGGCGCGAGAACGGTTGACGTCACGCCGCCCGCCGCCAACGCCGCCCGCCAGAGTTGCACGAGCATCAGCCCGCGCTCGATCCGCCGGCCGATGTCGAGGAACCGCCACGTGTGCCCGCGCGTCATGTTCTCCATCTCCATCCCGCTGAACGCCGCGAGATCGACGATCAGCGTGTTCAGCACGCCGGGCACTTCCTCGATCGCCGGACGCTGCCCCGCGAGATGCCCGTCCACCTGCATCCGCTGGAAAATGCGCCACGTGTCGTTCGACAACCGGTCGCGCACCGCGGTCGTCAGGAACCGCAGGCGCCCGAGGATGTCGCGCACGTTTCCCGCCCGTTGCGGTTGGTGCACCAGCGCGACGATCGCATCGGCGAGGTTGCCCTCGTCCGGATTCGCGCCGAAGCGGTCCGGCAATTGGCCGAGCCAGACCAGCATCTGCACGAGCGCCGCCAACTCGGCCTGCCCGTCGTGCGTGCTCTCGCCGCCGAGGCGGTGGACCGTCGCGCGCAACATCCGCACGCGATGCTCCAACCGCTCCGCGTAGCGTCCCAGCCAATACAGGTTGTCGGCGACCCGGCTCGGCACGTCCGCCGGCGCGCGGTCGAGACGGATCACCTGCCCTCCCGGTTTCAATAGCGTCACCGGATCCACGGGCTCGTCCGAAAGGACCCACGTGTCCTTCGAACCGCCGCCGCGTTGCGCGGAAACGACGGCGGACGCGACGGACGGCGAGAAGCGCGTCAACCCGCCGGGCATCACCACGTGGCCGTCGCCGGACGCCGCCACGAACGCGCGCAACACCACGCGGCGCGGCTCGAGGAGATCGCCGCTCATCGACGGCGCGACCGAAAGCTCCACCTCTTCCTGCACGACGAACCCGATGCCGTCGCGACGCAGCCTCTCGCGCCACGATTCCTGTTCCGCCTTGGGGAGCGCGTCGAGGAACACGGGCTCCATGCCGCCGCCGAACGCGCGCTTCACCACCGCCCGGCCGCCGATCGACGCCACGCAATCGGACGCGCCGATCCCCTGGCACCACGCCGTCGGCACCGACGCCAGCCGCATTTCCTCGCCGAGAAAATGCCGGCACAACGCGGGCAGGAAGGGAAGCAGCGCGGGCGCCTCGACGAGTCCAGCGCCCAGCGCGTTGGCGACGACGACGTTGCCGGCGCGCGCCGCGTCGACCAGACCGGGCACGCCGAGGAACGAATCGGGGCGCAATTCCAGCGGGTCGCAGAAAGTGTCGTCGGCGCGGCGCAGGATCACGTCGACCGGCCGCAGTCCCTCGAGCGTCTTGAGGAACACGCGCCGGTCGCGCACCGTGAGGTCGCCGCCCTCGACCAACGGGAAACCGAGGTAGCGCGCGAGGTAGGCGTGTTCGAAGTGCGTCTCGTTGTACGGCCCCGGCGTCAGCAGGACCACGTTGGGAGTCCCGGCCCCGTTCGCCGACGCGCGCAACCCGTCGCGCAAGGCCGCGAAGTAGCCGGCCAACCGCGCCACGCGGCATTCGCGGAATTCCTCGGGCAGCACGCGCGACACGATGATGCGGTTCTCCAGCGCGTACCCGGCGCCCGAAGGTGCCTGCGTGCGGTCCGCGAGCACCATCCACCGTCCATCGGGCCCGCGCGCGAGATCCACCGCGTGGACGTGGAGGTATTTTCCGCCCGGCGGACGGAGATCGTGGCAGGCCCGCAGGAACGCCGGGTTCGCGTGGAGGAACGCCGCCGGCAACAATCCCTCGCGCAGGATGCGTTGCGCGCCGTAGAGGTCGCCGAGGATGGCGTTCAACAGCCGCGTTCGCTGGATCAAACCCGCCTCGAGCACGGTCCACTCGTCGCGGGCCAGCGACATCGGCACCAGATCGAGCGACCACGGCCGCTCGAAACCCTCGTCGCTCCCGTACACGTGGTACGTGACCCCGTGCTCGCGCAACAGCCGCCGCGCGGAATCCCTGCGCCGCGCGAACTCGTCCAAAGGTTGCGAACCCAATCGCTCCAGCAGGCTCGCCCACGCCGGGCGCATGGCCCCCGTGGCGTCCCTCAACTCGTCGAAGCCACCCGGGGGCGCATGGTATCCCTCGAGCCACGAGGGCCCGGAGATCGGGGTGTCGACGGATTCCATGTCGCCGCGAGATTAGTTCGGTTGTCGTCGGCGAGGCAATCGCACTCGCCCATTTCGACGCCGGAAATCCTTCACGCGCCGGTCCCGCCCGACGATGAATCGGTTTCATCCAGCGCTGCCAGCAGCGCTGCCGCCAGCCCCGCAACCTGCGGCGCGTGGCGCACCTTGAGGTGATGGCCGTCGAGCCAGTGCACCCGCGCCCGGCAACCGATCCAACGCGACCATCCCGCGTCCTTTTCGTGGTCGCTGAACCGGAAAAACGCCGGGTGCGATTTGGGCACGTACGACCCGCGTTCGCGGAACAGATGGATCGGGACGGGCCGCGGGACGACCGGCCGGTAGCGGTGCAACAACTCGACGTGGTGGCGCGGGAGGGCGGTGGACATCCACGCCGGCACCTCCAGCGCCTCGCCGACCGCGACGTTTTTCCCGAAGCGCTTGAGGAAAGGAACCGCGCGGAGCAACCGCTCGCGGCGATGCCCGCGGTCCCGCGCGAACTCCCATGCCCAGTGCGGCAACCAGCGCGCCGCATGCACGAGCCGGAGCCACGTCGACGGATCCCGCGGCGGCGACGACGTGCCCAACAACGCGCAGAACGGCGCGAACCCCTCCTCCGCCAGCGTCTGCCGCGCCATCTCGAACGCGAGGAGGCCGCCCCAGGAATAGCCGACCAACGCGAACGGCCCCGATCGATGCACCTCGCGCAACCATTGCCGGGCCTGCCTCGCCGCGGCCTCGATCGAATCCGGCAGCCGCGTCGGATCGTGCAGTGCCGGCGAGCGGATGCCGTGCACCGCATGGCGGTCGCGCAGTTTGTCGGCGAGTTCGAAGTAGCCGCCCACGTCGCCGGACACGTCGTAGACGCAGAACACCGGGCAACCGCCGCCTCCCTTGCGCATCGTCAGCACCGGGCGTTGCGACTCGTGCTCCGCGGCCGTCACCACACGGCACAATCCGGACAACGTCGGGTCGAGCAGGAACGTGGACAACGCCAACCGGCGTCCGGTGATTTCGTGGACGCCCAGCAGCAGCTTCACCGCGAGCAACGAATCGCCGCCATGCTCGTCGAACGTGCCGCCCGGCGCCCCCGCGCCGGCCCGGCCCAACACCCGGCCCCACAATTCGGTCAAGGCCCACTCGAGCGCGTCCATCGGCTGCGTCTCCGGATTCCCGGCCGGCATCGCCAACGTCGTGTCCGTCGCGGCGGCACCCCACGCGTCGAGCGCGGCGCGGTCCACCTTGCCCTGCGGCGTCATCGGCAATGCCGCGTGCCGGATGAATCGCGAGGGAACCATGAACGCCGGCAGCCGCCGCGCGGCGTGCCCGCGCAGTTCCGGGGTGGGATCCGCGTCGCCTTCCCCGCCTTCCGCCAGCGCCACGTGCGCCACGACGCCCGCGATGTCCTCGCCGTCGGCGACCGGACGACAACACGCCGCGACGACGCGCGGATGTTCCAAAAGGCATGCCTCGATCTCGCCCAACTCCGCGCGTTGCCCGCGGATCTGGATCTGGTCGTCCGCGCGCCCGAGGAATTCCAGTTCGCCGTCGTCGCGCCAGCGGACGCGATCGCCCGTCCGGTACATCCGCGCGTCGGTGATTTCGGCGAACGGATCCGGAAGGAAGCGTTCCATCGTGAGCGCCGGACGGTGCAAATAGCCACGCGCGACCTGCTCGCCCCCGAGATACAACTCTCCCTCCACGCCCGGCGGCACCGGATCAAGCGTCGCGGACAACACGTACGCGCGCACGTTGGCGATCGGCCGGCCGATGGTTGGGCGGGCGCTCGTTCCGTCGGGTTCCACGATGCCCCAGGTGGAGTCCACCGTGTTCTCCGTCGGGCCGTACGTGTTCCAGACCACGAACGGCAGCCCGGCGGGCGGACGCCGACGCAACACGTCGCCGCCGACGCAGAAGTGGCGCAACGACGGCGCCGCGGGCCACGGCCGGCCGAAAAGGATTTCGCCCAGCGGCGTGGGAACGAATGAAAACGTCGCGCGCGACGCGGCCAACCACGCGATCAATCCGTCCGGATCCAACAACAGTCCTTTTTCCGGAACCAACAGTGTCCCGCCCGCGCACAATCCGGGCCAGACATCCGCCACCGACGCGTCGAACGACGGGTTCGCAAGCAACGTGCAGCGATCCGCCGGCGTCAGCGCCAGCCGTTCGTGATAGTGGCAAACGAGGTTCGCGAGCGAGCGGTGTTCGATCTCGACGCCTTTCGGACGCCCCGTGGAACCCGAAGTGTAGATGACATACGCCCGTCGCGACGGATCGTGCCCGACGCCGGGATCGGTCGGTTCCTCGTCGGCGAAAACGGACGCGTGCGCATCCAACCCGATCACCATCCCGCTCCATCCCGGAAATGCCGACGACGACGACGGCACGACCAACGCAAGGCGCGCGCCGGAGTCGGCGAGGATCCACTCCTGTCGTTCCGCGGGCGTGTCCGCATCGAGCGGAAGGAACGCGGCCCCGGCCTTCAACACGCCGAGCATCGCGACGATGTTCGCCGCCGAGCGGTCGAAACGCAGCGCCACCAACCCGCCCGGCACGACCCCGGCGCGCAGCAATCCGCGCGCGACCCTATTGGCCCGTCGATCGAGTTCCGCGTAACCCACGCGTCCGTCCGGACCCTCGATCGCGACGGCATCCGGCCGTCGCGCGACGTGTTCGCGGAAGAATTCCAGGACGGAACGCGCGGTAGGATACGCGCGCGCCGTGGCGTTCCATTCGTGGAGGACGCGATGCCGCTCTTCCGGCGATGGCTTCGTCGCGAGGGTCGTTGCAGCCGGATGGGCGGAGAGCCACGACGCCACCAGGGCGGCGCGGTCGGCCTTCCCGGTGCGCGTGGGCGGGAATTCCGGAACCCATTCGTAGAAAGTCGGGACGAAAACCAGCGGGAGACGCCCTGCCAACCAGGCGCGCATCGCCGTCGGAGACGTCGGCCTTCCCCGCGGAACCATCCAGCACAGCAAGGTGCCGGCGTGCACCGCGACCACGGCGCCTGCCACACCGGGATGCCCGCGCACGGCCGCCTCGATCTCGCCGAGCTCCACGCGCATTCCGTGGTGCTTGATCTGGTGGTCACGCCGGCCGAGATGCTCGACGCGCCCGTCGGCCAGCCACCGGACGCGATCGCCGGTCCGGTACATCCGCGCGCCCGGACGGGAATCGAACGGATCCGCGAGATAGCTTTCCGCCGTGAGTTCGGGACGGTTCCAATAGCCAAGGCCCACGCCCGCGCCGCCGAGCCAAAGCTCGCCCGGCACCCCGGTCGCAACGGGCCGCCGCGACTCGTCGAGAACGTAGCCACGACAACCCGCAACGAGGCGGCCTATGGTGGGTTTCGTCCCGTCCGCGTGCGCCTCCCCGCAGTGGAACCACACCGAGCATTCGGTGGGCCCGCAGACGTTGAGCAATCGCCGGCCCGGTGCCCAGCGCGCGACGAGATCGGGGGTGAGCGGCTCGCCGGCGGACACCACCCACCGCACGCCGGCCGACGGCACCGACGTCGAACGCATCGTGGTCGGCGTGAGCAGCACCACCGAGATGCGTTTCTCGTCGAGCATCGGGGCGAGTCCGGGGCCGGGCTTGAGGAGATGCGCGGGCACCAGGACCAGCGTCGCGCCGGACTGCAGCGACGCGACGAAATCAAACAGCGACGCGTCGAAACCCGTCGAGGACGACTGGAGGATCCGGTCCGTGGGCCCGAAGTCGAACCGCTGCCGGACCTCGGCCGCGAAATTCGCCAGGCCAGCGTGACCGTTGATGGCCGCCTTCGGAATTCCCGTCGACCCGCTCGTGTAGAGAAGGTTCGCCGGCGCGTCGCGGGCGGGCTCGAACTCAAGATTTCCCGACTCCAGTCGCCCGAGTGCCGCGCGCTCGTCGGGCGAATCCAGCGCGAGCACCGGAACCGCCGCCGGCAGATTCGCGAGAAACGACGACTGGGTGAGGACAACGGCCGGCCGCAGGTCGTCGAGATGGAAGGCGAGCCGCTCCGGTGGATTCGATGGATCCACCGGCGCGTAGACCCAGCCCGACTTCAATGCGGCCAACCACGCCACGACTTGGTCGTGGCAACGATCGAGGACCACGCAGACCCGGTTGCCCGGGCCGCCGAATCCCAGCAACCGCCGGGCAAGCCGGTTCGCGCGGACGTGGAGCTCCGCATGGGAGATTGCCTCGTCGAGAAACTCCACGGCGGGCGCGGGCCCGCGTTCCGCGGCACGCGCCTCAAGCACCCGATGGAGTGGAGGGACGGGAGATGTCCATGGCGCGCCCTGCCAGGAATCCAGCACGCGCGCGCGTTCCGCGGCGTCCATCATCGGAACTTCCGCGAGCGGCAGATCCGACGGGGCGTCCGCCAATCCGGAAAGAACCGTCGCAAGATGCCCGAGCAACGCCCGGATCTGCGCCGCCGGATACCGGGTGCGCGGATAGTCGACGGTCAACGAAAGCGTGGTCGCTCCGTAGGCAGCCAGGGTCAGGTGGTCGATCTTCTCGAGCAACCGGACGCGTTGGCCCTCGGACGCAGCGAGGCCGTCGGCCTCCGCCGCCTCGAACATCACCACCGAGCGGATCAGCGCCGTCGTTTGCGGCAGGCCGCACCACGCGCGGATCTGGTCCGCGGACGCGTGCTCGCCGTCGCGCGCCGCGATTTGTTGCGCGCGCAGTCCCGCGAGCCAGGAGCCGACCGCCTGCGAGGGATCCGCATCGACGCGGAACGGGACGGTGTTGATGAAAAGCCCGACGCGCGAATCCGGATCCTCCGCGGTCCAGTGCCGGCAGGCCCGCGTGCTGCCGAAGACGACGTCGTCGACCCCGTTGTACCGCGCCAGCACCAGCGCCCATGCGCCCTGCACGAGGCTGTTCAACGTGACGCCGTGACGACGGGCGCCTTCCTTCAACCGGCGCGTTTCGTCCGGCGGGATCACGCGTGTCTCGGCGTCGGCCAAGCCGTCCTCGCCGCCGGACTCCGAAGACATCACCAGCGATGGCAATCCCGGAGGAACTCCAAATCCCGCCAACCGCGCGCGCCAGTACCCGGCCGCCGCCTCGCCCGCGGCCGCTCCCGATTCCAGCCAGCCGATGAATTCAGAATACGGCCGCGCCGGCGCCAACTCCTCCTCCCTTCCCGCCAACAAAGCCCGGTACACCGCGTTCGCCTCGCGCCAGACGATGGCGTGCGAGCGCCCGTCGAGCAGCGCGTGGTGAAACGTCCAGACGCTGGTCGTCGCGTCCCGCCAACGGAACACGCTCAAGCGCCAGAGCGGCGGTTCGGCGGGATCAAATCCACGGCGTCGATCCGCCGCCAGGAATTCATCCAGCCTCGCGACGCCTTCCGCCCGAGTCGTCGACACGTTTTCCTCGACCGACACCGTGACGCCGACGCCTTGAACGAATCGTTGCGTCACCTTGCCGTCGGCGTCCGACACGAATCCGGCGCGCAGCACCTCGTGCCGGGCGGCCATCCGTTCCCATGCCCGCCGCCACGTCTCGACCGACAAGGCTTCCGTCCAATCGCAAACCAACTGCTGGATGTAGAACCCGCCGTCCGGCGAGAGCAGCGTCCGCAGGATCGTCGCCCGCTGCATCGGGCTGGCGGGCCATTTTTTGTCGGCCTCGGGATCCCCGATCGACGGGCGAGGCATTGCTCCGGACGCGGACGATACGATGAAGGATCGGTCGTCGGCCGACGGCCGTGTGGGAATGCCTGGGCTTGAAGTTTCCAATGCGGCGTCAGGGATGATCGCGCGGGGACCGCCGATCCGTCCGCGGAACTTGCCATAAAACGCCGTGGACGCAAACCCCGGCACGCCGCGACCTCGGCCGGTGGGCGCATCCGGACACTGCCCCCGAAAAGTCCGGGGCTGCGATCGACCAACCGAAATCGACGAAGTGGGACCGAGCGAAACTCCCTGACGTTGATGCAATCAATTCCGAACGCACCCTGGCGGCCCCCCCGACTTTTCGTGTGGTTCGTGTATTTCGTGGATGCCAATTCCACGGGCCTGCTCGGCTTGCATCAAGTTGGGTGGGTGAACCACGAAACACACGAAACACACGAAAAGCTCGGGAAAGGAGATTCGATGGGTTGCCGGGGATGCCTTGAAAGGGTCTCGCGTTCCCGAGCGGGCGCGTCCGCAAACCGCTCCCCGAAAATCCCGGTCCCTCCAACGAACAAACCGAAATCGGTTTTGTAGGACCGCGCGAAACACCCCGAATCCACTGGCGCGGCCACCGTTCACCCGGAACCCAGCGCAAGGGCGCCTTCTTCAACGCTTTTGAATTCGGGGGCAGTGTCAAGGTGCGCCCGCACCCGCGGTCGCAGCCACGGCCGCCACGCGCTTGAAATCCCCTTCCCAATCCCGCGGGATTGGCCCAAGGATTTGCCGTCACCATGGC
>JANYDN010000146.1 GCA_025363585.1 Verrucomicrobiota bacterium | reverse complement strand
ATCCCGGTCCTGTCGACGCGGCGTTGCGGTGGTCGATGGGCCAGGGGACGGCGGAGCGAGACGACGTGGCGTCGGGAATCGCGTCGGCGCTGCGCGGACGGCGTCGGGCGACGGCCCCGGCATCGTGGGCGCAATTCGCGTCGCGCGCCGGGGCGTCGGCCTCGCCGTCGTCGAAGGAACGCCTGCGCGAACTCGGCGCGGTGTTCGGCGACGGCCGCGCGCTCGACGAATTGCGCGCGTTGGCCCGCGACGGGAACGCGGATCCGGCCGCGCGGCGGACGGCGCTCCGGGCCTTGGTCGAGGGACGCCCGGCCGATCTGGGTTCGTTGCTGCGCGGGTTAATCGATGACGGCGCGATGCGGACCGCGGCGTTGGTGGGCTTGCTCGAGACGAACGATCCCGAGGCGGCGAAGTTGGCCTCGGCGCGGATCCAATGGGTGGGTATCGAGGAGCGCCCGGCGGTGGTCGGCGCGATGGCATCGCGTCCGGGAACGGCGATGGCGTTGCTGGAAGGGATCGCGTCGGGGAAGGTGTCGCGGTCGGACGTGAGCGCGTTCCACGCGCGGCAGATCGCGGGATTCGGCGACGCCGCGTTGTCGAGACGCCTGGGCGAGACCTGGGGATCGGTGCGGGTGGACTTGGCGGCCCAGAAGGCGTTGGTCGAGACGTGGCGCGGACGGATGGCGCCGGCGAAAGTCGCGACCGCGGATCTTGCGCGGGGGAAGGTCGTGTTCCAACGCACGTGCGCGCCGTGCCACAAGCTCTACGGCGAGGGGGGCGAGGTGGGTCCGGACCTGACGGGATCGGGGCGCGCGAACCTGGACTATCTTCTCGAGAACATCGTGACGCCGAGCGCGGTGGTGCCGGCGGATTACCGGGCGACCGTCGCGACCCTGAAGGACGGGCGGACCACGACGGGACTGTTGCGCGACGCCAACGAGCGGACCGTGACCTTGGTGACGCAAGGGGAACGCGTGACGGTGGGCCGGTCGGAGATCGATAGGCTCGAGACGCTGGACCAATCGATGATGCCGGACGGCTTGCTCGACGGATTGCAGGAAGGCGAGGCGCGCGACTTGTTTAGGTATCTTATGTCGACGCGATGAGGTCAGACGGGCTCTCGGCCGGAACCAGGCAGTTGCGGCAGAGGAATTGTCTCACGCCAAGCCCGGCCAAGGCCATCCAAGTGGGACAAAGACCTCAGGGGTGTCTTTCACCGGACGGTGGGATACGATGTCTGGGTCCCCATCCGCGTTCCCGCTTCCTTGGCCGACCTTGGTCCCCCTTGGCGTGAGCAATCTCCATTTTCCGAACGAATCGTTCCGCTCAGGGCGCGCGATGCTTTTGCTTGCGGCGCGCGGTGCCGCGGGCAACGTCGGTTCGACCTATCGATCATGAAACTCCTTCCCCGATGGCGTTGGATGCCCGCGATCCCGCTCCTGGCGCTGCTTGCGCCGCCGATCCCCGGGTTTGCCGCGGACACGGCCGGCGCGCGTTGGCCGCAATTCCGCGGGCCCGACGCCGGCGGCGTGGACACGACGGCGGCGCTTCCCGTCGCGTGGGATCTGGGAACGGGCGACCACGTGCGGTGGAAGGTGGAGATTCCCGGTCTCGCCCATTCGTCGCCGATCGTCTGGGGCGACCGGATTTACGTGACCACGGCGGTGAGGCCGGGAACCGAGGAATTGAAGATCGGGCTCTATGGCGACATCGAGCCGGTCGTCGACAAGGAGCCGCAGCAATGGCGGTTGCTGGCGCTCGATCTCGCGACCGGCCGGCGCCTTTGGGAGACCAACGCGCTCGACGCGGTGCCGCGGGTCCAGCGCCATCCCAAATCGACGCACTGCAATTCCACGCCGGCCACCGACGGCACCCACATCGTCGCGATGTTCGGTTCGGAGGGATTGTATTGTTTCGACACGGTGGGACGCCCGCGTTGGAAGCGTGACTTCGGGAAATTGGATTCGGGCTATTACGAGGTGCCAAGCGCGCAGTGGGGTTTCGCGAGTTCGCCGGTCGTGCGCGACGGGCGTGTCTATGTGTTGGCCGACGTGCAAAAAGGGTCGTTCGTCGCCGCGCTGGACGCCGAGGACGGCCACACGCTGTGGAGCACCGAGCGACGCGACGTGCCGACCTGGGGGACGCCGGCGCTGGTGAAGTCGGAGAACCGACTCCAGGTGGTCGTGAACGGCTGGCACCACACGGGCGGGTATGATGCGGCGACCGGTAGGGAATTGTGGAGGCTGGACGGCGGCGGCGACATCCCGGTGCCGACGCCGATCCACGCCAACGGCCTGTTATACCTCACGAGCGCGCATGGCAAATCGCGCCCGATGCGCGCGATCCGACCGTCGGCCCAGGGCGACATCACGCCCCCGGACGTCGGTGCCACCAACGCGTCGATCGTGTGGGCGCACGCGCGGCAGGGCGACTACATGCAGACCCCGATCGTCGTCGGCACGAATCTCTGGGGCTGCCTGGACAACGGCGTGCTCACGTGTTTCGACGCGGCGACGGGCAAGATTCGTTACGGCGAGCGGCTGGTGAATGGCGGGCAGGGCTTCACGGCCTCGCCGGTTTCCGACGGCCGCCATCTCTACTGCACGAGCGAGAACGGCGACGTGTACGTGGTGGATGCGAAGCCGGAGTTCAAGGTGGTGGCAACCAATCGTCTCGGGGAGAGTTGCCTCGCGTCGCCCGCGATCGCGGGTGGCCGGCTGTTGTTCCGCACGCGCGGACATCTCGTGGCGGTCGCGGAGTGAACCACGGAGCAAGATGGCTTATATTATACCACGGAAATCACGGAAATCACGGATGGCATTCCATTCTATATATTACCACGGAGCACACGGACGGGAGGCTTTGGGCCCGATGGATGCCGCTGTCATCCCCCACAATTCCAGAACATGCCCGATATAATACCGGCCGTCTGGCGGATCGACGTCGAACCCGATGAGTTCCAGCCCGGGGTCGGGGCCGAGCCCTGGGTTGGATTCGAGACCATGGCGACGCGGGTGGACGCCGTGCGCGAGCGGCTCCAGGCGATTTCGGGAAACGCGGTCCATCCGACGTGGCTCCTGCGCCTCGATCCGGATTTGGAACGGGTGTATGGCAGCGTCGATTTCGTCGTCCGGCAACACCGCGGGTTGTTTGACCGGTTGGTGGGACATGGCGATCCGTTGGGCTTGCACATCCATCCGTACCGGTGGGATCCGGTGCGCAAGACCGCGTATTCCGAACACATGGACGTCGCGTGGCTGAAGGACTGCATCGCGGTGGCGGCCGACGCCTTTGCCGGAAGCTTCGGAAGGCCGGCCACGATCGGCAGCTTCGGCGGATATTTCCTTTCGGAGGCGGTGGCCGACGCGATGATCGCGCGCGGGTTCGAGGTGGACCTGACGGTGGAACC
>JANYDN010000139.1 GCA_025363585.1 Verrucomicrobiota bacterium | reverse complement strand
AGAATTTGGGTTTTGATGATGGCTATATCCCTCCGAATCCGACCAATAGTCAATGGATTCCGTTGTCTGGTTTGCCGGATTGGAGGCCTCAGATTGACGGGAAAGATATCGATCGAATCGGATGGAATGTGCTTCCTCAGGCCACGGCAATTGTTTCGATTATCTCCGGTTCGGAGTTCCAGCCATTTCAGGAAGGTGTTGGAGCACTTTTCCTCCAAGGAGGCCTACCCGAAGGAGCCGGCAATTCGGAGCTTTCAGCGTCTATTGACCAAATTGGCGTCATTCCTTCGGGTGCAAACAGTCTTCTATTTAGGGGCGTATTTGGTTTGGGAAGCGAGGTGCAGATCAACGGAGTCGCGCAATCAATTGTCGATTTTGGCTCGGTGCAATACGGTCCTAGAAAGAATGTCTATATATATGGAGTGGATGTAAGCAAGTATTCGGGGCGGGAAATTGATCTTAAGTTGGTTGCGAACTCGACCCGTACGGGTTATAGTGTTTCCATGGCTGTTGACAGTCTGAGGTTTAGCGCCCAATCGATTCCAGAGCCAAGCACTGGCATCTTGTTGGGTATCGGCGCGCTCCTTATAACCTGCGCTGGAGGCAAAGGTGGAGGCAAAGGGGTCAGATCTATCCCTTTGACATCTGGGATTGGATGCCGTGCAGTCGGGGGTGCAATGGGGTCAGATCTATCCCTTTGACATATAGATTTGGATGCCGTGCCATCGGGGGGTGGCCAGACCATTGCGGATCGACAGGGCCGGGGCGTGGCACCACGTCATGGGCCGCGGGAACGGGGGCGACGCCCTCTTTCGAGGCGACACCGACCGGCGCCGCTTCCTCGGGTTGTTGTCGGAGATTCCCGAACGCTTCTCGGTGGAGGTCCATGCGTTCGTGCTCGTGGACAACCACTGCGCACCTTGGATGACAGCTTTTGGAAGGGGTCGGCCGCGAGCCTCGGATCCGCTACGCCGCGGCGGCGCAGGGCATCCGGCGGTTCTGGAAACGGGCGCCCGGCCATCCCGGAATGCGGGCTTTCGCGAAGGCGCTCGTGGCCAATATGTCAAAGGGATAGATCTGACCCCATTGCCCAGCGGAAGAAGGCGGGGCCGACCGCGCGTTCGATGGCCGCGAGGAAACCTTCTGGCACACGCGCTGGGACGGGCCCAAAGCGGCGCACCCGCATCATCTGGTGGTGGATCTGGGAATGGAGGGGGAAGTGTCGGGACTGCGTTACCTGCCGCGTCGGGACCAAGGCAACGGTCGGGTGGGGCATTACCGGTTGTATGCGAGGAGAGCAGCATTCCCGGGGTTGTGAGCGGCTAGGGTTGCGCGTACCGCCACCGAACAGCGGCGCGCAGTTGTTCGACGCTCGCGGGCTCCCCAAGGGCTAAGTGCGACGATCAGGCCGAAGCGAAGTCGATCGTGGGTGGCGGCGGCCCGCCGCCACTCGGGCCCCGGTCGGATTGGGCGCTGGCAACCCGGTGACCGGAAGTGACGGCGGGCCTGCACCCGGTTTCCAGTGCCCGCGTTCTTCCCGCTTCCACTCGCCGGCCGGTTCCGACCAGTCTTCGTGCCGCATGGCCAGCGACGACTATCGACGTTTGCTCGACGCCACGATCCGGCATTTGGAGTCCCTCCAATCGCAGGGGGTTGGGTTTGTTCCCGTGAAATCCGAGACCCTGTCGGCGCTCTCGGCAGCGCCGCGCGTCATCGCGTCGGCATCGGTCCCAAGGGCGAGCTCTGCGCCCGCGCGTGCAGTTCCACCGGCCACGCCGACGCGTCCGGTGCCCGCGCCCGCGGTGCCTTTCGTGACCCGCGGCGCGACGCTCGCGCGACGTGAACTCGATCCGGCCGCGCGTCGGGCGGCCTTCGAGGAACTCCGCGCCCGGGCGTTGGCCTGCGTGCGTTGCCCGAATCTCGCCGCCAGTCGCAAGAACGTCGTGTTCGGCGTCGGCGATCCGGAGTCGCCGTTGATGTTCGTCGGCGAGGCGCCCGGCGCGGACGAGGATTCGCGCGGCGAACCCTTCGTCGGGATGGCCGGCCAGTTGCTGACGAAAATCATCGTCGCCATGGGACTGAGCCGCGACACCGTCTACATCGCGAACATCCTCAAGTGCCGTCCGGACACCCCGGGCCAGACCTCGGGCAACCGCAAACCGACGCCGCAGGAAATGGCGACGTGCATCCCGTACCTCGAGGAACAGATCGACCTGATCCGTCCGCGCGCGATGGTCGCGCTGGGCGCGACGGCGATCGAGGGATTGTTCGGCAAGACCGACGCGGGCGTCACGCGGCTGCGCGGTTCGTGGCTGGATTTCCGCGGGATCCCGGTCATGGCGACCTACCACCCGGCGTACCTGCTGCGAAACCAGGCGATGTCGGTGAAGCGGTTGGTCTGGGAGGACATGATGGCCGTGATGGAACGGCTGGACATGCCGATCAGCGAGAAGCAGCGCGGGTTTTTCCTGAAGGCGCCGTGAACCCCGGCAAGGCAACCGATCCCGGCGCCGCTGCCGGCTGGCGTCCGCGTGTCCTGGTGCTCCCGGCGTCGTGCGAGTTGGAAAACCGCACCATCGGCGGTGGCGAACGTTATGCCGCGGAATACACGCGGGCACTCGCGCGGTTTGTCCCCGCCGAGCAAATGCTCCTGACCTTGTCGGAAGGAGTGCCGCCGGAGGGATCGCCGCCGTCGCGGGTGTTGCCGGCGCGTCGGGGATCGCGGGAATGGCTGCCGCCGTTCAACCGCGCGTCCTGGCGGGCGCTGGCGGACTACGACGTCCTTCACCTGATGTGTTTCCCGACGGCGGTCGCGGACGGATTTCTCCTGAGCGCGCTGCTGCGCGGGCAACGCGTGGTGTTGACCGACGTCGGCGGCGGCGGCCGTTGCGCGGGTACGTACCTGACGCGGTTGGCGTGGTGGTTGAACCCGTACCGACGCGTCCACGCGCACGCGCATCTCTCGGACTATTCGAGCCGGTTGTTCGCGGGTTGGCCCGGCGAGCACACGGTTTTGTTCGGCGGGGCGCGGCAGTTCGCCGAGGCGTGCGATCCCGCGTCGTTCGGCGGCTACGCGTTGTTCGTCGGACGGTTGCTGCCGCACAAGGGCGTGCGCGAGGTGATCGAGGCGCTGCCGCTTGGACGCGAGCTGCGCGTGGTCGGTCGCCCGTACGACCCCGCGTATCTCGACGCGCTGCGCGCCGCGGCGAACGGGAAGAACGTCCGGTTCATCACGGATGCCGACGACGCGGAAGTGGCCCGTCAATACGCGGGTGCGAACGTGGTGCTACAACCGTCGTTGCCGAACACGGATCGGTCCGAGGATCGGTCGGAGCTGCTGGGGTTGGTGGCGATCGAGGCGCAGGCGGCGGGCAAGCCGGTGATCGTGACGCGCACCACGAGCCTTCCCGAACTGGTGGTGGATGGCGTCACCGGATTCGTGGTGCCACCGCGCGACCGCGAAGCATTGCACGGCGCGCTGGGGCGTTTGATGGGCGAGCCCGGGTTGGCACCGCGGATGGGCGCCGCGGCATTGGCGCACGCGCGCGAGAACTTCACTTGGGACGCGGTCGCGCGGCGCGGACTCGAACTCTACCGGCGCATCGGCAGATGAACGGGTGAACCGCCGAGGAAGTATCATCCGCAGATGACGCAGATTTCGCAGATGCACGTGGGTGAGGCATCTCTGAAACCGTCGGAGTGATTTGGGATGGTGCCGACCTACATCTGCGTCATCTGCGTCATCTGCGGACCATGGCCTGTCTTGGCGTGAAATAATTCCTCCACCGCCACTGCATTGTTCCGGCTGAGGGGGTGCAATGCCGCAGTGAACCGCAGAGGAAGCATTATCCGCAGATGACGCAGATTTCGCAGATGCACATGGGGTGAGGCATGGCTCAAGCCGTCGAAGTGATTTGGGATGGTGCCGACTTACATCTGCGAATTCTGCGTCATCTGCGGACCATGGCCGGCCTTGGCCGGTCTTGGCGTGAAATAATTCCTCCACCGTCACCCACTTTGCTTTCCTCGTTTCATCTCGGCGTTTCGCACGTCGGACGCGGTCGCGCGGCGCGGGCTCGAACTGTACCGGCGTATCGCCACGGAGGATCCTGCACTTGTCTGCAGTGGCGGCGGGCCGCCGGCCACCCACCGTGGTTACAGGGCTTCGCGCCGGATTTTTTCGCCAACGCGTCGCAACGTACCGCCAATTCGCAGTCTTTCTCGGTGAGCCCGCCGGCGTCGTGCGTCGTGAGCGCGAGTAGGACGCGGTTCCAACGAATGTCGATGTCGGGATGATGGTTGGCCTTCTCCGCGGCCCGAGCCACGGAGTTCACGAAACGGATCGCCGGTGGAAAATCCGCGAACGTGAACTCGCGGTGGATCGTCTTGCCGCGCCGGCGCCAGTCCGCGACGCGGGACATGGCGGCCCGGACTTCGGTGGGGTTCATCGGTTTCATGGCGTCGGCATTCGTGGCATCGATCCGCGGGAATCTCAATCGTGGAGGGCCGGTTGCCGGGGGTCCAAAATTCGCGTTCCACGAACGCCGCGTTGGCGCAGGATGCGACCATGATCCGATTCGCCGTCCTCGGCATGCTCGTGCCGTGTTTGCTTGCCGCGTCGCCGCCGTCGTGGCCCGAACCCGAATCGATCGCGGCGCGCGCGGATTTTCCCGATCCGCTGGTGTCGAGTTCCGGCCGCGTGATCTCGAGTCGCCGCGCCTGGGAACACGACCGCCGGCCCGAGTTGAAGGCCCTCTTCGCGCACTTCATGTACGGGGAAATCCCGCCCAAACCGCGCGATCTCCGTTTCCGTGTCGTCGCCAGCCATCCCGATTTCCTCGGCGGACTGGGGACGCTGCGATTGGTCCGCATCGAGTTCGGCGGGACCGACGCGCCGTCCATCGACCTGATGCTCGTGGTTCCCAACGGCGCGCGCGGACGCGTGCCGACGTTCCTCGCGATGAACTTCTGCGGCAACCACGAGATCACAGCGGACCCGCGCGTGCCGGTCGCGCGCGGTTGGACCTACGGCAGTTGCAAGGGTTGCATGGACGAGCACGCCACCGAGTCCGGACGCGGCGGGCAGGCGGTGGATTGGCCGGTCGAGGAAATCCTGCGGCACGGCTACGCGCTGGCGACTTTCTGCAGCAACGACATCGATTCCGATCGCGGCGAGGTGTCCGACGGCCTGCCCGCGTGGTGGGCGCGGTCGCAGGGCCGGCCCGTCGTGGCGCACGACCGCGGGACCATCGCGGCCTGGGCGTGGGGGTATCAACGCGCGATGGATTACCTCGTGACGGACGCGTCGATCGACGCGAAGCGCGTCGCGGCGGTGGGTCATTCGCGCAACGGCAAGACCACGTTGCTGGCGGCCGCCTTCGACGAGCGGATCGCGCTCGCGATCCCGCACCAGGCGGGTTGCGGCGGGACGGCGCCGAGCCGTGGTCGCACCGGGGAATCGGTGGAACGCATCAACACGGCGTTCCCGCATTGGTTCAACGCGGAGTACAAGCGGTTCAGCCGGCAGACGGAGCGCTTGCCCTTCGACCAGAATGCGCTCGTCGCGCTGATGGCGCCGCGTCCGGTCCTGTTGTCGAACGCGGAGGACGACCAATGGGCGAATCCATCCGGACAGTTCGATGTGTTGAAGGGCGCGGAACCGGTGTACCGAATGTTGGGAGCGGGCGGAGTGGGTGCCGATCGCATGCCGGCGTCCGGCGTCCTGCTGAAGGGACGATTGGGCTTCTACATCCGGCCCGGGAAACACTCGATGACCGCGGGTGATTGGCGGGTGTTCATGGAGTTCGCCGATGCGCATCTCGGCGCGAGGAAGTGAGGGAGAGGGGTTGAGGGAGTTGGCTAGGTCCACCGACTCACGTCGGCGGCTACAGGGCTGTCCACCGACTTACGTCGGCGGCTACAGTACGGTCTACCGACTTACGTCGGCGGCTACGGCGCGGTTCACCGACTCACGTCGGCGGCTACTACGGCTTGTCGGGTGGCGTGGGCTGCGGGGCGGGCGCGGGTTTGTCGTCGCTCGGCAGGAGGCTTTTGAGCGTCTGGATCGGGCGGAGGATCGACATCAGGAATTTCGGGACGTAGCGCGGCTCCGCCTCCGGCTTCGTCACCGTTCCGCGCACGCGGTATTCGAGGAGCTTCGTCACCGGCATGAACGCGAATTGCAGCAACCGCCCGATCAACGGCGTGTCGCGGAAGAGTTCCGCTTCCATCGTCGCGTCGAGCCTCGACGAGGTGTCGACCGTCCCCCGGTATTGGAGACGCATGGTCGGCGAGCGCATCTGCATGTCCCGGGTCAAGAGCACGCCGTTGGTCGCGAAGAACGACGCGGAGGCCTCGGTGAAGCGCGTCTGGCCCAGTCCCGGCGAGACCGCGTCGAAGATCGGCGAGAACAAGCCGAACACCGGGAGTCCCCAGAGATAGCCATCCTCGACGCGCAACGCCCCGCGGCCCGCGTAGAGCGAGCGGTCCACGACGCTGGCCTGCGTGATCGTCACGCGGCCCGTCAACCGCCCTTCCATGCGGTTGGTCGAGAGGCCGGTCGTCTGCAGGAGGTTCGCCAGATCGAGATTCGTTCCACCGATGTCGAGGCGGAACCGGACGTCCTGCTCGTTCCGCCAGTCGAAGAAAAGGTTGCCCGCCACCTCGCCGCGGTTGAAGGCACCGTGGAGGCGGTCGATCGAGATCGAGTCGGGAAGCAGGCGCAGTTTCGCGGTGAGGTTGGTCCCGTGGAGCCGCCACCAGACGAAGTCGTCCGCGACGACGTCGAACCGCAGGTCCGTCGGTCCCGGATCATGGATGCCCACCACGCCCTCCAGCCGGACCTTGGGCGGGACCGCGAACTGATACGGGGCAAGAATCTTGGAGACCTTGGGTCCGATGATGTGGATGACGTTGGTCGGCGGCACGGAACTGAAGGCGTTGGTGAAGGACAGCGCGCTGGTCTTCACGTCGAACGCGGCGCCCTCCACGTGCGCCTCTCCCTGCGACCGCGCGTGCACGTCGCGGAACGCCATGAACAGGTTGGTGTACGCGACGTGGCCGTCGACCCACTCGATCGGCGTCCCGCGCACGACGAAGTTCGTCCCCACCACGTGCAAGGCGAGCCCGGTGCGTTCGCGCTCCATCCAGCGTCCCCAGATGTCCCCCTCGATCAACGGCGGCGGGCCCAATGCGACCTGCCCGGCCAACTTCCCTCGGAGTTCCGCGTCGAGCAATGGCAGCGCGATCAACGGGCTCAGCACCGCGCGCAACCGGAAATGGTAGTCGTGGGTAAGATCGCTGCCGTCGTAGTCGAAGTTCACCGTGCCGTCGGGACGATGGATGTCCATGTCGCGGACGGTCCAGACGCGGTTGGTCAAGGCCACGGTGCCGTGGGCCGTGTCGGCGAAGAGGCCGCGGAATCCCGCGTTGGTCGCCGCGACCGTCGCGGCGAGCGTGAGCGACGACAGCACCTCGCCGCGCCAATCGGGTTGGCTATTGGTCCACGCGGGCAAGCGCACGCCCACCTCGCCCTCGAGCCGCGGCGCCGCGTTTTGCGGCCACTCGAATTGCCGCAGCCAACGCGCGGCGTTGGTCGTCAGGAACGGTTCGGCCCGGTGCGCGTCCAACGCCGCGATGGCCTTGACCGACACGCGGCGGTCCACGATGTCGAGCCGCCCCTCGCCGCCGGCCGCGCCGTCCCCGAGCCGGATGTCCAGATTCGTGAACGAGAGCGCCGGCGCGTCCCAATTGAAATCCCCGGCCACCCGCGCCAGATCGAGCTTCGGCACGACGAGATTGGTGAGCGCCAACCGCGAGCCCGCACGGAGCGCCTGCCACCGGTCCCACGGTCCCAACGACGGGTCGGGGGCATTGGTCCGCGCCTTGGGCGACAGCGTCGCGACGATGCGGCCGGATTCCACGGAGCCCCATCGCGAGGTGGCGTCGGCGACGTCCAGCCCGACGCGCAGGCCGCGCCATCCGCGGAGGTCGTGGGTCGCGTCGAGGTCGACCGCCAACGAACGCACGCTCGCCGCGGCGTTGGTGAGATGCAGCGCGGGTTGGTCCAGCTCGATCCGCAACGACGTCGCGTAGCCGTTCGTCGCGTCGGCCATGCGGGCCCAATCCGCCGCGTCGGGAAGGGTCCACGGCGCCGATTCGCCGGCGGGCAGGGGGACCTGTTCGGTGCGGCCGGAAACCGTGGCGGCGGCGGCGCCGGTCCACGCCGTCTCGACGTCGTGGCATTCGACGCCCCATTCGACGAGGTCGGGCATGGTGCCGGCGACGCGTTGGGAAACATGCGCGTTGAGGGCGAGCGTCGAGACGTCGGCCCAGGGCGTGACGACACGGCGCGCGGCGAGGCTGACATCGGCGCGCTGGGGGACGTTGGTCCCGGTGGGGCGGGGGACCTCCACGTGGAGGACGATGCCGTCGAGGCGTGCCCACGCGTTGCTCGCGGACTTCGCGCTCAGGCGCAGGTCGCCCGCGGAGAGCCCGGGATTCCTGAGATCCACGAGGAACCCGACGTCGAGATCGGGTGGTTCGGCGAACCACGTGCGGTCGAGTTCCCGCGCGGTCCGGGCGAGGGTCCGCTTCCACGTGTCGCCCGCCACGGTGTTGGTGCGGCGGCCGCGGGTCGAGCGGAGGACGGAGACGTTGGTGAGGGTGCCGTGCGCGTGGAAGGCGCCGACGTGGGAAGTGGCGTCGAGGGATTCGAGTTCCCAGTGCTCGGGTCCCGAGAACAAGACGCGGGCCTGGACGTGGTCGATGGCGAAGGGGAACGGCGGCTCGCCTGGTCCCGCGGTCAACGGCAGGAGGACGCTTCCGTCGCGGAGCGAGAAGGCGACGATCTCGGGCGCGCGGAGTTCCATCAACGCGGACCAACGGAGACGGAGCTGGAGTTCCTCGGCGTGGAATTGCTCGCCGGAAACCTCCGCGTGGCGCGAGAGGTTCACGTGCTCGACCACGACGCCGCGTCCGAACCGCAACCGCATGCGGCTGAACTCGAGGTCGATCCCGCGCTCGCGCAACTGGGAGAGCAACGGGCCCTTCGCGAAATCGGGCAGCCCGATCTGGTTGACGTAGAGCACCGCGACGACGGCGCAGAAAAGCAGCAGCAGGACGGTGCGCCGGCACCAACGGAACGTGCGCCGGACCGGCCCGTGCTTGCGTTTGGTCGCGTTGGTCGGCGCCGTCATGAGAGTCCTCTCCTACGGCGCGCCGAAGTCGCGCGCGACGGCCTGGTAGAGATCCTCCGGCATCTCGAGCCGGAGGGGCGTCGGATCGTCGTCGAAATTCGCGAGCACCAATCGGGTCGCGCCGAGCAACGTGCCGAAGCGCAGGCGCATCGCGTGGACGGAGGGATTGCCCTCGATCGTGAGCGTGACGGCGTGCGCGGTCTCGCCGAAGCGCCCCCATTTTGCCATGCCCGCCTCGTCGGAAATCGCGTAGCGCGACGAGTCCCACGATCCCAGGCGGTGCAACGTTTCCTCCACGGCGTCGGGAATCATCCCCGCGGCCGCGCCCGCCGCGACCTGCCAACCCGCGGGCGAACGCACGAGGCGGCGCATCCGGCCCTGTTGCACGATGTCGACCGCCGCGACGTTCGACGACCCGAAGTGCCAGTCGCGGAGTTGGCCCGCGGACTCGAGGTTGATGAGGATCGTCCTCGGGACCGCGTAGACGCTCGCCTCGTCGGTGCGCCGCGCGAAGAGCAGCGCGCCGTTCGTGCTGGCGGGACCACCCAGTTGCACGCGGACGAGGGTGTTGGTGCCGTGCCCGATCACGAACTCGCGGGCGGGATGGTCGAGGCCATACAGCTTGGGATCCGCGACGACGTCGTTGACGAACTGGCGGATCTCGAGGCTTTGGATCTGGTCGAGGAAGAGATGGACCATGTCCGCGCTCGCGGGAAAGCGCCGGGGCGAAGTCACCAGCCAATTGGTTCCGGACGATTCGACGACGAAACCGTTGGTGCCGGGACGCTCGATGCGGGTGACGCCTTCGAGCGGGCCGACGAGACGGGGATCCCGGAATTCCTGGAGCGGATGTTCCAACTGCGCGAGGGAAGCGGCGTCGACGACGACGATGTTGGTGTGCGAGAGGCGGCGCACGAAGCGCAGTCCCGGCGCGTTGGTGGGCGCGCCGCCGACCTCGATGCGGACCAGGTCGTTGGTGCCAAGGCCGACGGCGAGTTCCACGGCGGGCGGTTGCAGGCCGAAGGCCGCGCGGTCCACGACCGGCGCGTCGGAAACGAAACCGGCCACCCGCACCTGCTCGAGTTGCGCGACCAACGCGTCCAACCGCTCGCCGTCGGCCCTTGCCGAGAGGGGTTGCCGCAATTGCCACCGGCCCGACGGGTCCTTCACCGCCTCGAAAACGGTGCGGCCGGCGGCCGACAAAGAGACACGGTCGAACGGCCTTCCGCCGAGGTCGACCAACCCGCGGTCGCGCCATTCGTCGGGGGACGCCGGCAACACCTCGAGCAACGCGTCGTCGACGAGGAAGACGCCGTCGGTGCCGACCAGTTGCGCGTAGACGCGTCCCGCGACCGGGCTCGCGTTGCCGACGCGGAGGATCGTGGGGCGGTCGCGTCCCGCGAGCGTGACGGTCGCGGCGGGCGGCTCGAGGCCGAAGGACCGGAGCGCGTCGGTTTGCGCCGCGACGTCCCGGGCCGAGAGGAAACCGGTGGGAACCATGGCGGCGAGGTGCGACACGAGGCGGTCGATGCTCAGCGTTTGCGCCGGGTAGTTCACGGGCAACCGCAGCGTCCAGGTGCCGTTGGTGCGTTCGGCGCGGACGATCGAGTTGCTGCGCATGACCTCGACCGACGTGACCGACGCGGGATCGAGCGACGGGAAGACCGCCGAGGCGCCCGCGCGTCCGGCGACGACGTGGCCGGCGCGGCGATCGACGAGGAACACGTACGCCGACAACGCGAGCGCGAGCAGGAACAGGGCGATGTTCGAACGTTGGTTCATGCGTCGTTCAACTGCGTCGCCGGAACCAGACGAGGAAGCCGAGCGCGAGGACGGAGCCGGGGAGGATCCCGAGCAGGGTCCATTTGACGGTGCGGTTTTGGCGGGGCGTGAGGAAGAGTTGGTATTCGTGGACGGGCTTCGGACCGATGGCGAGAAGCTGGGTTCGGTCCATCAACCACGCCAACGAAAGATCGGCGAAGTCGCCGTTCGCGTAATAGCCGAGGCCCGAGTTCGAGAACATCAGCGACTCGCCCACGACGAGCAGGCGCCCGTTGCCCCGGCCCGACGCGACTTCCGCGACGCCGCCGCGCTCGGCCGCCGCGGCCAACGGGATCTCGAACACCCGGTCGATCACCGGATTGAACGACGGCGTTCCGGAACGGATTTCCGAACGCGTCGAGCCGCCCGGGCCCGTCGAGACGAGAACCTGCGCCTTGGGCGCGTCGGCCGGCATTTGTTCCGCCGGCACGGTTCCCACCATCCGCGGCAGGTTGAAGAGAAGCCTCGATTCGTTCCGGGCCAGCGGAAGCGTCACGTGGTGGCTGGAGAAATTCGTCGCGATCAGCGTGAACCCGCCGCTGGTGTTGTTCGTGTCCACCGCGAAGACGGGCGGCGCGAAGATTCCCCAGGCCAGGAGCACGTCCTCGAGTCCCGTCCGCCTCGGCAGGGTGGAGTTCAGCGTCACCAACACGCGCCCGCCGCCCTCGAGGAACCGCGTGATCCGGTTGGTCTCGATCGGCAGGAATGGCTGCGACGGCCCGGCGATCACCAGCAACTGCACGTCCGGCGCGATCTCGTTCGTGCCGTCGAGGCGCTGCTGCGTGACCACCGTCGATTTCGACGCGAGCAACGCCGCGAATTGGCGGTATCCCACCATCGGGTCGTCCGAGTCCGTCCGCATCTCGTCGTGGCCGACGACGAACGCCGCGTGGACGGAGTTGGTGTTCGCGAGGTTCGCGAGTGCCGACGTGAAGAGTTGCTCGCCCTTGAATCCGGACCGGCGGATCTCTCGTTTCGAGCCCTTCGCCATCTCCGCGAGGTTCGCGTCGTAGGTGGAGAGTTCCGACTCGGCCACGCGGACCAACTGCGTCCCGCCGTCGAACAGGACGAGGTTCGAATCGTCCTGGCGGAGCTTGTATCCGGACCGCACCAGCAACGCCGTCGCGGGCTCGGCCTCGTAGTCGACTGTCCGGACCTTGATACGCGGCTGGAGGTCGGAGTACTCGCGGAGGAGGCCGGAGATGTGGCCGTAAAGATCGGAGTCGCGCGGGAACAACACGGTGACCTTCACGTCGTTGGTCATGGCGTCGAGCACCCGGCGCGTGAGTGGCGACAATTCGAACCGCCGGAGTTCCGAGACGTCGGCGCGCCAGCGCAGCCGGGCGATCGCGAGGTGGTTGACGAGGACGAAAACCACGACGAGCGAGACGAGACCGAGCGCCACGCTGGCCGCGATGCGGTAGCGGCGGCCGGGGACGAAGCTGGGGGTTTCGCGCGTCATCGGGTTATTTCCAGCGACGGGCCTGGACGACGCGCTGCGTCAGGAACAACAGCATCGCGGTCGCGGTGACGTAGAAAACCAAGTGCCGTCCCACCAGCAGTCCGCGCGCGAAATCCTCCATGTGCCGGGTCATCGAGATCTGCTCGAGCGCGGGCTGGGCCCACGCGGGAACCAACGACGACGACTCGGGACGATAACCGGCCATCCAAAGGCCGATGCCCCAGAGGAAGGTGACCATCGCCGCGATGATCTCGCTGCGGGTGAGCGCGGAGGCGAGGCAACCGAGCGCCATGAACAACGAACCGATGAGCAGCACGCCGAGGAAGGTGGACGCGATGATCGGCGGGTCGAAGAGCGCGGCCACGCCGGTGATCTGCCGGAGCGCGAGCAGGACGCCCACGAGGGGGAGCCACGCCAGCGCGTAGAACCCGAGGGTTCCGGCGAACTTCGCGAGGACGACCTGCCAGTCGCCGACCGGCGTCGTCATCAACGCCTCGTAGGTGCCGCTGGATTTCTCGGCGGCGAACGCGCGCATGGTGATGACCGGCGACGTCAGCAAAATGACCAGCCAGAAATAGTACGTCTGGAAAAGGAGTTCGGTTACCGGCGTCGGAACCGAATGGTCGCGGACGCGCTCGATCAGGTCGACGAGGCTGAAGCCATTGAGGAGAAGCACGGCGGCGACGACGACGTAGCCGCTGAAGGACTTGAAGTACGAACCCAGTTCGCGACGGACGAGGGTGAGGAAGACTCGCATGGCGGTTCAGTTGCGGGTGCGGTTCCCCTTGCGGGTCAGGTGGACGAAGATGTCCTCGAGCGAACGCCGGCTGCGCGTGAGCTCGCGGAGCGTCCAGCCGTGCGCGGTGGCCTGCTCGAACACCACCGGGCGCAGGTCGAAGCCATTGCGCGGCGTCAACGCGACTCGCCGGAAGTCACCGTCGATCGCCGATATTTCCAGGCGCTCGATTTCCGGATGATCCCGGAATGCCTCCGTCAACGAGGCCTCCGTCGCCGCGATTTCCGCCACCACCTGGCTGTCGAGGCTGAGCCGCCGTTCCAGATCCTCCGTGCGGTCGGCGGCCAGGATGCGGCCCTCGTGCAGGATCAGGACCCGCGAGCACGTCATCTCGACCTCGCTCAGGATGTGCGTCGACAACAGCACGGTGTAGCGCTTGCCGAGTCCCTTGATCAGGGCGCGCACGGCGCGGATCTGGTGGGGATCGAGACCGATGGTCGGTTCGTCGAGGATGATGAGGTCGGGATCGTGGACCAAGGCGTCGGCGAGGCCCACGCGCTGCCGGTAGCCCTTCGAGAGTTGGCCGATGATGCGGCGCTCGACGTCCACGAGGCCGCACTGCTGGAGCACGGTGTCGACGCGTTCCCGGCTGCGTCCCCAGCCGAGCCCCTTGAGGCGCGCCCGGAATTTCAAGTATTCGCGCACCCGCATGTCGAGGTGCAGCGGGTTGTTCTCCGGCATGTAGCCGATCCGGCGCCGCACCTCGTCCGGTTCGTGGAAAACATCGAAGCCCGCGACGCGCGCCGTGCCGCTTGTGGCCGGCATGAAACACGACAGGATCCGCATGGTCGTGGATTTCCCAGCGCCGTTGGGACCGAGAAAGCCGACCACCTCGCCGCGGTCCACCGTGAATGAAAGCCCGTTCACGGCCGTTCGGCCGGGATAGCGTTTCGTGAGGTCGCGGACCTCGATCATGGGGACACCCGAATCCATCGTGTGCGCCGAGCCTAGCGGTCGGTCCGGATTTGTCCCAAGCCCGATTTGGTTTCCATTGCCCCCATGGATCGGAGTCCGGCCCTCATCGGATTTTCAAGGTCACGGCACCCTCGCGACGCCGGGTGAAAAATCCACGGCGCTCGAAGACGACCACGTCGAACGCGACCTGCGAACCCTTTGGTTTCGCGTGCAGCGCCTTGGCCAGCGACAGGATGTCGGTCGCGGCCTGGCCCTCGACGCCGACGATGAACATGCCTTGGGAAAAATGCCGCGCGGCCGGTCCATCGCCGTCGATCGCGGCGACGGCCAACCCGCCCTCGACGGGTTCGACGGTGGCGCCGATGCGGGAGCGGACGTAGGCGGCGTCGAACACGCGGCGTTCGTCGGCCAACCGCAGGGAGAGCGTGCGGGACTCGCCGGCGCCGCGCACCAGCAGCCGCACGTCCTGCTTTGCCCCGGCGGCGACGAGCGAGCGGTTGAACTCGATGAGGCTGCCCGCGGGCTTGCCGTTGATCTCGAGGATGACGTCGCCGCTCCTCAATCCGGACCGGAACGCGGGACTTCCCTCCTGGACGGAATCGACCGCGAGCGGGCGGACGCCGGGCCGCAGCCGCGCGCCGAACCACAGTCCTTGGATCGACTCGCCGGTCAACGCCTCGGACATCGCCTCGTTCACGCGACGGATCGGCACCGCGAACCCGATGCCCTGCGCACCCAGATCGGTGCGGAGCACGGCGACGTTGATGCCGATGAGTTCGCCGCGGAGATTGACCAAAGGCCCGCCGGAATTGCCGGGATTGATGGCGGCATCGGTCTGGAGCCAATCCTGGATCTCGAGGCGTCCGCCGGCCGGAAGGTCGCCGGCGGCGCGGCGGGATTTGGAACTGAGGATGCCGCGGCTGACGGAACCGCCGAGAGCGAAGGGATTGCCGAGGGCCACGACGGTCTCGCCCAGCAGGAGGTCGTCCTCGCGCGCGAACTTCACCGTCTTGAACCGCCGGCCGGGCGGCGCCTTGATGCGGAGCAGCGCGATGTCCTTGGACTCGGACAGCGCCACGCGTTCGGCGGGCAGCGATTCGTTGCCGTCGATGAACTGGACGGTGATGTCGTCGACGTCCGCGACGACGTGGACGTTGGTGAGGACGTAGCCCTCGGGATCGATGACGACGCCCGAGCCGCGGCTGAACTGGGCGCGGCGTTGCTGGCGATAGCCGTAGAAATCCTCGATCAGCCGCTGGAAATCGTCGCGGCTGCGTTCCTCCCATTTCCGCGCCGACACGTTGACGACGGCGGGCAGCACCTGCTCGACGGCCTGGACGGTGGCGTCGCGTCGGACGTCGAACGGCACCGGGGCGGCGTCACCGACGGGATCGGCGGCGACGGAGCGGAGGAAAGCGGCGGCAAGGAGGAAAGGGATGGAAGACCGGCGGTTCATCACGACGCGTGGGCTGACAGTTGGCGCGGCGAAGATGTTCGGAAAACCTTTGGGGCGCCAGTGGGGGCGGGGAAGTTTCAAGTTTTCAGTTTCAAGTTTGAAGTAGCCGTGGGCGTCCCGCCTGCGCAAATCGCGGGCGTCCTCGCCCGTGCCCCGCAAGCTGCGGCGAGACGCTCCGGGACGGTGGTTCCTTCGCGGGCGGGGACGCCCGCTATTTGTGCAGCCGGGGACGGCCGCCTTACATCACGCCGCGCCCGCGCTACGAGGACGCCCGCGCTACTTGAAACTTGAAACTGAAAACTTGAATCTTCCCCGCCCCCCCTGCCCCCGTTTGACACTTCGCGCGCGTTGCCGAGTTTCGGCACATGCCCAAACTCCCGGCGGACTTGTACCGTCGGTGGATCGAGACGGCTTTCCCGCCGCCGGCCTTCCACGACGGATTCATCCCACCCGAACGCTGGCTCCAACAAATCTGGAGGCACCAGCGCCTGCTCCGCGACGCGTTGAGAACGATCGAGGGCGAGGAGCTCCGCGTGCTCCATCCGGGTTTCTGGAACCGCGCCGCGGGTCCCGATTTCCGCGGCGCCATCCTTCGGTTCGGCGAATCCACGGTGGTGCGTGGCGACGTGGAGATCGACTTGGTGCCGGCGGGATGGAAGGGGCACCGTCATGCCGTGAATCCCGCGTACCGGAACGTCGTGTTGCACGTGGTATGGGACGCGGACCAGGACGGCACGGGCCGACCGGCGTTGGCGTTGCGCGGACATCTGGACGCGCCGCTCGCCGAAATGGCGCCGTGGTTGAGCGCGGAGGCGCCGCGGACGTTGCCCGAAGGCGTGCGCGGCCAGTGTTGCGGGCCGTTGCGTGCGTTGCCCGCGGACACGCTCGACGAACTCGTCCGTCTCGCCGCGTTGGCCCGGCTCGAGCGAAAGGCGGAGGCCTTCGCGGCCCGGGCGCGCCATGCCGGATGGCATCGGTCGCTTTGGGAAGGCCTGCTCGGCGGGTTGGGATACCGCAACAACACGTGGCCCATGCGGCGCGTCGCGGAACTCGTCGGGCCCGGCGATGCGCCGGCACCGGAAGATTTGGAGGGCGCGCAAGCCAGCCTGCTGGGCGTCGCGGGCTTGTTGTCGGCGGAACCGCCGCGGCGGAATCCCGCGCGCTTCCGGGCGTTGTGGGACCGATGGTGGCGGGATCGCGACCGATTCCACGGATCGATCCTTCCGGTGGATGCCTGGCGTCTGGGTGGGATGCGCCCGGCGAATCATCCGCAGCGCCGCCTCGCGCTCGCGGCGCACTGGATCTCCGGACGCCCTCCGTTCGGAGCGATCGACGCTTGGATGGCCGCCGGGGGCGATGCGGTGTCGGCGTCGGAGGCATTGCGGGGAATCCTCGGCGCGGGTGCGGATCCGTTTTGGGAACGGCATTGGACGTTGGGTTCGGCTTCGTTGGAAATCGGCCAGCCGTTGCTGGGCATGGCGCGCGCGACGGATCTCGCGGTGAACGCGGTGTTGCCGTGGTTGTTGGCGCGGGCCACGGCGGGCGGCGATCCCGCCATGAGACGGCGGGTGGAGGAGCGCTACATCGGGTGGCCTGCCGGCGAGGAAAATTCCGTGCTGCGGCTGGCGCGCCAACGTTTGTTGGGCGGGGCCCGGCGCGTGTTGCCCCGGACGGCGGCGACGCAGCAGGGATTGATGGGATTGGAACGCGATTTCTGCGGGCACTCCGACGCGTTGTGTTCCGGTTGCCGGCTGCCGGATCTGGTCGGCGGATGGATGGCGGGGGCGGCGCCGTAGCGCGGCGAGACGTAGCACGGCGAAGTTTCAAGTTTCAGGTTTCAAGTTTGAAGAAGTCGGCGCGGGCGGGCCGCCGGGACGGCCGCGCCACGTGTAGCGCGGGCGTCCTCGCCTGCGCAAAACACGGGCGTCCTCGCCTTCGCCGAGCTTCGGCGGAGCACGCCCGCCCGTTGCCAGCAAGACGTGGCTTGCTTCCTTCCACCGTCTCACGACGGCGGCCACGGTGCGGAATGGCGTAGAGCGGGCGTCCCCGCCTGCGCAAACAGCACCGTCCCCGGTGCGTTCCGATTGCCCGCCTCAGTCCAAACCACAGCACGCTTCGGCGCGGGCGGGGACGCCCGTGGTTTGCGCAGGCGAGACGCCCGCGGCTACAGCAGGCGGGGACGCCCGCGCTACGTCGGCTGGCCGTCCACGCGCGCAGGCGTCGCAAACGAAAACGGCCGCGGCTGGTGGGCCGCGGCCGATGAATTTAGGAAGACGTCCGCCCGTTCAGGGCATCGGCTCCGGCGTTCCCGTGCCGAGCGCGCCGATCTTCGGCTTCGGCGCGAGCTGGGCCTGCAGACCGGACGCGATCCACTCGTTGCCGAACCATTCGGAGAAGCCGGCCCGTTCCTCGCGCTGGCGGAGTTCGGTGGTGGCTTTCGGCAACGCGGCCTTCACGACTTCCTCCGACGCGGGCTTGCGCTCGCGCAGATAGACGACGTAGCCACCGTCCCGGCCGGAAATCAAATTGCTGACCTCGCCGGCCTTCATGGAGAACGCCGCGTCTTTCAAGGAGCTGAGATCCGCTTGCGGCGGCAGGCCCGGAAGCATGCTCATCTCGATCGTGAACGGGGGCAGGTCGACGGCCGCCAACTTCTGCTCGGCAACGAGCGCGGCGAACGACTTGCCGGACGCCAGCGCGTTGGTCGCGAGATTGTGGAAGGCCTGTCCGGCGGTGCGCGCGGATTCGGTCGACGTCATGCGGCGGAAATCCTCGGTCACGCGGGCGCGGACGGCGTCGAGGGTGGGCGTCGCGGACGGGATGCGCTGGCGGATGGCGACGATGTAGACGCCGTCCAGCGCGGGAAGGGGCTCCGTGAAGGGAACCGAGGGATCGAGCGCGGCGAGCGTCTGGCCGATGTTGCGGAGGCTCTCGAGTCCGAGCGGGCGCTCGGTGCCGGAGAACGGCTGGGTGATCTCGATCTTGATCTTCCGGGCGGCCGCGACGGTCTCGATGTTCTCGGCCCGGACGGGCTCGATCTTGGCGACGTCGTTGTAGAATTCGTTGGCCAACTCGCCGGCCATGGCGACGGCGGTGCGCCGGAGTTCCTCCTCGCGGAGTCGGGCGAGGGCGGCTTCCTTGGCGAGCGGGTTGCCCTGGGCATCGCGGAACGACGTCGCGCCGCGGCTGTTGTAGGCGGTCTCCAGGCGGAGCGTGAGGTCGGGCAACTTGGCGACCAGGGACTCGGCGGCGGCAAGATGGTTGCTCGACGGGAACTTCACGTAGGACGCGACGAGCCGGTCGGCGGTGCGGTATCCGGCGATGTTGTTGGTGAAGAAGCGGCCCAGCGCATCCGGCGTGAGCTGCACGGAGGCGAGGTGGTTGGACGCGGAGAAGAAGACGGCGGTGACCAGGGCCTGCTCGTTGGCGCGGCGCACCTCGGATTCCGACTCGCGCGGGGTGACCAACTGGGCGGGGATCTCGACGATGTCCCGGAGGTGGCGGTTGGCGATCTGGGAACGGACGAACTCAAGGTATTCGGCCTCGGTGATTCCCTGGGCCTTGCTTGCCTCGAGCTCGCGCTCGAAGATCAATTGCCCAGTGGCCGGATCGCGGAAGTATTGCTTGATGAACTCCGCGAGCTGCGCGTCCGACACCACGATGCCGAACTCGCGGAATTTGTCGTTGAGCAGGATTTGTTCGTAGATCTGCTGGTTCTGGATCTCCTGCGGCATCTGGCGGCTGCCCATCATAATGCCGACGCGTCGCGCGGCCGTGCGCAACTCGTCGCTCTTGATGGAGCGCCCGTAGATCTTGCCGCGGTCGCCGCCGCCGAGGCTGTCGACCACCGAGCGGAGGTTGGGTTGGTTCGAGCCAAAAAAAGCCACGAAACTGACGATCACCGCCGCGACGATGATCCACCACAAGACCGTCGAATGTCTGCGAATGGTCCCGATCATAATTCTCTATTGAAAGCGGCGACCGTACCGGGGCGCGCGAAACCGGGTCAATGGGCCATTTTGGTGTGTCACTGGCGCGGGCTCGCCGATGATCGCGGGCTCGCGGCCAATTGCTGCATCCCGTCCCACAGATACTGGAGTCCGGACGCGACCGTCGTCACCGTCGCGCCCATCGCCAACCACCATTGGACCGACTGCGGCCACCGGAACAACGTCCAGATCACGGTCGCCATCTGGAGCACCGTGGCGATTTTTCCCGACCAACGCGGCCGGACTTTCGCGGTCCCGACGGTGTAATGGATCAGGATCGAGCCCGCCACGAGCAGCACGTCGCGCGTCAGGACCAGGAACGTCAGCCACCGCGGGACGGGATCGAGATGGGTGTGGGTCAGCGAAAGCGTCACCAGCGCCGACACCAGCAACAGCTTGTCGGCCGTCGGATCCAGGACCGCGCCGAGTTCGCTGCGTTGGTTGAACCGGCGCGCGATGAACCCGTCCACGCCGTCCAGGACCGCCACCGCGGCGAACGTCGAGAGCGCCAGCCATCGGTGCCAGTCGAGCCCGTCGTCGCGGAACCCAAGGATCTGGTAGACGAAAAACGGGATCAGAAGGATCCGGAAGACCGTGACTTTGTTCGCGGTGGTCATGGGCGGGTCGCGGCCGGCGCGGCGGTATTCGCGATCGATTTCCGCAGCAACAGGGCCAACACCTGTTGGGACGTGGTGAATTTGAAGGTCTCGCGGTCGAAGGCGTTGCAGTGTTGCCGTGCGACCGTTCCCGACGGGCCGGCGACCGCGATGAACACCGTGCCGACGGGCTTGCCGGGACTTCCGCCGGACGGTCCGGCAATCCCGGTGGTCGCCACCGCATGCGACGCGCCCGTCGCGTGGCGCGCGCCCTCGGCCATGGCGCGTGCGACCGGTTCGCTCACCGCACCGTGCTCGCGGAGCATGTCGTTGGTCACGCCGAGGAATGTTTCCTTCGCGGCGTTCGCGTACGTGACCAACCCCGCCAACAATACCGCCGAGGCCCCGGGTACGTTCGTGATGCGGTTCGCGATGTGCCCGCCCGTGCACGACTCGGCGGTCGCCAGCGTCCAACCACGGGACGCGAATTCCCGGACGACGACCGCTTCGAGCGATTCGTCCTCGATCCCGAAAACGAATTCGCCGGCCGCGACGCGGGCGCGGCGTTCCGCCTCGGCGACGAGCGCGGGACCCTCGGGACCCATCGCCACGAAACGGACGTCGACCTCCCCGACGCGGGCGCAAAACCCAAGGTCCATGCCGCGCGCGATCAAATCCGCGAGCGGCCCGGCGAGGCGTTCCTCCATCGCCGATTCGCCGAGACCCGTGGTCTTCAACGTGCGGCAGGTGAAGCCGGCCGCGGGAGGAAATCGTTCGGCCAACCGCGGCAGGATCTGGTCGAGGAACATCGGCCGCAATTCTCGCGGCGGTCCCGGAAGCAGGACGAGCCACGCCGGGCGATCGGGACGAAACGGATTCGGATCGAGCGGAATGGAGAGTCCGGGTGCCGTGCCATGGGCGTTGGGGATGACTTCGGCGCCCTCGGGGACCAAGGCCTCGACCCGCGTGCCCGCCGGCACCGGACGGTTGCGCGACTCGAAGAAGCGACGGATCGACGCCTCGACGGAAGGATCGTGACGGAGCTCGCGGCCGAGCAGGGCGGCGATGAGTTCGCGGGTGCGGTCATCGCAGGTCGGACCGAGACCGCCGGTGACCACGACGAAATCGGCCCGGTGAAGCGCGTCGCGGACGGCATCGCGGATGGCCGGCGCGGCATCGGAGACGGCGACCTGTCGTTCGACGACGTATCCATGGTCGGCCAGTTGCCGGCAGAGCCACTGCTGGTGCGTGTTGAGGACGCGCCCCAGCAGCAGTTCCGATCCGGTGTTGAGGATTTCGATCGTCACGGCGTCGAGGGTGGTGTGCGTGGGACTGATGTCATCCGCGAAACGCGCGTTCCGGAACCGCCCGACGCGCCCCGCGGAAACAAGGCAGGGGTGCCCTGCCGAAGCAAAGCACCCCTGCACAGACCCCCGATGAACAACCGGACTGGCGTCCGAGAATCCACCGGTTGGCTCGTCTTCCCGTCCAGATCGCAGGCGTCACTCCAACCAACACACAGTCAAAAGCGACGCCTTCGATCGGTACTCCTCAGTTGAACGGGAGTCCGAGCAGACCGCCAATCCACTTTTCCGATCCTTGGCCTTTGCCGGACCCAGTCGCCGCGAAACGAATCCCACGGCTACTTCGGCTCGGACCCATGATGCGGGATCGTGGATCATCGGTGTTTGCAATCCGCGTTGGACCCCCATCCTCAGCGGACCGCACGGTCACGTTCGGCCGACGCCGCGACAATCTCAAGAGAGACTTGTCCCCAAGTGGCGAAAAAGTTACGGAAACCCGGGTTTGTAGGGGAACTCCCGACGGATTTCACGTGTCACGCGTCGTCGCGATCAAACAACACCTTCAGATCGTCGAGCGTCAGGCTTTGGGCGAATCGTTCCTCGCCCAACACGTCGTCGGCGAGCAGCCGCTTCTGTTTCTGCAGTTCGCGGATCTTTTCCTCGATGCTGTTCTTCGTGACCAATCGGTACGCGATCACCGTGTTGACCTGCCCGATCCGGTGGGTGCGGTCGATGGCCTGCGCTTCCACCGCGGGATTCCACCACGGATCGAACAGCACGACGTAGCTCGCGCACGCGAGGTTCAGTCCGGATCCGCCCGCCTTGAGCGAGATCAGGAAGATGCCGGGACCCTCGTGCGCGGTGAAAGCGTTCACCAACTCGCCGCGGTTTTCGGTGTCGCCCGCCAGGTAGAAGTCCTTCCAGCCGCGCCCGCGCACGGTCTCGCGAAGAATGTTGAGCATCCCGACGAACTGCGAGAACACGAGGACCTTCTGCCCTTCCGCGACCAACGGTTCGAGCACGTCCAGCAATGCCTCGAGCTTTGCCGACGGTTCGTCCCGATGCCGTTCGTCCACGAGTGCCGCGTGGCAACAGATCTGGCGCAAGCGCAGCAACGAGGTGAGGAAATGGAACCGCATCGCGTCGAGGTCCGCGCTCGTCTTGAGGTTCAGCAGCATCGCGCGCGCCCGCTTGTATTCGGCCCCGTAGAGCGCCTTCTGCACGCCTTCCAACTCGCAGTGGATGTCTTCCTCGATCCGCGGCGGCAGGTCCGTCGCCACCTGCGATTTCGTCCGCCGGAGCAGGAACGGCCGAAGGCGCGAGGAAAGGCGTCGGCGCGCGTTCGCGTCCGCCGCTTTGCCGAACGAGCGGTTGAATTGCGCGCGCGATCCCAACGCGCCGGGCATCGCGAACGCCATCAGGCTCCAAAGGTCGAGCAGGCGGTTCTCGATCGGCGTGCCGGTCAGCGCGAGGCGGTGCGCGGCCCGGACCTGCCTCAGCGACTGCGCGGTCTGTGAGTCCGGATTCTTGATGGCCTGCGCCTCGTCCGCGATCACCGCCAGCCATTCCTCGCCCGTGACCCGCTCCGACAGGATCCGCAACTGCGCGTAGTTCACGACCAACGCGTCGCACCCTGCGATGGCCTCCGCGAAGTTTCCCTCCGCGTCGCCCGCCCACGCCACCACCTTGAAACCGGGCAGGAAACGTTCCGCCTCGGATTTCCAATTCGGCACGACGCTCTTGGGACAGACGATCAGCGTGCGGCGCGGCGCGGCGTCGCCGTCGGCGGGGTTTTCGCGGAGCCACGCGATCCACGCCAGCGTCTGCACGGTTTTCCCGAGTCCCATGTCGTCCGCCAGCACGCCGCCGAAGCGGTTCGCCGAAAGGTACGCGAGGAAGTGGAAGCCCTCGATCTGGTAGGGACGGAGCGTCGCCGTGATCGCAGCCGGGACCGCGGGCGACACCCGTGCCTTGATCTCGCCCGCCCGCCGGCGGATCTCCTCGGCCTGCTCGGCCCCGAAGAACCGCGATCCGGCGTCGTCCGCCAACTGGAGCGCGTGGACGCGTTGTGGCGTCGGGTCGAGTTGCCGCGCGTCGAGGCCGAGCCGCGCGAGTTGACGCTCGCCTTCGTCGTCGAGGTTCCACTCAAGCCGTCGCCATCCCTTCGCGCCCAGCCGCGCGTAGCCACCCTTGGCCGCCATCAGGAGTTGGATTTCCTCCGGCGTCAGCTCCTCGCCCCCGGTGTCGACGCGAATCGCGAGGTCGAACCAATCCATGCCCACCGGCGTGCACTCGAGCGAGATCTCCGCGTGGAGGGGATCGCTGCGGAGGCTCTCGAGGTCGGGCGACAATCCGAGCTCCGTGCCGGGAGGAACCGTCCGAATCCACTCGGCGAAGCGCGCCGGAAAATCGGGACCGATCCTCGTCGTCCAACCCGAGGCGAACAGGTCCCACTGGGCATCGATCCGCGCCAAGTGCGCCGCCGCCCGGCCGAGCGCGTCGCGATCCACGACGACCAATCCGTCGGTCTTCGGTTGCTCGCGCATGCCTTGGGACCAACCATGTTGGAACAGGCGTTCCTCGCGTGCCCCGTCGGGGTTGATCGCGTTGACGTCCATCCGCAACCGATCGGGGGTGCCCGTTCCCGGCCGGGCGACGATGACCTCGCAGTCGATCCTGACCCCGAGCACCACGACTTTGGCGCGGTCCGCGATCCGCGCGGGAAGCGGGATTCCCAGGCGCCGCACGAAACGAATGCCGGGTTCCGATTCGATCGCGGGGGCCGGGACGCGGTTGCTTGCGGTGAGGTCGAGCATGTCACCCGGCAGTCGCACGCTCCAGAGCGTCGTCGGGGTGAGGACGATCCCGTTCCGCTTGTTCAATTGGGCGACGATCTTCGACAAGGGCGTGCCGTCCGGTTCGACGACTTGGAACTCGTACTCCCCGTCGTCGGTCTCGGGCGCGGTCGCGCGCCAGACGAGCGGCTCGGTGGGACGACGCAATGGCGCTCCCGATGCCGACCACACCGCGGCGAGCGTCGCGTCATCGGTCGGCAGTCGGCGGACGGCCTCGAGGAAGCAGCCGTGTTGCGCGTGGGGATCAACGTAGGAAAGCGTTCGGTTGGAGCTGTGTTGCCATTGGTCGAGGATGGCCATCCAGAGTCGTTCGAACCCGGGCGCGAGGTTCCAGGCACCGCGAACGTAGTCTTTCGCGAAGGCGTCGAATTTCCGCGGCCCGGCCTTTTGCCACGGCGCGTCGGGTCCCGTCCGCCAATGCACCTCCGGATTCTTGGCCGCGAGGACCAGACGGATCTCCCTCGTGGAAACGACCGCCGCGCCCGCGTCGTCCGCAATCTCGTCGCGTCCCGAATCGGCATCGAGTCGGCGCATCCATTCCTCGGTCGCGAGTTCCTTCCAATACGCGGTGAGTTCCCGCGACGGCGTCCGGACCCGCGCGATGGCGCCCATGAACTCCGGCGGGTCGGCGCGCTTGTCGCTCCGCGCGAAGTGCGCGAGGGCGAACCAGAAATCCACCGGCGACTCGGGAAACTCGGGCCAGGGCCGGTGCTCGTGCCAGCGAACCATGCTGTCCGCCGGCAGCGGCACGCTCGCCTGCATCGCGGCGAGTTCATAAAGGGTGACCGTGCCGTTTCTGTGTGCCCGCTTGTGGAGTTGCTCGATTTTGGAAACGTACTTTGCCTCGAAAGCCAACGGCGGGCGCCCGAGCCCCTCGCCCAGGGCGTCCATCAACGGGCGTTCCTTCGGGGCCGCGGTCGCGCGGGGCGGCGCGACCGTCCGCGCTTCCGGCGATTCAAGCGCCGCCAATGCCACGGCGAGGCAATGGACGCAGTAATGCGCGACCGAACACGTGCACGTGCCGACCCACAAATCGCGATTCCGCTTCGAAAGCGACACGGATTGGCCGGCCGGGCCGCCGACCCGCGCGGTGATCGCGGCCTTGGGTCCCGACCGCGCGGGCGACGTCACCTTGCCGCGCGCCACCATCGATTCCGCACGCGTCCGAACCGAAGACGTGAACGTCCCGGCGAAACGCTCCAACGAACGCCGGTCTTCGGGACTGAGGGGGATGGGATCCGATGGCATCGCTTTTGATTCGGGCCGGCCGGGACGCTTCCGCATCGCGTCGCGGACGGCAAGCGTCGGCGCGTGCGCGTCAGCCGCCGATGCAACTCATCGTGCGTTGCGGTTGCACGAAGTCGGGTTGCCCGATGCGGTGGCCGGCTTCCTTGCCGCGGACGATTTCCACCAACCGCGCCGCGATCGCCGCGTCGGTCGCGCCGCCGCGCAACAGGGGTCGCAGGTCGTGGTCCTCCATGCTGAACAGGCAGGTCCGGAGTTTGCCGTCGGCCGTCAGCCGAAGACGGTTGCAATGCCCGCAGAAGGGTTCGGAGACCGGCGCGATCAACCCGATCTCGCCGCGCCCGTCCGGAAACGCGTGGCGACGGGCCGTCTCGCTCGGGTTCGTCGATTGGTCCACGGGCACGAGTCCGAACGCCGCCTTCAGCCGCGCGAGGATCTCACGCGCGGGAACCACCAGATCCTTCTGCCACGCGCGGCTCGAATCGAGCGGCATGAACTCGATGAATCGGAACGACAGGTCGCGGTCGCGCGCGAACGCGGCGAGCGCCTCGATCTCGTGGTCGTTCATTCCGCGGATCACCACGGCGTTGACCTTCACCGGCGCGAATCCGAGCCCGCGTGCCTGGTCGATTCCCTCGAGCACCTCCGCGTGGCCGTCGCGGCCGGTCATGCGCTTGAAGTTCGCCGGATCCAGCGAATCCATGCTGAAGCTCACCCGCCGCAATCCCGCCGCCCGCAGGGCCTCGGCGTGGCGCGCGAACATGAAACCATTCGTCGTCATCGCGAGGTCGCGCACGCCGTCGATCGCGGCGATGCCCGCGACCAACTTCGGGACGTCGCGTCGCAGCAACGGTTCGCCGCCGGTCAACCGCACCTTCTCGACGCCAAGCGAGACGGCGATGCGCACGACGCGCTCGATTTCCTCGTAGGCGAGCAAGTCGCTTTTTGGTTTCCACTCGTAGCGGATTGGTTCGAGCGCGGCAGGACGCGGGTTGCGGGCGGCGTCCCATTTCGAGCGGTAGAAGTTCGCCGCCTCCTCGGTCTCCGGGAGGCAGTAGAGGCAACGGAAATTGCAACGGTCGGTGATGCTGACCCGAAGGTCGCGCATCACCCGCCCGTGTGAATCCCGGAGTTCGTTGCCCATCGCGCGCACAATAGGGATGCGGAACCGCCAACATTCAAGTGTCCAATCCCGGGGCTCGCCTTGCTGGTGCGGGATTTTTACAAAAGGGAACGAAGAAAACGAAGGTGGGGGAAGCCGCACCGCGGGGCATGCGCCCGTTGGACGAACGTCATCGAACGGAGGAGTCGGCACGGAATTCCGTTTCAGTCCGCCCCACCTTCGTTTCCTTCCTTCCCTTCTGTAAAACCCCCGAAACCGGCCGACCTTACTTCGTCCCGGCAAGTTTGCGGTCGGCCAACCATTCCTCGAACCGCGACAGCCATTGTCCGGCCGGCCGGGCGTTCGCCGCCCTGATCCCGAAGCCGTGCCCGCCGCTCCCGTACACGTGGAGTTCCGCGGGCGCACCGACCCGTTTGAATCGCAGGTAGACTTCCGCCAATCCCTCCGCGATGTCCTGCCGATCGTCGTACGCGCACGCCATGAACGCGGGAGGCGTGTCCGCCGTCGGCTGGATGTCGCCCGAGCGCCCGGGATAGATGAACCCGAGGAACGATGGGCGCGACGGTTGGCGTTCGATCGGGTCCACCGATTCCTTGTCGCCCGGGTCGTGGCGCGACGACGCGAGCCACACCAACTCTCCGCCCGCCGAAAACCCGATCGCGCCCACGCGCGCCGGATCGACGTGCCATTCGTCGGCGCGGCCGCGGATGGTGCGGATCGCGCGCCGCGTGTCGGCGAGCGCCTCGACTTCGATCCGGTACGTCGACGCCGGTTCGCGCGCCAACCGGTACTTCAACACGAAGGCCGCGTACCCGTGCGCGGCGAGCATCCGCGCCGCGGAATAGCCCTCGTGGTCCATCCACAACTCGCGGTGGCCGCCGCCAGGGATCACGAGGATCGCCGTCCCGTTCGCGTGGTCGGCCGTGGGCAGGAACGGCGTCAGCGTGGGACGATGCACGCGGGTCACGACGTGGTCGCCGGCATCGGTGACGCGGACGTTTTCCGGCTCCGTCTTGCCCTCGGATCCCGGTGCGGTTCCGGACCACAGGGGGATCTCCGCGGGAAGATCGGCGGCGAAAGCACGGGCCGCGAACGAGGCGGCAAGACCGACGACGAACAGGAGCTTGGCGAGGCGTTTCATGGAGGGAATGCGACGGGTGACGGCGCCGAGCTTCCATGCACGGGTCACCGGGGACAATGGCGGAGAGCGTCGTTTAAATTACACTTGTAAACTACAGCGGTTCCGCCACGTTGCCGCCGCACCCTCGACAACGTTCCATGAATCCCCCCGGCAATCCCACCTTCGTCCTCGGCGTGTTCGCGTTGGCGCTGGGCCTTGCATTCCGCGCGGCCGCACAACCGGTCCGGATCGTGTCCGCTCGCGCGCCCGGCTCGCCGTC
>JANYDN010000044.1 GCA_025363585.1 Verrucomicrobiota bacterium | reverse complement strand
GAGGCCGCGTTTCGCGCCGGCATCGCCACGAAAGACGTCACGCCGAACCCCTTGCTTCCGGTCTCCGGCGGCGTCGGGCCGTCCCATGCGGCCACCGTCCGCAACGGCGATCTCAGGGTCCGCGCGCTCGTCCTCGAGCAGGACGGCACGCGCGTCGCGTTCGTGTCGGTCGATTTCCTCGGGTTTCCCAAAGTGCTGGGCGACCGCATCCGCGCGCTGGTCCCGTCGATTCCGGGCACCAACATCCTCATCGGCGCCACCCACACGCACAGCGCGCCGGATTGCTATGGGTTTCCCGACGGCAAGGGAGGCACGGCCGCCGACCTGCCGTATCTCGACCGCCTGGTGAAGGATGCCGCGGCGACGATCCGCGAGGCCGTCGACCATCTCCGGCCCGCGGGACTCCGCATCGCGTCGGGCGAGGCCAAGGGCAAGATCGCCTATAACTATTACGCGCCCGACTTATATGACCCGCGCTGTGGCGTGATCCAGTGCGTGGACACCGATGGCAAGCCGTTCGCGACGCTCGTGAACTACGCGGTCCATCCGGAGGTGATCGGAAGCTCGCGCGGCATCTGCAGTCCCGACATCATCGGGCCGTTGTGCGACCGCATCGCGGAGAAGGGCGGCGGCACCGGGATCTTCATGAACTCGGCGCAGGGAGGGATGGTCACCGCGGACAACCGCCGGCCCGGCGGCGGCGAGGCCAATGACTGGGAGGAGTGCCAGCGCATCGGCCGCGTGCTCGGTGACGAGGTGCTGCGGATCGCGGCGGACGCCCCGATCGACACGGACCCCGGGCTCCGGGTCTTTGCCCGGCCCATTTCGTTCCCGATCGAATCGCCGCGTCTGTTGGCCGTGCTCAAGTCGAGCCCGCTCGGGCTGAAGACCGACGACGACGGGCGGGTTTCCACGACGCTCAACGTGGTAAACCTTGGCAAGGCGCAGATCGTGTCGATCCCGGGCGAGGCGTTGCCGAACATCGGGTATTATTTGAAGCGCAAGATGCGCGGGCAACCGAACCTATTGTTCGGGCTCACCAACGATTCGTTCGGCTATATCCTGACGCGGGTCGATTTCGGGAGTTTCGAACGATACGGCTACGTCTCGCAGGTGTCGCTGGGCGAGCAGACCGGCGAGATCCTGATGGACGCGGTGTTGAAGTTCGTGAACGACATCCCGAAGCCCGGGGAACGGTGAGCCCGCGACCCGTCGGCCGCGCGAAGCGCCTTGGACTGCGGCGGGAAGTCCCGTCGGACGGGACGCCACGCCGCTTTCCTCGATCCTCGTTTTCCTCTCCGTGGTTCCGGTTCCAAAGCGGTGTGGCGTCGCTCCGCTCCTTCCCACCGCACTCCAAAAGCGCTTCGCGCGGGGGCTTGTTGCGCGTGGTCGCGTTGGCTCTTGCGGCACTCCCTGCCTTGGCCGAACCGCCGCTGCGCCGGGAGGTGCTTGCGTCCGGATGGAACGAACCCATCGCGATGGACGTCGCCGCCGACGGGCGCGTCTACGTCGCCGAGCGTCGCGGACAACTGCGGTGCTGGGATCCGGGGAAGGGGACGGCAACCGGGATCGGGCAACTCGACGTGTTCACCGGACCCGAGGACGGCATCCTTGGATTGGTCCTAGATCCCGGATTCTCGGCCAACCACCGGGTCTTTCTATATCACTCGACGCCGGGCGTGCCGGAGAACCGGTTGTCGCGGTTCGCGTTGACCAACGGTGTCCTCGATTCGGCCTCGCAGCGCGTGTTGCTGCGCATACCGACCTTGATGCCGAAGCCCAACCATTCGGGCGGCGGACTCGATTTCGACGGCGACGGCAACCTGTTGCTCGGCGTCGGGGATTATACCCTCGCCGGGAATTCGGAGGGGTTCGCGCCGCACGACGGCCGGCCTGCAAAGGAGTTGAACGACAGCCGACGCACGGCCGGCAATAGCGCCGATTGGCACGGGAAGATTTTCAGGATCCATCCCGGGGACGACGGGACTTATACCCTACCCAAGGGAAACCTATTTCCCCCGGGAACGCCGAAGACCCTGCCGGAAATATATGTCATGGGCGTGCGGAATCCGTTCCGGATCGCCGTGGATCGCCCGACGGGCCGGTTGTTTTGGGGCGACGTCGGGCCGGACGCCGTGCAACCGGATCCGAAGCGTGGCCCGGCCGGCTTCGACGAATTCAACGTGACCCGGACGGCGGGCAATTTCGGATGGCCGTTCTTCGTCGCGGACAACCGACCTTATATCGCCTTCGATTTCGCGACGCGGGAATCCGGCGCGCCGTTCGATCCCGCCCATCCGGTCAACGAATCGCCCAACAACACGGGGCTGCGCGAATTGCCCCCGGCACGTCCGGCGGCGATCTGGTATCCGCCGGGACCGTCGACGCGATGGCCGGTGCTCGGCGCGGGCGCGCGTTCGGCGATGGCGGGTCCGGTCTTCCATGCGGCGGCGTATCCCGCATCGGCGACGCGTTGGCCGGCGAGATACGACGGCGCCGTGGTCCTGTGGGATTGGGAGCGGAGCCGGATCTGGGCGGCGTGGTTCGACGCAGGGGATCGATTGGAACGCATGGAGCGCGTGGCGGAAGACCAAGTGTTCAAGCGTCCCATCGCCGTGCGTTTCGGTCCGGACGGGGCCTTATACATTTTGGAATGGGGATCGAAATGGTGGGACAACACCGATGCCGCGCTGGTGCGGTTGGTGCCGAAAGCGGAGTGAATGTAGGCCGGGTCCCCCGACCCGGCGCGGAAGCTGGCGCCGCGTGGGGGCACGCGGCCTACAGCGTGGCGGAACTGTAGGCCGGGTCCCCCGAACCCGGCGCCGAAACGAACGCCGCGTGGGGGCACGCGGCCTACAGGCGCCATGCCCGGGGATTGCCCGCGCTCGGCGGTGCGGCATACGCTCGGGCCTTCCATGAAACGATTCCTTCTGCCGTGGCTGCTCGCGTCGTTCGCGGGATGGCTCGGGGCCGCGCCGGTGCGTTTGTTCGACGGGAAATCGTTCGACGGCTGGGAAGGCGACACCAACGGCGTCTGGCGCATCCGCGACGGCGCGATCGTCGGCGGGTCGCTCGCCGGGAATCCCCGCAACGAGTTCCTCGCCACCACCAAGCCGCACGCGAATTTCCGCCTGCGTCTCGAATACAAGTTGGTCGGCACCGAGGGCTTCGTGAACGGCGGCGTGCAGTTCCGCAGCAAACGCATCGCGAATCCGTCGAACGAGATGTCCGGCTTCCAGGCCGATCTCGGAGCCGGCTTTTCCGGATGCCTCTACGACGAGTCGCGACGAAACCGCGTCCTCGCCAAGGCCGACACGAACCTCGTGGCGCGCGTCGAGAAGCCCGGCGATTGGAACCTCTATGAGATCGAGGCGATCGGGCGCCAGGTCGTGCTCACCCTGAACGGGCAACGGACCGCGGTGTGGGTGGAACGCGAGGCCAACATCGACGCGACGGGCCTGATCGCGTTGCAGATCCACGGCGCGAACAAGGCGGAGGTCTCGTATAGGAACATCGAGATCGAGGACCTGCCGGAACCGGCCATCCCGCCGGAGGCCGAAATCCTCGGCCGTTTCGGGGACGCGCAGCCGAGGCCGGCGACGCCGCCCTTTGCCACCCATGGAAAGTTCGGGCTGGAGGACAACGAGGTCGTGGCGTTCGTGGGACAGGAGAATTTCGTGCGCGATGGCAAGGCGGGTGAACTCGAGGCCGTCCTCGCGGCGGGCTTCGCGGACCGCACGCCCCGGTTCCGGTCGATGGCCTGGGAAGCCGACACCGTGTACGAGCAGTGGCGCGATCTGAACTTCGGCGCGTGGGGACCGCAGTTGGAACACGCGGGTGCGACGATCGTGGTCGCGCAGTTCGGCCAGATGGAGGCGCTCGACGGCACCGCGCGGTTGCCGGAATTCACGGCGGCGTACCACCGGTTGCTCGACCAGTTCGCGACGCGGACCCGCCGGTTGGTGCTGGTGTCCCCGATGCCTTTCGAACGTCCGCTTGCTCCGGACGCGCCCAATCTCACCCAACGCAATACAGACGTCGCTGCTTATGCCGCCGCGGTGCGTGATATCGCGGCGCGGCGCGACATCGTGTTCGTCGACTTATATAACCCGCTGTCCTCGCGCCGTGCGGGCGCGCCGCGCCTAACCGAGGACGGCATCCATCTCGGGCCCGCGGGCTTGCGCGAGGTCGCGGCGATCATCGGCCGCCAACTGGGCGCGAAAGGAGCGGACGGGATCACGACCGGCGCGTTGCGTGCCGCGATCGTGGAGAAGAACCGCCTCTGGTATGATTGTTGGCGTCCCTCGAATTGGTCGTTTGCATACGGCGACCGCATTTCCCAGCCGTTCGGAAAGTCGGTCGGGAACGAACCCTCTTTGAAGGAAACGCTCGAACGCCAACGCCCGCTCATGGAAGCGGTCGAGACGCGGATCCACTCGATGGCGCGCGGGGAAACTCCACCGCCGGCGATCGTTCAACCGGCGATCCATTCCCAGGCCGAGACGGCCGCGATGTCGCCGGAGGAGGAACTGGCGACGTTCGCGCCCGCCGAGGGTTACGCGGTCAACCTGTTCGCCTCCGAACGCGAGGGCGTGGTGAAGCCGACGCAGATGGCCTGGGACGAGCGCGGTAGATTGTATGTCGCCTGCTCGCCGACGTACCCGCAGACGCGGGCGAGCGCGCCGCCGTCGGATTATATATTGAGGTTGGAAGACACGGACGGCGACGGGAAGGCGGACCGCGTGGTCAGGTTCGCGGAAGGACTCACGATGGTGCAGGGCGTGGAGCCGGGCGACGGCGGCATCTATGTCTGCGACTTCGACCAGATCGTCCACCTGCGCGACACCGACGGGGACGGAAAGGCCGACGAGCGGCGCGTGGTGTTCGGTGGCTTCGGGGTCGGCGACACGCACCAGTTGGTGAACTCGATCGCGCACGGCCCGGATGGCAGCCTTTGGTTCACCCAGGGATTGCACGCGTTCTCGCGCGTCGAAACGCCGTGGGGAATCTCCCGTCTCGATCGCGCGGCGGTGTGGCGCCTCCGGCCGCGGACGTTGCGGCTCGACGGGTTCTTCGGCGGCGGGATGGCCGGCGCGAATTGCTGGGGCGTGGCTTTCGACGATTACGGCCAGGTCTTTCACAAGTCGGGCGACCGTCCGCAGGGATATTGGACCGTGCCGGGAATGGTGCGGGGCGCGAGCCCGTCCGGGAGCGGTTCGTCGACGTCGGCCGACGTGTCCTATGCCAATTCGCCGGAGCAATATCATTCCGTCGGCCCGTTGTTCGACACCTCGCCCAAGACGACGTCGATCGACATCATAGGTACCCGCGCGATGCCGGACGACATCCAGGGCTGCGCGTTGATCGGCGGGTATTTCGGCGCGGTGGTCGAGTTGCACCGGTTCGAGGACGCGGGCGCGGGGTTCAAGACGACCCAATTGCCGAAGCTGTTGAAGTCGTCGACGCCGTCGTTCCGCCCGGTGGACGTGGGAGTGGGGCCCGACGGCGCGATCTATCTCGCGGACTGGTTCAACCCGATCATCGGGCATTACCAGGCGAGCTACGCCGACCCGCGGCGCGACCGCACCCACGGACGCATCTGGCGCGTGACGGCGAAGGGGCGCGCGCGCGTGGTCCAGCCTGATCTGGCGTCGATGTCGCCGGGGCAATTGATGGACCAACTGCGTTCGCCGGAGCGCTGGACGCGGTACCAGGCGAAGCGATTGCTCTTCGACGGTTCTCGCGCGGAAGTGCTGGCGGCGGCGGACCGCTGGGTCGGCAAATTGGATGCCACGGTTCCCGACGCGGAACGCTTGTTGTTGGAAGCGACCGGCGTGTTCGAGGCCCACGAGGCAGCGCGGCCGGAATTGGTGGCGCGACTTTTGGCGGCGAAGGATCCGCGGGTACGAGCGTATGGCGCGCGCGTGGCGGGTGCATGGGGCGAGAAGCTTCCGGACGCCCTGAAGATTTTGGCCGGTGCGGCGCGCGATCCGAATCCCCGCGTGCGGCTCGAGGCCGTGGTGGCGGCGACTTATATCCCGAAAGCGGAGTCGGTGGCGGTGACGACCGCGGCGCTCGAGTCCGTTCGCGATCCGTTCCTTGACTATGCGATTCGCCAAAGTGCCCGGGCGTTGCAACCGCTTTGGGCGGTGCCGTTCGCCGCGGGGAAACTGTCGTTCGGCGGGAGCGCGGTGCAGTCGGACTATCTAAAGCAACTCGCGGGAGCGCCGCGCGTGGCGGCCCATCCCGGCGCCGCGATCTATGAGATGGCGTGTCTCCCGTGCCACCAACCCGAGGGCAAGGGCTTGCCCGGCGTCTATCCGCCGCTCGTCGGGAGCGAGTGGGTCCGTGGCGGTTCCGACCGTCTCGTCCGGATCGTGCTCAACGGACTCCAGGGACCGGTGAGCGTGGCGGGTCAGGACTATGGCGGCGGGGACGCGGTGCCCATGCCCTCCATGGGCGGCTTGGAAGACGCGCAGATCGCGGACGTGCTGACTTATATAAGAAGCAATTTCGGCAACAACTCCGCGGCGGTCACGCCCGCCGCGGTGGGCCGGGCGCGGGCGCAGACCGGCGATCGGGCTTCGGCATGGACGACGGGGGAGTTGGAGAAGATCCGTCCGGTGGGTGCCGGGGAGTGATGCCAAGGGTCGCGCGGCTTTCCTTGTCTCGCTCTCGTCAAGCAAACGCAGGCGCGCTTGCTCGTCGGAGCGAGGCTAAAGCGAGACGCCCGCGCTACGTCCACCGCGTCACCGCGGCGGCCACACGGCCCCCGTGCGATGCGCCTAAGCCGTATCGATGCAGTAAGAACTTGATTGGGTATCACGCCAAGGCGCCAAGACGCCGAGAATCCAAGCATTCCCGACCGAGCCGGGACGGAACCCTGCGGTCGCGGCATGGGAATTCTCTCACGCCAAGGGGGACCAAGGCCGGCCAAGAAGGCGGGAACGTGTATCGGGAACCAGACATCGGATCCCACCGTTCGGTGAAACGACACGCCGGCGGTCTTTGCCCCCTTGGATGGCCTTGGCCCGGCTTGGCGTGAGATA